>QHXM01000153.1 GCA_003222945.1 Acidobacteriota bacterium
GAAGCGTGACGGCGGAAGGTTGACGCGGCGTGAGATTCAGTTCTTCGTTGACGGCGTTGCGAGCGGCGGCCTCGCGGACTATCAAGCATCTGCGCTTCTGATGGCGATCTTTCTAAAGGGCATGAGCGCAGATGAGACTGCTATGCTCACAGACGCCATGCTTCACTCAGGCGAGATTCTGGATTTCTCAGACATTCCGAAGCCGAAAGTTGATAAGCATTCAACGGGCGGCGTGGGCGATAAGACTTCGCTCATACTTGCTCCGCTCGCAGCAGCTTGCGGCGCAGTAGTTCCGATGATCTCAGGTCGCGGGCTTGGTCACACGGGCGGAACGCTCGACAAGCTTGAATCAATTCCGGGCTATCGAGTGCACCTGTCGGTCACAGAGTTTCGAGAGATTTTGAATCAAGTCGGATTCGCAATGATGGGGCAGACAAAAGAGATTGCTCCGGCGGACAAAAAGCTCTACGCGCTGCGCGACGCGACCAGTACAGTTGAAGCGATTCCTCTCATCGTCGCTTCGATAATGTCAAAGAAACTCGCGGCGGGACTCGGCGCGCTCGTGCTCGACGTAAAGACTGGAAGCGGAGCTTTCATGTCTGATGAAGATGATGCAAGAGAGCTTGCGCGTGCGCTGGTCGCAACGGGCAATTCGTTTGGCGTACACACTGAAGCTCTGTTGACAGACATGAGCCAGCCGCTCGGTCGCGCCGTAGGTCATGCAATCGAAGTGCGCGAGTGCATTGACATACTGCGAAATGAAGAGGACGAACGCGCTCGTCCTGTGAAGGAACTTTCTTTGGAGCTTGCCGCTCGAATGGTCGCTCTGTCAGGCATCGCATCGTCGCTTGATGAGGCGCGCGAGCAGGTTCAAAGCTCGCTTAGCAACGGCAATGCGCTCGAATGTTTCCGCCGAAACGTTGAAGCGCAGGGCGGCGACCCGCGCGTGTGCGATAATCCTCAGCAACTTCTTCCTTTGACTGAGCGTGAGGTTAAGGTAGAATCCACGCGCACCGGATTTATAGAGAGCGTTGACGCGGCTGAGATCGGACATGCCGTAGCTTCAATCGGCGGAGGCCGCCTTCGCATAGAAGACAGAATTGACCCGGCGGTCGGCTTTGCTGCGGAAGTCAAGATCGGCGACCGCGTTGATGAAGGAAAAACTCTAGGGCTTCTCTACTGCCGCGATGAAGCGCAGGCTCAAACGGCTTCCACGCGCATACGCGCCGCGTATAAAATATCCGGTGAACACGCACACGCTCCCACACTGATTAAGGAAGTTATAAAGAAATGAGAAAGTACACGCTCTTAACTTTTCTGGTAGCTCTCTGCGCGCTCGCGCTTGTGCTCGCCGGTCCAGCTTGCACGACGAAGGGGAGCAGCAGTACGGACGATAAATCGAAAATCCACGTAGGCATTGTCTTCGACATAGGCGGCAAAGATGACCGCTCGTTCAATGCCGCAGCGTGGGTTGGCGTCAAATGCGCAGAGACGGGCAAGCGCCCCGACGGGACGCCGTGCGAAAACAAGAAGCCGTTAGACATTGTTCTGCGCGACGTTGAGCCGGGCACGCCGAACGCAATTGAGCCTGCCATGCGTGCGTTTGCCGAGCGCAACTACGATCTGATTATCGGCGTGGGCTTCGCGCAAGCTCCAATCATGGAGCAGGTCGCAAAGGATTATCCAAACATACGCTTTGCGATTGTTGACGGCGTAAGCGAGCTTCCAAACGTCGCATCGTTAGTCTTCAAAGAGCACGAAGGCTCCTTTCTGGTCGGGATGCTCGCCGCTAAAACTACAAAGTCCGACACGCTGGGCTTCATAGGCGGCATGGACATTCCGCTTATTCACAGATTCGAGACCGGCTATGAAGAGGGCGCGCACGCTGTTAACCCGAACATTCGCATCATTCAAAATTACGTTGGAGTCACAGACTCGGCATGGAACAATCCGGGCAAAGGCAAGGAACTCGCGCTCTCGCAAATCGGCAAAGGCGCGGACGTGATATTTACTGCTGCCGGTAATTCAGGATTGGGCGCGTTCGATGCCGTTGAACAAGCTGGGACAACTCCTGATGGACGCGCAACACATTTCGTCATAGGAGTTGATTCGGACCAGAACTGCGTCAAGCCAGGCTTTGTCCTGACGAGCATGGTCAAGCGGGTTGACAACGCCGTCTATCAGATCGTTCTGGATGTAGTCAACGGACAATTCAGCGGCGGCATTCACGTCTATGGCTTGGACAAAGACGGCGTGGGCTACGCGATGGATCAGTGCAATCAAAAACTGGTTCAGCCCGAAGCGATTCAGGAAGCTGAAGCAGCCAAACAGAAGATCACGAGCGGACAAATTAAAGTGACAGATGCAATGGCGAAGTGAACGAAAGGCAGAATATAGAGTTAGAATTCAGAATGGAATAAGGCTGAAATCGGTTTCTCTTTTCTTCTGACTTGCGGATTCTGAATTCTGTTTTTAGAGATGAAACGTTGCCCTACATGTAATCGCACTTATTCGGATGAGACTTTAAGTTTCTGTCTGGCAGATGGCGCACTCCTTTCTGCTTCCGAAGACCCGCAAGCCACTCTGACCTTACCATCTTCACAAGACCCGCAAGAGACTTTACGAATACCTGCTTCCCAAATTCCGCAAGTGACACAGCCATCTCCTTCTGCGCCGAAAACCACAGCGCTGGAGCTACGCAATATAACCAAGCGTTTCGGCGACGTGCTTGCGAACGACCATGTGACTATCTCTGTCATGCCCGGCACGATTCACGCTATTGTGGGCGAGAATGGCGCGGGCAAGTCAACCGCGATGCGCATCGCCTATGGCTTTTACACGGCTGATAGCGGCGACATCATCGTTGATGGCGAAGTGCGCGACATAAAGACTCCGCATGATGCGATTGCGCTCGGCATAGGGATGGTTCATCAACACTTCATGTTGGTTGAGCCGATGACCGTCGCGGAGAATATCGTTCTCGGCGCAGAGCCGGGAAGCGTCGCAGGGCTTGATTTGAAAAAGGCTGCCGCAGAGATTCGCGCGCTCTCAAACGAGTTCAAGCTGTCGGTTGATCCGAATGCGACGATTGAGAGTCTATCTGTTGGACAACAGCAGCGTGTGGAATTGATGAAGGCGCTCTATCGTCGCGCTCGTTTATTGATTTTGGATGAACCGACCGCAGTTCTCACGCCGCAGGAGGTTGAAGAGTTCTTCGCAATCCTTCGCAACATGCGCGAGCAGGGAAAGACCATCATCATCATCACGCACAAGCTGTCGGAGGTTCTGGCGATTTCCGATGACGTGACGGTTATGAGAGACGGGCGCGTCGTCGGCGAGTTGAAGACAAAGGATACGAACGCGGCTGAGCTTGCGCGCCTTATGGTCGGACGCGAAGTCCTGCTACGCGTGGAGAAGTCTGAAGCTAAGCCGGGCGATGTAGTCTTGAGCGTGCGCGACTTCTCAGTCACGGCGCGCGATGGCTCAAGGCGAGTTGATAAAGTTTCGTTCGATGTTCAAAGAGGCGAGATCGTAGGCATCGCAGGCGTCGAAGGCAACGGGCAGACCGAGTTAATCGAAGCTCTCGCGGGTCTGGTTGATCCAGCGCGCGTTTCAGGCCGGGTCGAATATCTCGCACGAGACATCACAAATGCGAACGCGCGCACACGCAAAGAGCAGGGCATAGCGCATGTTCCTGAAGATCGGCATCGTCGCGGCCTTCTGCTCGATTTCAATCTTGCTGAAAACTCTATCCTGGGCATTCACTATCGCCGTCCTGCTGTCGCGGGGCTTGGCGGAATTCTTCTAAATGATTCAGGGATTCAGAAGCGTGCAGCGCAGGTCATAAAAGATTTCGACGTGCGCCCGCCGAATCCAGAATTGCCTGCACGCGCACTTTCAGGCGGCAATCAACAGAAGCTAATCATCGGGCGCGAGTTTGAGCTTGAGCCGAAACTGCTACTGGTCTCACAGCCTACGCGCGGCGTTGACATAGGCGCAATCGAATTCATTCACCGTAAACTCGTATCTCTGCGTGACGCGGGCTGCGCAGTGCTTCTGGTCTCCGCAGAACTTGAAGAGGTCACGGCTCTTGCGGACCGATTGTTGATAATTCACGAAGGCCGCATTGTAGGCGAAGTTGATCCGAAGCAAGCCACGACCGAAGAGATTGGATTGCTGATGACAGGAGGAAAAGGGTAAAGCAGAATTCAGAATACGGAATTCAGAAGCCAGAATATAAGGCTGAGACCGTTTTCTTTTCTTCTGAATTCTGACTCCTGAATTCTGTATTCTGCCTTTCGGTATGAAACTTTTACGCCAACTGATCTTTCCGCTCATTGCCGTCGTGGCTGCGTTTCTGGTCGGCGCAATCTTCGTGTTGTTGATTGGCGATTCGCCGGTTGAGACCTACAGGCAACTGCTCGGAAATGCTTTCTCGTGGCCTGACGGCATAGGCTACACGCTCTTTAATGCGACGCCTTTGATCTTCACTGGTCTTGCTGTGGCAGTTGCGTTTCGATGTGGGCTTTTGAACATAGGCGCTGAGGGTCAACTTTATGTGGCCTCTTTCGCAACCGCATGGGTGTGCATACTGTTTGGCGGCGTTGTTGTTGATGTCTTTGGGCAGCCCGTTAACTATTCAATCGTAAGCCTTCCGGCAATCATTCTCATCCCGCTTGGATGTCTTACGGCGATTGTGGTCGGCGCACTGTGGGGCGCTATCCCGGGTTTTCTTAAAGCGCGATTCGGCTCGCATGAAGTCATCAACACGATCATGATGAATTTTATAGCGGTCGCGCTCGTCAGCTATTTCACGCAGTATCATTACAAAGTTCCGGGCGATCCGATCCTTGAGACAGCGCCGGTTGGCGCGGCTGCTCACATCCCGCGTCTGGGGAAATTTATTCCGGGATTGCCTGAACGCATCCCTCTGAATTTGGCATTCATTCTTGCTTTGATTGCCTGCGCGCTCGTTTATATTTTCCTGTGGCGGACCAAGTGGGGTTATGAGATTCGCGCGACGGGAGCGAATCCAACGGCGGCGGAGTACGGCGGAATCAACGTCAGAAAACAGATCGTGCTTGCAATGGCGGTGTCAGGCGGGCTTGCTGGGATGGTTGGAATTAATGAAGTGATGGGCTATCGCTATCGCTACTACGACGGCTTCTCTGATAACTATGGGTTCACAGGAATTGCCGTCGCGCTGCTCGGACGCAATCATCCTGTTGGAGTTATCTTCGCCGCAATTCTATTCGCAATCTTAAGTCGCGGTGGAATCTTCGTTGACGCATTTACTGAACACGTCTCAAAAGATTTAGTTCAAGTCTTGCAGGGCACAATCATTCTCTTCGTAGCCGCCGAAGCAATCTTTCGCGGTCCATTCGGTCGCTTCGGTCTATTGAAGAGGTCGAAAGTGTGAATAGGGAATGGGGGTCAGGGGTCGGGTGCCAGTGAAAAGCTTTTCCCGACCCCTAACCACTAAAAGTATGAAAGACATCTTTACTCTTACTCTGATTCTTTCGACGATTCACCTGGCGACGCCGCTTGTTTTGGCTGCGCTCGGCGGACTTTACTCTGAGCGGTCCGGCGTCATCAACATTGCGCTCGAAGGGTTGATGCTCGCGGGCGCGTTCACAGCCGCCGCCGTCACGCATTACGTTGGAAACCCTTGGGTCGGGTTGTTAGCGGCGATTGTCGCGGGCATACTGCTCGCTAGCATTCACGCTGTCGCGTGCATTAGCTTCAAAGCAGACCAGGTCGTGACGGGCACTGCCATAAATATCTTGATGATAGGTGTTCCGGCAGTTTTGAGCGGCGCATTCTTTCTCTCTTCGGGTTCTACGCCGCAGATTCCAAAGGAGAATCTGATTCCCTGGACTCCTGTTATTCTGGCGCTCCTCCTAGTCGTCGCCACTTATTACATTCTTTACTACACGCCGTTCGGATTGCGTCTGCGCGCTGTGGGCGAAAACCCTGAAGCGGCGGACGCGGCGGGCATCAATGTGAAAAGAATCAGATACACAGGAGTCTTAATCTCCGGCGCATTGGCAGCAATTGGCGGCGCGTATCTTTCTATCGGGCAGTCGTCGCTGTTTACGCGCAACATGACATCGGGCAGAGGTTTTATTGCGCTCGCCGCACTGATCTTCGGCAAGTGGCGACCCGTCCAGACGATGCTGGCGTGCCTGCTCTTTGGTTTCGCCGACGCGCTTTCCACACAGATGCAGGGCGTGATTGATATTCCTGTTCAGTTCATACAGATGATTCCGTATGTGTTGACGATGGTCGTGCTCGCGGGCTTCATTGGACTCTCACGCGCGCCGCGCGCTCTTGGAATTCCTTATCAGAAGGAGCGATAAAGGCATGTCCGCAAGCGTTAAGACTTCCCTGTATGAACACGCAGAACATGCCGCGCGTATAATTCGCTCGCAATACAGCGAAGAGGTGCGCGTTGCTCTCGTTCTCGGCAGCGGACTCGGCGCATTCGCGGACGAGATTCAAGAATCCACTGCGATTCCTTACGAAGAGATTCAAGGGTTCGCGCGCTCGACCGTTGAAGGACACGCAGGGCGGCTTGTGCTCGGTAAGATAAAAGGCGTCTCAGTTGCAGTCATGCAGGGGCGTTTTCATTACTACGAGGGCTACGCGCTCGAAGAGGTAGTCTTTCCAATTCGCACGCTCGGCCTGCTCGGCGTCGAATCGCTCATATTGACGAACGCTGCTGGCGGCATCAACGTCGGATTCAATCAGGGCGCGTTGATGGTAATCTCCGATCACTTGAATCTGATGGAAGCTAATCCTCTTCGCGGCGCGCACGACCAACGTTTTGGCGAGCGTTTCCCAGATATGACGGAAGTCTATTCGCGCGATTATCAGGAGATTGCAGTTGAAGAGGCGCAAGCGATGGGGCTTGAACTTAGGCGCGGAATATACGCTGCGCTCTCAGGCCCAAGCTATGAAACGCCCGCAGAGGTGCGTATGCTCAGAATCCTTGGCGCGGACGCCGTTGGTATGAGCACAGTGCCCGAAGCAATCATTGCGCGCCAGATGGGAATAAAAGTCCTGGGAATCTCCTGCATAACGAACATGGCAGCGGGCGTGCTGGGCGAACCGATCAGCCACCACGAAGTTATAGAGACGGGCGAGCGCGTCCGCGAAACTTTCAAGGAACTATTGCGGCGTGTAATTCCGAGAATGATGTAAAAGTCTGGAGTCTAGAGTCTGGAGTCAAAAGCTGAAATTACTCCGGCCTTATGATTTCAGACTCCAGACTCTAGACTCCAGACTATGATAATTGGTATTTGCGGCGGAACAGGCTCTGGGAAAACGACGGTTGCGAATCGCATTCTTGAATCGACGAGTGCGAGCGAAGTGGCATTTATTCAGCAGGACTCTTACTATCGCAACTTGAAGGACCTGCCGCTTGATTATCGCAACGCCGTAAACTTCGATCACCCGGACGCGCTCGACAACGACCTGCTCGTGCACCATATCAGAAAATTGAAAGCGGGCGGCTCTGTCGAACTTCCCATCTATGATTTCAAGACGCACACGCGGCTGAACGAGACCGTCTTGATTGAGCCTAAACCAATTGTCATTATCGAAGGCATACTGATCTTTGTTGACCCGCGCCTTCTTGAACAGATGGACATCAAAGTTTTTGTTGACACGCCCGACGACATTCGCTTCATACGCCGCTTGAGACGCGACATAGCTGAGCGCGGAAGAACTCTTGACTCTGTGATAGAGCAATATCTCGCAACAGTTCGACCGATGCACATGCAGTTCGTCGAGCCATCGAAGCGTTACGCCGACGTGATAATTCCAGAGGGCGGACACAACGTCGTCAGCATTGATCTGTTGAGCGGAAAGATTCGTGAGCGCCTTGCAAACGCATTGACTACGAGCGGAGGGCAGGTTTGAAGGATCAGGAAATTCAAAGACTCATTGACGCCGCGCGAGCCGCGCGAGATTGTTCATTGTCGCCTTTCTCAAACTTTTGCGTGGGCGCGGCGGTCGAAACTGAGGACGGAAAAATCTATACGGGCTGCAACATCGAAAGCGCTAGTTACGGGCTAACGGTTTGCGCCGAGCGCGTTGCAATCTGGAAGGCTCTATCAGAAGGAGAGAGAAATTTTAAGCGTCTTGCTGTGGTTGTTGATACGGACCCTTTGACTCCGCCGTGCGGAACTTGCCGGCAGATAATCTGGGAGTTTTGTCGCAACGCTACGATTATCTTAGCGAATCTGGAAGATAAGACCGAGATAGTTGAGATGCGCGAGCTTTTGCCGCGAGCCTTCGACGCGAGATTTCTGAAAGATAAAAAGAGTGATGAGGAAATGCCGCGTTAGCGGCCCGGTGATTTTGGCCCGGCCTGAAAGAAATAGTCCGACTTCTCGATTGTTCAAAACGATGAAACTTACGCGATTTTTCATTACCCTTTCTCTTATCGCTTCTATGACGACACCATTAAAGAGTTCTGCGCAACGCTCGCAGAAGGCTGGAGGCGCGAGCGTTGACGTAATCGTGCGCGGCGGAAAAGTTGTGACGATGGATAAAGACCGGCGCGTCATTGACGATGGCTCGGTGGCGATCAAAGGCGGGCGAATCGTTGCCGTAGGCTCGCTTGCGGAGATTGATAAAAACTATTCTGCGCGCGAGACGATTGATGCGCGAGGGCATGTCGTCATTCCGGGTTTAATCAACGGGCATACGCATGTGCCAATGACGCTCTTTCGCGGGCTTGCAGATGATCTGGACTTACAGGAGTGGCTGACGAAATACATCTTTCCGGCTGAGGCAAAAAACGTTACGGAAGAGTTCGTGCGCGTAGGGACGAGGCTCGGTCTCGCGGAAATGATTCGCGGAGGAACGACGACCTACTGCGACATGTACTACTTCGAAGATGCAATCGCGGACGAAACACAGAAGGCTGGTGTGCGCGGCGTGCTGGGCGAAACAGTCATAGATTTTCCTGTTGCGGATAACAAGACCTGGCCTGAAGCTATGGCTTACGCCGAAAAGTTTGTCAGAAAGTGGAAAGGGAATCCGCTAATCACTCCGGCCATAGCGCCTCACGCGCCTTACACTGTTTCGGAAGAGCATCTCAAACAAGTTCGCGCTCTTTCGGATAAAACGGGCGCGCCCGTTGTGATTCACGTTTCAGAGACGCGCAAGGAGGTCGAGGACATTACGAAACAGAAGGGCGCGTCTCCTGTTGATTATCTTGCGCGCATTGGTTTTCTGAGCAACCGCGTCATCGCCGCTCACCTTGTTCACATAAGTCCAGAAGAGATTACGGTCCTGAAACGTTTGGGCGTAGGCTGTGTTCACAATCCTCAATCGAATATGAAACTCGCTTCGGGCGTCGCACCAGTTCCGCAAATGCTTCAGGCCGATCTCGATCTTGGTCTTGGAACAGACGGCGCGGCGTCTAATAACGATCTGAACATGTGGGAGGAAGTGGACACGACCGCCAAGCTGCACAAGGTTTTCACAATGGACCCGAAGGTTGTCTCTGCTCAACAGGCTTTCGAGATGGCAACAATCCGTGGCGCGCGTGCGCTTCATCTGGAGAAAGAGATCGGTTCGATTGAGAAGGGAAAGCGAGCCGACATTGTTATTGTTGATCTGGACGACCTGAACCAGACGCCCTTTTACAATATCTATTCGGAGCTTGTTTATGCTACGAAGGCTGGTGATGTGCGGACTGTGATTGTCGAAGGGCGTGTGATAATGCGTGATCGGGACTTGCTAACTTTGGACGAAAAGGATATAAAGGCGCGCGCAAGAGTCTTCAGGGAGCAAATTATTAAAAGTCTCGCTCCATCAACTACTCAAACGGGGAAAAATCGAACCGGTGGACTTGCCCAAAGCCCATCAAAGAGGCCATAATACGGGACATCAATTATGAGGTGTACCCGTAAGCGAGCCTTAAATAAGCTCGCTTAAGTTTTTTTACGGAGTATTGAAACGTGAAGGAAAAAAATCGCAATGTTGCCGAATTGATTAATTGGTTCATTTTCTGCCTTATCCTCGCATCAACTATCTTAAGTGTACACGCGCAATCCGCCGTAGCGGACGCGGATGGAGGACAAAAGCGCCTGAAGCGCGCTCGCGCTCTTGTCGCAGCGCACCAGCTTGAATCTGCTGCCAACGAATTAACTGCCATTCGCAATACCACTACGGACGATTCCGTGCGCGATGTCGCGCGAATCATGTTAATGAGCATCTTTTTGGAAGAGGGCGATTACATGCGCGCCCAATCTCTTCTTGAAGATACTTACAGAGCGCGCTCTGCACAGAACGAAAACTCCACGCGTACCTTCTTCGCGCTCGCAGGCCAGGCCGTAAACGGAGCGCGCGAACACCTGAGCCGCTATCGCTCCTTCGGAATCAACATCACAGACAAAGAGTTACCGGCAGAAGCCACAAACGATCTCGATCACATGCGTATGTTATTAGAGCGTGTTGCCGACCAGGCGCAGGAGATAAGTCGTCAGGACGAGAAGAATTTTGATGCGCTCGGTCTTTTGGAAGAAGCAGCCAGCTTGCGTACAACCCTGGCGCGAACTAATCAGGAGCGGACGAAGTGGCAAACGGAGGTCAACGAAACGCGACAGAAACTCGCTGCTTCCGAAACGCGAATCGCATCAATCAGCACAGCGCCTGTTCGCACGTCTCCTGCGCCCGTCAATGACACTCCGGCAATCGCTTCAAATCCGCCTTCGCCGAACCATTCCACCAGCACGAACACAAAAAAGAGCACAAACACGAAAAAGACGACGCCGGCTTCTGACAAGCGCACAGCGCCGCAGACTTTACAGGTCAATGCGACAAACGAAGTTGCAAAGGCCGATGTCCCGAAAGACGGAAAGCCTCTAGACATAGGCTCACTAGTCCAGATGGCTACGCAGAAGGTAAATCCCTCTTACCCGCAGACGGCCAAAACCGCTCGCATCTCCGGCCTTGTGACTGTCTATGTCGAAGTTGACGAAAATGGAGCAGTGAAATCTGCTCACAGCACAAATGGTCCGCAAATGCTCAGGCAAGCGGCAGAAGATGCTGCACGGCGATGGAAGTTCAAGCCGACCGTCATCGAAGGACAACCCATACGCGTTCAAGGCTACATAAATTTCAACTTCACACTGTAATACAGTCTCCATCAACCTCACGAATTAGACCAAATCCTTCACGCCTCTTGATAGCATATCATCTCGATTTACAATCACTTAACTAATCTTGACTTAAAAGTAAGGTATGCTAGAATAGCCTTGAATCTGCGGATCACCGAAGGAGTTTGAAACTGGCGTGAAGGTCTCTGCTCAGGAAGAGTACGGATTGCGTTGCCTAGTTCAGCTTGCGCATTTAAGTGCGAGTGAATCGCTGACGCTCTCTGAGATAGCCCGGCGGGAGGGCATCTCGGTTGCGAACGCGGGGAAGCTCCTGTGGATTTTGAATAAGGCGGGGCTTGTGCAGTCAACTCGCGGTACGCGCGGCGGCTATCAATTAGCGCGCCCGGCTTCGGAGATTCGCCTGAGCGAAGTCATAAAGGTCTTGGACGCTGATGAAGTCGAGTCGCACTGCAAGAGCTACACGGGCGTACTTGAAGTTTGCGTTCACACGAGCGATTGCGGCATACGTCCTGTGATTCAAGGCTTGCACGAGATTGTTCAGAATGCTCTGTCGGAAGTCACGCTCGCTCAACTTGTAGGCACGGAGCAAAGCGTTGATGCAACCCTTCATCAGATTCAAAAGTTGCAATCCAGATTGAGTCCGACAGGCGGAAGCGCATAAGCAGTTGTATGAAAGCGGCGATTTTGTAAACTTCTTCGGCGGCGGTAAAACGAGAGATAAGATGAGCAACATAGAGCTACTCACTAACAAAGAATACAAGTACGGTTTCGTGACCGACATTGAATCCGAGACAATCCCCAGAGGATTGAGCGAGGATACGATTCGGCTCATCTCTGCGAAGAAGAACGAGCCGGAGTGGATGCTGGAGTTTCGCTTGAAAGCATATCGCCACTGGCTGACGATGACAGAGCCGCGCCACTGGCCGAACGTCAAGTATCCTGAAGTCGATTATCAGGACATTATCTACTACAGCGCGCCGAAGCAGAAGGCGAAGAAAGCGAGTCTGGATGAGGTTGACCCGGAGCTTCTTAACACATTCGAGAAGCTTGGCATTCCACTTCAGGAACAGAAGCTGCTCGCTGGCGTCGCCGTTGATGCGGTCTTCGATTCCGTCTCTGTTGCGACCACTTATAAAAAGAAGCTGAAGAAGGCTGGCGTCATCTTCTGCTCATTCTCCGAAGCTGTACAGGAGCATCCTGAGTTGGTGCGCAAGTACATTGGCTCGGTTGTGCCGACGAACGACAACTACTTCGCGGCTCTAAACAGCGCAGTCTTCACGGACGGCTCGTTCTGCTTCATCCCGAAAGGCGTGCGCTGTCCTATGGAGCTATCAACTTACTTTCGCATCAACAACTCCGAGTCCGGGCAGTTCGAGCGGACTCTGATCGTCGCGGAAGAAGGAGCTTACGTCTCATATCTGGAAGGCTGTACTGCCCCGAAGTTCGATAAGAATCAATTGCACGCTGCTGTCGTTGAGTTGATTGCACTCGATGATGCGGAGATCAAGTATTCGACAGTTCAGAACTGGTACGCGGGCGACGAAGAGGGGCGCGGAGGCATTTACAACTTCGTCACAAAACGCGGCAAGTGCGCCGGACGAAATTCAAAGATTTCATGGACGCAGGTCGAGACGGGTTCTGCTATTACCTGGAAATATCCTTCGTGCATTCTTCAGGGCGACAACTCCATTGGCGAATTCTATTCAGTCGCACTAACGAATCACGCGCAGCAGGCGGATACGGGCACGAAGATGATTCATCTAGGCAAGAACACGCGCTCGACGATCATCTCGAAAGGAATCTCTGCGGGACACTCGAACAACTCCTATCGCGGGCTTGTTAAGATCATGCCGAAGGCCGAAGGCTCTCGCAACTACACGCAGTGCGATTCTATGCTCATAGGCTCACGCTGCGGCGCGAATACGTTTCCTTACATAGAGGTGATGAACAACACGTCGAAGGTCGAGCACGAAGCGTCCACCTCGAAGATAAGCGAGGAGCAACTCTTCTACTTGCAGCAGCGCGGCATATCGCAAGAGGACGCCGTCAGCCTCATCATCAACGGCTTCTGCAAAGATGTTTTCCTGCAGCTGCCTATGGAGTTCGCAGTCGAAGCTACACGCCTACTCGGATTGAAATTAGAAGGAAGCGTAGGGTAAAGCATTGTCCGTTGTCAGTGGTCAGTTGTTTACGCCTTGCGGCTGACAACGGACAAATTTTCGGAGAAAATTTTTCATGTTAGAGATTAGAGACTTACACGCATCAATTAACGATAACGAGATTCTTAAGGGGATTAATCTCACGATCAAGAAAGGCGAAGTTCACGCCATCATGGGGCCGAACGGGTCCGGCAAATCCACGCTCGCTAAAGTTCTGGCGGGGCATCCGGCTTACGAAGTGACGCGAGGCGAAGTTCTCTTTGAGGGTAGAAACCTTCTTGAGTTGCCGCCGGATGAGCGCGCGCGTGAGGGAATCTTTCTGGCTTTCCAGTATCCGATTGAAGTTCCGGGCGTGTCGAACGCGCAGTTTCTTCGGCTTGCCTATAACGAGAAGCGAAAGCATCTGGGCGAAGAGGAACTGGACCCGCTTGAGTTCAAAGATTTATTGAAAGAGCGCGCGAAGATCGTTGAGATGGATGCGAGCTTTATGTCGCGCGCTGTGAACGAAGGATTTTCGGGCGGCGAGAAAAAGCGCAACGAGATTTTGCAGATGGCAGTGCTTGAACCGAAGCTTGCAGTGCTTGATGAAACGGATTCCGGTCTTGATATTGATGCGCTGCGCGTCGTTGCAGGGGGCGTGAACAAGCTCAAGAATGCAGAGAACGCAATCGTTCTGGTCACGCACTACCAGCGGCTTCTCAATTACATTGTGCCCGATTACGTTCACGTGCTCGCATCGGGGCGCATCGTGCGCGAGGGAGGCCGTGAGCTTGCGCTTGAGCTTGAGGAGAAAGGTTATGATTGGATTAAAGCGCAGGCAGGAAAGGTCACGGCGAGCGCGCCGCAGTTGAGTTAAAAGAAGATGGTATCTCAAGTCATTAAAGAACAGAGCAGCTACTCAGCCGCATTCGACGCACTGCAAAAGAAAGAGGGCGAAGATGCCGAGCCTTCGTGGTTGCGGCGATTGCGTGAGAATGCTTTCGCGCGTTTTGAGGAGTTGGGTTTTCCGACAACCCATCAGGAAGAATGGAAGTACACGAACGTCGCGCCAGTTGCGAAAGTGAAGTTTGAAGTTGCTTTCGAGAATGTGAAAGATTCGACGCAAATAGATTCCGCTCAACTTCAATCATTCACTTACGTCGAAGCGCACAAAAGCCAGTTAGTTTTCATCAACGGCCATTACTCTTCCGCATTGTCGTCTATTGAAGCTTTGCCCGGAGGCGTCGTTGCGATTGCCATGTGCGATGCGCTGAAAGATGCGAAGTACGCAGATATTTTGCGCGACCAACTCGCTCGCAGCGCCGATTACAACGAAAACGCTTTCACGGCCTTGAACACAGCTTTCATTTCGAGCGGGGCGTTTCTCTTCATCCCTAAAGGCGTAAGCGTTGACGCGCCCATTCACCTGCTTTTCGTTGCGAAAGTGAAGGAGAAGCCGGTTGCAACTTTTCCACGTGTACTGATTGTTGCGGAAGAGGGAAGCTCTGCGACTGTGATCGAAAGCTACGCGAGCGCGCACGAGGAAGCTTATTTCACGAATGCTGTCGTCGAGATAAAGCTTGATGACGGCGCGCGTCTTAACTACTACAAAGTGCAGCGTGAAAACTCCAAAGCATTTCACATCGCAACCACAGATGCGGAGCTTGGACGCAACAGCAGCTTTAACTCTACGACCGTCACACTCGGCGCAGGGCTTTCGCGCCACAACATAAACGTTAAGCTCAACAACGAGGGCGCGGAATGTTGGGTTGACGGGTTGTACATCGTAAGTTCTGGACAGCACACGGACACGCACTCTCTGATAGATCACCGCAAGCCGCACTGCACGAGTCACCAGCTTTACAAAGGCATATTGGACGGAAAATCCCGCGCAGTCTTTAACGGAAAAGTTTTCGTTCACAAAGATGCACAGCGAACGGACGCTATGCAGACGAACAAGAATCTGCTGTTGTCAGGCGATGCGCGCGTTGATACTAAGCCGCAGTTGGAGATTTTCGCGGACGACGTAAAGTGCGCGCACGGCGCAACCGTCGGGCAGCTTGAAGAAGAGGAGTTGTTCTATCTTGCTAGTCGCGGCCTGCACACGGACATCGCGCGTAATCTTCTAACTTACGGATTCGCGGAAGAGGTGATTGAAAAGATTAAGGTCGAGTCAATCAAGGCGCAGTTGGACGAGGCCGTGTTGAATCGGCTGCATACGAATTTAGAAACATAAAAGTTTATGAGCGTCACGGAAAAGATTTTGGAAACGGAGAGGCCGAAGGCTGAACTCGAATGGAATGTCGAGCGCATACGCGAAGATTTTCCTGTGCTTCGTCAGACCGTAAACGGAAAGCCGCTCGTCTATCTGGATAATGCTGCGTCTTCGCAAGTTCCGCAGATTGTGATTGATCGAGGCAGCGTTTATCTGGAACAGGAACACTCGAACATTCATCGCGGCGTCCACTACTTGAGCCAGAAAGCCACGACCGCTTACGAAGGCGCGCGTGAGAAGGTGAAGCGTTTCATAAACGCGCGCGAGGCGCGTGAGTGCATCTTCGTGCGCGGCACAACCGAAGGCATCAATCTTGTGATGTACGGCTACGGGCGCAAGTCCGTTGGCGAGGGCGACGAGGTCATAATCTCCGCTATGGAGCATCACGCGAACATAGTCCCCTGGCAGATGCTCTGCGAAGAGAAGGGCGCGCGGCTTCGTGTCATTCCTATGAATGACGCGGGCGAACTTCTTCTTGATGAATACGACGCGCTCTTGAATGAGCGCACGAAGATTGTCGCCGTCGCTCATATCTCCAATTCAATCGGGACCATCAATCCTATCAAAGAGATTATTGATAGCGCTCACAAATACGGCGTGCCTGTTCTGGTTGACGGCGCGCAGGGCATCGTTCATCTTCCCGTTGATGTGCAGGATTTGGATTGCGATTTCTACGCCTTCTCAGGCCACAAGATGTTTGCGCCTACTGGAAGCGGAGTTGTTTACGGCAAGGCAGAGCTTTTGGAGAAGATGAACCCGTTTCAGGGCGGCGGCGATATGATTCGCACAGTGACGTTTGAGAAGACGACTTACGCGGGGCTACCGAACAAGTTGGAAGCTGGAACGCCTGCCATTGCTTCGCAGATTGGCCTGGGCGCTGCGATTGATTACCTTAACGGCATCGGACGCGAGCGCGCTGTCGCTTACGAGCAGGAGCTATTGCTTTACGCGACCGAGCGTTTGAGCGCAATCGAAGGCGTCCGCATCATTGGAACTGCGCGCGAGAAAGCGAGCGTACTTTCTTTCATCGTCGAGAACGTTCACCCGCACGACATAGGCACGATCCTAGATCAGGAAGGAATCGCCGTGCGCGCAGGCCACCACTGCGCTCAACCCGTCATGCAGCGTTTCAAAGTTCCCGCGACAGCACGCGCCTCCTTCGCTTTCTACAACACAAAACAGGAAGTTGATACGCTCGTGCGAGCGATTGAAAAAGTTATAGAGGTATTTTCGTGAATCGTAAATGGATAAACAGCTTTCATCCATTTACGATTCACGATTCACGAATATGTCTGAGCTAAGCGAACTTTACCAGCAGGTAATCTTAGATCACAACAAGAAGCCGCGAAACTTTCGTAAGCTTGAGTCGGCGAATCGTACTGCCGAAGGCTACAACCCGCTGTGCGGCGATCAACTCACGGTTTACATGCAGATGGAGGATGGCGTCGTCAAGGACATTAGCTTTGAAGGCTCTGGCTGCGCTATCTCTAAGGCTTCGGCGAGCATGATGACGCAGAGCGTTAAGGGCAAGACCAAAGGGGAAGCTGAGACGCTCTTCAATGAATTTCATCGCATGGTGACGGGCGAGTTGGACGAAGAGGCTACGCCGAATCATCTTGGACGTTTGACGATCTTCGCAGGCGTTCGCGAGTTTCCTGCGCGCGTAAAATGCGCAAGCCTTTCGTGGCATACGATGCACGCAGCGCTCGAAGGCGAAGCGGCGACTTCGACGGAATAGTGGTCCGTCAAAATGGTCCGTAAAAATTTGACTTCTCCTGTTAGTTTATCTAAACTTCACGCTCTTATTTGGTTGTCCTACCGATGCGCCTATGGTTAAGGATTGTCTCGTGGGCGTAGTAGTCAGCATTAACATTGCCAAGTAAGTTCCGGTCAAGAGGTAGAAATCTCTCGCATCCTAAAAGTGTACTCTCAGCTAAGCGTTGAAGTGTGCCGCTCGTAGGCGCGAGTCTTTGTGTCGTTAATCGTCAACAATATTTGATACCGTCTTTAGACGGCCCGCATACGAAAGGATAATAATGAATAGTTCCCCACCCAGCGGACGTAGGTCTGTCCGCCATCTTCTGCTCGCAACTCTTCTGGCCGTCTCTTTAATCATTTCGCTGACTCCATTAGGGCATTTATTCCCGGCCTCTTTTGTGCCTACGGCGCATGCGGCTTCTGCTTTCACCTCCGGCAACGTAGTCGTTTACCGCGTTGACGGTGGCAGCAGCACGCTCGGCGCTACGGCCACACCGGTCTTCCTTGATGAGTTCAATCCGAACGTCAGTTCGCCCGCTGCGCCTGTTCAGTCAATCGCTATGCCTACTGCGACGAGCGGGTCGAATAGAAAATTAACTGCCAGCGGCAGTGCCGCTTCAGAGGGACTTCTGACTCGCTCGGCAGATGGCAAGTACCTGCTTTTGACGGGTTATGATGCGACGGTCAACACAGCGGCCGTTGCCGGAACGAGTACTAGTGTCGTTAGCCGCGTGGTGGGTCGCGTTGACGGCAACGCCAACATAGATACTACGACGGCGCTTACAGATGCTTTTAGCGGCGGCAATCCAAGAAGCGCAGCAAGCACCAACGGAACAGATATTTGGGTTACGGGGAGCACGAGTGGCGTGCGCTACACCACTCTGGGCGCGACCAGTTCCATATCAGTCGCTTCCCGCGAACACGGGCGGACCTTACGCCTTTTTCTTTGCTGATCTAAGCGCAGCGGTTGCGGGCGTTGATACGCTTTACGTTGCGGATGACGGGGTGGGCAGCACCACGCCGGGTATTCAGAAATACACACTATCCGGCAACACCTGGATCTTCAGCGGAAACGTTACGACTACAGCGATGAGAGGATTAACAGGTGTGGTTAACGGCTCGTCCGTGACGCTTTATGCTACGACTGCCAACGGCGCGTCCTTAGTTAAAGTCACCGATGCGTCCGGTTATAACGCTACCCCTACAGGTACGCTGACCACCATCGCATCTGCTGGCACTAACAAAGCTTTTCGCGGCGTTGCTCTCGCCCCCGCAGCGCAACAAGTCTCCACGAACCCTTCCGGCTCAGGGTCTGCCAATCCGAACAACCCTAAGCCGGGTGATACGACTGTGCTGACTGTGAATGTGACGGCTGGGACGAACCCCCAGAGCCTAAGCTACACAGTCAAAGGCGACCTAAGCGCTATCGGCGGGTCGCCCGTACAGCAGTTTATTGATCTGGGCAACGGCAGTTTCACCTTCAGCGCTACGGTCTCTGCGAACACGACCATCGGCTTGAAGACGATTCCGATTACTATCACAGACGATCAATCGCGCACGGGCACAACGCAAATAACAATTAACGTACAGCCCGTAAGCCTCAACCATCTGGTCATCAGTCAGGTCTATGGCGGTGGCGGAAACACAGGCGCGACACTTAAGAACGACTTTATAGAACTCTATAACCCTACAGCCAGCACTGTAAATCTGAACGGCTGGACCGCTCAGTACGGCTCTTCAACTGGTAGCACCTGGCAGGCGACGGACCTTACGGGAACGCTTGCTCCAGGCCAATACTATTTGATTAAGGAGGCGCAAGGTGTAGGCGGCACGACAGACCTTCCGACGCCGAACGCGACGGGAACGATTGCAATGGGCGCAACCGCAGGCAAGGTCGCTCTCGTTGACAATTCCGATCTATTGAGCGGCGCTTGTCCGAGTGACCCTGACATAATTGATTTCGTAGGCTACGGCTCGGCCAACTGCTTTGAAGGCACTGGCCCCACGGCTGCCACCAGCAACACTACGGCTGCCTTGAGAAACAGTAACGGCAACCCGGACACGAACGACAACAGCGCAGACTTTACCGTCGGCTCGCCTAACCCTCGCTTCTCGACTGGCGGCGGCGGTGGAGGCGGAAGCGAGATAGCGCCTTTCGTTTCGAGCACAACGCCCGGCAATAGTGCAACTAACGTTCTAATAGACTCCAATATAACGATCAACTTCAGCGAGCCTGTGGATGTCAGCGGCTCCTGGTTCACAATTAGCTGTCCGTCTAGCGGCGCGCACGCGGCGACAGTCACGGGTGGACCGACGAGTTTCACTCTGAACCCGACCGCAGACTTTGCCAACAGCGAACAGTGCACGGTCACAGTCTTCGCCAATCAGGTTACGGATCAGGATACTAACGATCCTCCCGACAACATGTCTGCCAACTACGTCTGGTCGTTTACGACCGTGAGCAGCACAGGTATAGTCCGCGACCCGAACGAACATCTGGTGATGGGCAATCCCAGTAGTGCCACTGAGAACGTTACGAACGAGAACAACTACCTGATGAAGAAGGCAGAATACGCGCTCTCTTACAACAGGAGTCGTGCGATTCCTAACTGGACTAGCTGGCATTTGGATAGCTCCTGGCTGGGATCGCAGGCTCGCACGAACGCTTTCCGCGCGGACACAAGCCTGCCGGACGGCTGGTATCAGGTGAACGAGACCAGCTACAGCGGCTCAGGTTTTGATCGCGGCCACATGTGTCCTTCAGGCGACCGCACCTTAAATTATCAGGAGAACGCCGACACGTTCCTTATGACAAACATGGTCCCGCAAGCGCCCGATAACAATCAGGTGACTTGGGAAGGACTCGAAAGCTACTCGCGCTCTCTAGTCAGCCAGGGCAAGGAGCTTTATATAATCTCCGGCGGGTATGGACAGGGCGGCACAGGTCGCAACGGGTTCGCAACCACAGTGGATCAGGGTCGCGTCGTCGTCCCTGCATACACATGGAAGGTCATACTCGTTCTCCCGAACGGCGACGGAGACGATGTCGCGCGCGTTGACACTTCGACGAGAACTATTGCCGTCATCATGCCGAACGCGCAGGGGCTTGATCCAGACTGGCACAAGTACGTTGTCAGTGTGGACGAGGTTGAAGCTCTCACGGGCTACAACTTCTTCTCGAACGTTCCTGAAAATATTCAGAACGTCATAGAGGCGAACGCTGACGGCAACACCCGCCCGGTGGCTAACAGCCAGTCTGTCTCGGTGCAGGAGGATAGTTCTAAATCAATCACACTGACGGCGACCGACGCAGAGAGCGACACGCTTACATATACGGTGTCTGGCGGACCGTCTCACGGCACGCTTAACGGCATTGGGACGAATCTGACCTACACGCCCGACGCGAACTACAACGGCACGGACAGCTTCCAGTTCACTGCGAAGGATAAGTATCTTACGTCAGAGGCCGCGACCGTTTCGATTACGGTGACGGAAGTAAACGACCCTGTGATTGTCGCCAATGACAGCAAGAGCACGCCGGAAGATACTGCCTTAACTTTCCCGGCAAGCGACCTGACTGCCAACGATAGCGCAGGCCCGAACGAGAGCGATCAGACGTTGACCGTAACGGGCGTAATTACCACACCCGACACTCACGGCTCGGTCGCACTCAATGCGGGACAGATTACTTACACGCCTGCTGCCAATTACAATGGTCCTGCTAGTTTCGACTATCAGGTCTGTGATAACGGCACTACGAATGGCTCACCGGATCATCAATGTGGAACGGGCACGGTCAACATCACTGTCGATTCCGTAAACGACAATCCCATTGCAGCCAATGACGCGGCCACAACGGATGAGGACACGCCGGTCATTATAGATGTGGTATCGAACGACACGGACGTTGACGGGGATCTGCTCACGCTTGATAGCGTGAACAGTGCCGCTAACGGGACGGTCACCATCTCCAGCGGCAAGGCTCTCTTCTCACCCAGCGCTAACTTCAGCGGCACAGGCTCGTTCACCTACGTAGTTAAGGACGGGCAGGGAGGTCAGGCTACTGGGAACGTCACCGTAACAATCAACCCGGTCAACGATGCTCCGACAGCCGACGTGAAAATGGTCGTCACGGATGAGGACACTTCTGTCTCAATTACACTGACTGGAAGCGACGTTGAGACTTCAGCTTCAAACCTGAGCTTTAACGTGACGACAACGCCCCAGCACGGCACGCTCACGGGGACGGCGCCGAATCTCAAGTATGTTCCGAACGCAGACTACAACGGCACGGACAGCTTCCAATTCACTGTGACTGATACGGGCGACGGCGCTTCTCATGCTTTGACGAGCACGCCCGCAACCGTCACCGTCACAATCAATCCGGTTAACGATGCTCCGGTCCTGGCTGGCGTTCCTGCGAATAAGACAATTAACGAACTGGAGCTTTACACCTTTACTGCAACGGCTACTGACGTTGATGTGCCAGCGCAGACGCTCACGTTCTCGCTCATAGGAGCGCCCACAGGTGCTTCAATCGATTCTTCGGGACAATTCACTTGGACTCCTACTGAGGCGCAGGGAGGTACAGGCAATCCGTATCAGTTCAAGGTCAGGGTGACGGACGGCGTTGCGATTACAGAGACCAACGTGACGATCAATGTCGCGGAGGTCAATCAAGCGCCGACGCTTAGTCCTATAGGCAATAAGACTGTCTATCTTGGAGATACTCTTAGTTTCACAGCAGTCGGAGCGGACTTGGACGTACCGGCACAAACGTTGAGCTACAGTCTGGTCGGGACAATCCCGGCGGGCGCAACGATCAACAGCGTAACAGGGCAATTCGCCTGGACGCCTACCGCTCAACAGGTCGGCGCAATCTACACCTTCAAGGTGCGCGTGACAGACAGTGGCGGTCTTCTGGCTGAAGAGCAGATCAGCGTGGGCGTTGCTTACACTTGGTCTGACTTCCTGCAACCGGTTAACGCCAACGGCAGTTCGATCTTCAAACTCGGCAGAACTATTCCCGTGAAGTTCACTCTGATGGGCGCAAGCGCGGGCATTAACAGTGCGGTTGTGCGTTTGATGGTCGCCAAGATTTCTGACGGCATCGTCGGAAACGAAATGGGGGCTGACTCGACTTCGGCGGCAACAACGGGCAATCTCTTCCGTTACGATGCGGCGAGCGGCCAGTATATCTTCAACTTGGACACGAAAGGTTTAACGCCCGGAACATATCAGTTGCGTGTTGATATGGGCGAAGGCGTCGTTCGTGTTGTCAATATCTCATTGGTGAACTAGCTAGCGCATTCGTAAATCTTTACTGAAGACGCTCTCCCTTTTCGGTTTGAGGCCTCGGTTATATTCTCCGAGGCCTCACTTTATTTTTAGCGGAAAGGAGCAAGATAGTGACGAAAAGCGATGAGGACGTGCTGGATGAGCTTGAAAGGGCTATCGTAGGGCTTTTATTCATTAGCGAATCCGACTATCCTTTCGAAACCATTTACTGGAAAGAGTTGCCGGAGATTAGCCCGCAATTCCTGCGTAATCTTACAAGGCATGGAGAGAGCGCGCCCGTTGAAATTATGAACCTTAATGACTTCTTTCGCGTCGCCGTCACCGAAGAGAGTTGGCGGTCGGAAGAGAGCCGCAGGGCTGCCGCGAAGTATCGTAACCTTGTGCGGATACTGAAAGATGATCTGGAGGATGCGAAGGTCTATCGTGTCGGAGAGATAAATATCACCGTTTATATCGTCGGACTAAATAGGACCGGGAACTGGCTGGGCGTTTCAACGCGCGTCGTTGAGACTTAGCGAAGCTCAGGGTAATATCAGGTATATTTCTAACAGGCTTATGATAATCACACAGATTGAACTGCGAGAGATACGCCTGCCCTTAGTACACTTCTTCGAGACCAGCTTCGGGCGCACGACGGAGCGGCGCATAGCGCTCGTGCGCGTCGTTGACCGGGACGGCGCGGAGGGCTGGGGCGAATGCACGGCGGGCGAAGGACCTTTCTATTGCGAGGAGTGGACCGAAAGCGCTTGGGATACTCTGAAGACATATTTAGCTCCGATGATATTGGGCCAACGTGTAGAGCGAGCCTCGGACATCTTTTCTTTGATGAAGGCCGTACGCGGCAATCGAATGGCGAAGGCTGCGATTGAGACCGCGTGCTGGGACTTGGAGGCTAAGCGCGCTGGAGTTCCGCTCTGGAAACATCTGGGGGGCGTGAGACGTGAGATTCCCTGCGGCGTCTCCATCGGAATTCAGGAAACAGTTGAAGCGTTGATTGAAAAGATTGAAAGGGAATTGGACGCAGGCTATCAAAGAATCAAGATCAAGATTAAGCCCGGTTGGGACGTGAATATTCTTGAAAAAGTGCGTGCGCGTTTTCCTGCGATTCAATTGATGGGCGATGCAAATTCTGCTTACCAGTTGAAAGATGCTCCGCTGTTTCGAGCGATAGACGAGTTCGACCTGATGATGATAGAGCAGCCACTTGCTTATGATGACATGCTCGATCACGCAGAGTTGCAGAAGCAGATACGCACGTCAATCTGTCTGGACGAATCAATACGTACTCCGGCCAATGCTCAGCACGCGATTAATCTCGGCGCTTGTCGCATCATCAACATAAAGCTCGGTCGAGTGGGCGGCCACAGCGAGGCAAAGCGCGTGGAGCAGATTTGTCTTGAAAGAAATATTCCGGTCTGGTGCGGCGGCATGTTGGAGTCGGGCATTGGACGCGCTCACAATATAGCGATGGCTACGCTCGAAGGCTTCACTCTGCCGGGCGACGTGTCAGCGAGCGTGCGTTACTGGGAAGAGGACATAATTGACCCGCCCGTCACAGTCACGCAGCGCGGAACAATCATCGCGCCCGATGCTCCGGGTTTAGGGTTCGAGATTAAAAGCGAACGAATCGATTCTTTAACAGTTAGAAAAGAGATTGTCAGCTAGTCTGATGTTAGGAATGGAATATCGATTCTCAAAATCAATGGCCGATGCCGCGCTCAGGTTCTTCGAGTCGCGGCAGGGCGAGATGTTGAAGTTGGTCCGCTCTCTTGTCGAGACGGAATCTCCGTCGGGCGATTTAGAAGGCAGCCGCGCTGTTGTGAATTTGCTTGTCCAAGCGACTCAGGAGATTGAAGGTGTAGCTTCCGTCGAGCGCGTTGAGAGTCCAAACTACGGCGAGCACCTTCGCATCAAAGCTTTCAACGATGCGCAAAGTGACGCTGGAACAATTCTGCTCATAGGCCACACGGACACCGTTCATCCATGCGGAACATTGCTGGAGCGAGGCTGGCGCGAAGAGGGTGGACGCATTTATGGTCCGGGCATCTTCGATATGAAAGCAACTTGCGCGCTCGCACTTGAGACTCTTCGCGCCTGCACAGCGCTTGATCTTGCGCCGCACCATCGAATCGTTCTGTTGCTGACTTGCGATGAGGAGGATGGCAGCAAAATGGGGCGCGCGCTCGTAGAAGAAGAGGCGCGTCGCGCGCACAGCGTTCTGGTGCTTGAGCCGCCAGCGACGGGTGGCCGCGTAAAGACCGCTCGCAAAGGGACCGGGATTTTTTCCATTGAAGCCAGAGGAATCGCCGCGCATGCAGGGTTAGAGCCTGAGAAGGGTGCAAGCGCTATTCTTGAAATTGCAAGACAGATCGTGCGCCTGCAAGAGTTGAATGATCCGCCGCGCGGCGTAACCATAAATGTAGGAGTCGTCAATGGCGGAACGCGTTTGAACGTTGTCGCCGCCCACGCACAGGCAGAGATTGACGTGCGCTACAGTCGCCCTGAAGATGCGAAGCGACTGGAAGAAGCGATACTTAGCGTTAAGCCTTTTGACGGGCGCGTGGAGCTTATAGCAACGGGCGGCATCAACCGTCCTCCGCTTGAGCGGACAGATAAAGTTACCAGACTATACGCGCTTGCGCGTGAAGTTGCCGCGACACTCGACTTCGACTTAGGCGAAGCTTCTGTGGGCGGAGCATCCGACGGAAATTTTGCAGCGGCTATGGACGTTCCCGTCCTCGACGGACTCGGAATCGAAGGCGACGGCGCACACGCGGCGCACGAGCACATCATCGTTGACAAGATCGCGGAGCGCGGAGCGCTGCTCGCAGGATTAATTACATCATTATAAAGATGAGTTTCAAGTTCCAAGTTACAGGTTGAAAGATTAAAACTTGAAACTTGGAACTTGGAACTTGAAACTTATGAGACTCGCTACCTGGAACGTCAACTCAATCAACGCTCGATTGCCACTTGTCTTGAAGTGGCTCGAAGTTGCGAAGCCCGATGTGCTCTGCTTGCAGGAACTGAAATGCGTTGATGAGAAGTTTCCTGCCGAAGAGTTTACAAAGCTTGGATACAACTCGGCTGTCTTCGGCCAGCGTACCTACAACGGCGTTGCGATTCTGTCGCGCGAAGCTTCGACAAACATTCAGCGCGGCTTTCCTGATGATGAGGAAGGGGCGCACGCGCGCCTGATCGCTGCGACAATCAAAGGTGTGCGCGTCGTCAACGTTTATATCCCGAATGGACAGTTCGTAGGCTCTGACAAATATCGTTTCAAGCTCGAATGGATGCGAAGGCTTCGCCGTTTCTTCGACGAGAGTTATGAAACGAAAGAGCGCGTTCTTCTCTGCGGAGACTTTAACGTTGCGCCCGAAGAGCGTGACGTGCATGATCCGGCGCTGTGGGAAGGCCACGTGCTTTTCAGTAAGCGCGAGCGTGCTGCGCTCATGAATATCAAAGACTGGGGATTCACGGACGCGTTTCGCCTTCACACGGAAGAGGGCGGGCATTACTCCTGGTGGGATTATCGTCAGGGAGCGTTTCGGCGTAACAATGGTTTGCGCATAGATCACATCTGGGTCTCTGAGCCTCTGGCAAAAGATTGCAAAGAGTCCTGGATAGATAAAGAGCCGCGCACTTGGGAGCGTCCATCGGACCACACGCCCGTTGTTGCTCGCTTTCGTATTTGAGATTCACACAGATGAAGAACAACACCAGAGAAGAGTTGAGCCGACTGCTTCAGGAGCGCAACGAATACCCGGAGCGCATTGAGCAGATTGACGCACTGATTCGTGAGACGTTCGGCGAGACGCACGCCGTCATGGTCATGGATATGTCCGGCTTTTCGCGCGTGACTATCAAGCACGGCATCATGCATTTTCTGGCGATGATTCACAGGATGAACCAGATCGTTGCTCCGACTGTGCGCGAGCATGGAGGTCGTGTGATTAAGTTTGAAGCCGACAACGCTTTCGCTATCTTCGATAAGGTTGAGGATGCGATTGAGGCAGCGATTGATACATCGCGCCGCTTTTCCGCAGCGAACACAATGTTGCCGGAAGAGATGGACATGCACGGCAAGTTCGGCATTGGTTACGGTGAAGTTCTGATAGTCGAAGACAAAGACCTCTTCGGCTCTGAAGTCAATCTAGCTTCAAAACTCGGCGAAGACCTTGCGGAGCGCGGCGAGATACTTTTGACGGAAGCTGCCTTCGCAGAAGTTGATGCTGAAAAACGAGAGTACGAGGAAGTTTCCATGACTATCTCCGGTTTACAACTAGACGTTCATAAAGTAGTGCTGTGAAAAACTAAGGACTGAGTGATGAGTACTGAGTACTGAGTGAAGACAGCTTTTACTCAGTCCTCAGTACTCATCACTCAGTCCTATCTTTCGGGAGGAAGAGTTTGAGCAACGAGCAGAAGTGGCCGGATGTTTTGTGGATAGTGCGGCACGGAGAGAGTGCTGGGAATGTGGCGCGAGATGAGGCGGAGGCTGCGGGGCTTCCTTTGATAGATATTAAGACGCGCGACGTTGATGTGCCGCTCTCTGAGATGGGTGAGCATCAGGCGACTGCGCTCGGCAATTGGTTTCGCAAGCTGCCCATTGATGCACAGCCCACAATCGTTCTAGCATCGCCTTACGTTCGTGCACGCGAAACTGCGCGTCGCGTGCTGGAAGCGGCTGGCATTGACACGGAAGAGATAACTTTCCTCACAGACGAGCGGCTGCGCGAAAGAGAGTTTGGAATCTTCGACCGCCTGACGCGCGTTGGTATTCAGGATAAATACCCGGACCTTGCGGAAGCGCGAACAGCGCTTGGTAAATTCTACTTCAGACCGCCGGGCGGCGAGAGCTGGTGCGACGTTATACTTCGTCTGCGCAGCGTGATAGGCTCAATCACACGCGACTATCGTCGAGAGCGCGTCCTTGTCGTCAGTCATCAGGTCGTCGTCAACTGCTTTCGTTATCTTCTGGAGCGAATGACTGAGGATGAAATCCTTGCCATTGATAAAGCGAAAGAGATAGCCAACTGCTCCGTCACTTCATACGAGTTTAATCCGAATCTGGGGCGGCACGGCAAGCTCACGCTTCAACTCTACAACTTCTGCGCGCCATTGGAAGAAGCAGGCGCACCCATTACTACAAAGCCAGATGTCCCGGTTGCGCCCAAATGAGATGATGAAAGGTTGGCTATAGAGAGCGGATGAAGAATCGTCTAAGCTGTCGAAATATCTCTTTGTGGTCAGACACGGTCAGATTAGAAGCGAGCATCTAGCGCCCGACATTAGCGGCGAGCGCCAAGACAACCCTCGATAAAGGCAACGCTCAGGCGCGAGTCCGTTGCATGCCATTGTTGTGCGGCATCAATGTGGCAAGCGCCAGAATTCTGATGTAAAGCCAAGTTCAACAAACAATGCCTCAGCTTCGTCAATTGTTCGCCTTCTCCACTCAGGCTCACGGCGGTCGGGGCTGTACCATGCCTGCGCCAACCGATTGCACTTGTCGAGCGGTATAATTTCGCCGCGCGGCAGATTCCAGTCTTTACACCACTTCTCAATATGCTCTTCTGACCAGAAGAGCAGCATCGTCTTTCAATTAAAAACTATATCATCCCACCAATGCGCCGCAGGAATGGCGAAATGTGCTAACCCATGCGCCTCTTCAAGCGAGCCGTTCGTAATCTTCAGATTCATCGCCGTGCTACAACAGCCACACGAAGCCTCAATGATGGCATCCTGCTTCAACATCGCAGGTATGCCCATCGCATCCCAGATGCAGTTTCCATAGTAGGAACGATCCCCAGCTTCAACGAGGAAAGGTGTAGGCACGGCTGAGAACGGGTTAGCCATCAGAATCTCACCGCTACCTTTCTGCAAGACAAGGATGTGTTGATCCGCTAGACGC
The DNA here is from genome assembly GCA_003222945.1 of Acidobacteriota bacterium. Lineage (GTDB taxonomy): Bacteria > Acidobacteriota > Blastocatellia > Pyrinomonadales > Pyrinomonadaceae > QHXM01. The sequence continues at coordinate 28,516 of QHXM01000153.1, forward strand.
TGAAAGGAAACTCTGACCTCATCAGACGAGCGCGAGAGAGCAGACGATGATTCGGCTATGGTTGGGGGTAATCCTTCCCGCATGACGTAATCATAGACGTGGTGGCGGACTACTTTATCAAGAGCTATCCGTTCTTGTTCAGCATCCATATCTATACCTCCGTATGACGTGACGCATAACGCCCGAATTGACCGGGCGCGCACGCAACCTGATAACCACACAAGTCTCGCGGATGAAAGCTGCGCTATTCGCGCTCCGGTCGAATGACTTATAGGTGTACGCGGGTCATCTGTGCTGGATTATTATCAGCCCAGATGGAACATGCCGCGAGGGTGTGACGACTCTCGAATGAACGGCAGTTGCGATGCCTATAACAAGCTTGATCGCACACCCTTGGCGGCGCTTTTGCTCACCTAACGAATACTCAG
>QHXM01000315.1 GCA_003222945.1 Acidobacteriota bacterium
CGAAAGATAATGATTGCTCGTCGCTATGTAAGAGAACTCAAGGTTGCGGCGAATGTGCGCGCCGTGCTGGTCGAACATTTGTAGAAGAGAAAGAAGCGTCTCTTCGTTCATCGCAACTGAGCGGCGCACGAGTTCAAACGTTGCGAGCAGGTTCATAGCACGCAAGCTGACCTCCATAGCGCAAGCCCAGTTCGGCCCGCGACCCAGAGGATTCTGCTCGCGCCAACCGTTAAGCTCACTGAAAATCTCGGAAGCGAACCTTTCATCATCGGTCACAGCAAAAGCGCGGCCAAGTGTCAGAAGATGACTGAGACGATTTACTTCCCACAAGACTCTGGCATCCGAACCGTCATTGCGAATAATTTTTAAGTCCGCGTGATAATCAAGCGGCCACAAAATATTCGACAAGGGGTCGCGCAGCCATTTAATGCTTTCACCAAAACATCTCTCGCCGTAGCCAAGCAGAGGCCAGCAATGCTCGTCCTTTATGCGCGAAGCTCTCTCAAGCAATTGCGCAGTTTCAAAAGGAAAAAGATGTCGCTGGAGATTGGCTGTCTGTGAAAGCGCGTGGAAGCCCTGCAAGAATTTCGGCGTCGTTCGCTTTCGGAAATGATCTGGAAGTTCGGAAGGTGAGAGGCGAGCAAACTCCGCACGCAATCGCGCAGGCGTCTTTGCCAACTGTTCAAGCGATGCACGCTCTTGCCGTCTTGTGCGAGCCGCGCGGCTGCGCCTCCAAGCCTCAAGCGCGAGCGTGCGCGCGTTTACTTCACCGCGCAACGCACGACGAAGCTTAGGGATGAGGGATGAGGAATGAGGGATGAAGTTTAAGAATTTCTTTTCTTCATCCCTCATTCCTCATCCCTCGTCCCTTCAAGCAGTGCGTCCAGAATGCGGTCCGCCGTGTGTCCATCCCAGAGCGGGGGACGTTGTTTGCTCTGCTTGTCCTGCGGCGCATCCAGCACGTTGAATGCCGCGCGCGTGATTCTCTCTGTGTCTGTGCCGACCAAGACGTTCGTTCCCATCTCAACTGTTATGGGGCGCTCAGTGTTCTCGCGCAAGGTCAGGCACGGAATCCCTAGCGCGGTCGTCTCCTCCTGTATGCCGCCGGAATCGGTCAGAACCAGTCGAGCGCCAGAGTAGAGCCGTAGGAAATCAAGATAGCCGAGTGGTTCTATCAGATGAAGATTACGATTGCGCTCGATTAAATCCATAAAGCCGAACTCTCGAATGCGCTTGCGCGTGCGCGGGTGAACGGGAAAGATTATTGGGAGACGATGGCTAATCTGATCGAGAGCTTCCAGGATGCGTTTGAAAGTAACGCGCGCGTCAACGTTTGACGGACGATGAAGAGTAAGCGCAGCATAATCTTTCCCTGCCACTCCTAAATCTTCACGCACGGTGGACTGTTCGGCGCGCTTGAGTTGGCTAAAAAGCGAGTCAATCATCACGTTGCCGACAAAGCGTATGCGCTCCTCTGGAATTCCTTCGGCTCTTAAATTCTGGTCCGCGTCGCGCGACGGCGTGAGCAGTAGGTCCGCTATCTGGTCCGTCAGGATGCGATTAATCTCTTCGGGCATTGTGCGGTCGCGGCTGCGCAGTCCTGCTTCGACATGAGCGACCTTCACAAAGAGCTTCGCACAGACGAGCGCGCAGGCCAGAGTTGAGTTGACATCGCCCACGACGATTACCCAATCGGGCTTTTCATTGACGACGACAGGCTCGAACCTCTGCATGATGGCGGCGGTCTGCGCGGCGTGCGACCGAGAGCCAACGCCTAAGTAAACGTCAGGCGCGGGCAGTCCGAGATCGCGGAAGAAAGCATCAGACATCTGCGCGTCGTAATGCTGTCCGGTGTGAACGACCATCGGTGCAAACTCCGCCCCGCGCCGCTTCATAGCTTCAACAATAGGCGCGACCTTCATGAAATTAGGCCGCGCGCCGACAACGTTGAGAACTTTCATAGTCAGTTGTCAGTGGTCAGTTGTCAGTGGTCAGTTGTCCGTTTTTATCAACTGACTACGGACAATTGACTACTGACAGTTTTACAATCGAATAACTCTGGCCTTGCTCACACGTCTTAGCTCTCCACCGAGCGCGTTGCGAGTGTCAACTATGAGCGGGGCGAGTTCTGTGACGCGCTTATAGTTTATCTGGGTGTGGTCTGTGACGATGACGATGCAATCGGACGCGCGCAGTTCTTCATCAGTCATCGGGATTGATTGGAGCGGCTCATTGCTGTCTTGTGTGTGGGCGTCGTCGAATCTGAGTTCTGCGACGAAAGGATCGTGATAGCTTACGAGCGCGCCTTTTCGTCTGAGCAGGTCAATAATAGAGAGCGCAGGACTTTCACGAACATCATTCACGTCCTTTTTATAAGCAACGCCCAACAGCAACACGCGCGATCCCTTCAGCGGCTTCCTGTCATCATTCAATCCATCCGCGACAAGCTGAACCACGTGCTCAGGCATACGCGAGTTGACCTCTTCGGCCAAGGTTTTGTGGCAGCGGCGCGTATGACTTCCCATGTGTCTATGTTCAAGGCATAACAGAGCCGAGCCATCTCGTTCGCCATGCCTATGTTGACCGCTCGGAAAGTGTTCTCAAGAAGTTTGGCGGCTTCCGCGACGCGGGCGGAACTGACGGCGAAGACTTCTTTAACTATCTGCGAGTAGAGGTGCGCTGCTGCTTCAGTGGATGAGTCTGTGCAGCCGCCCACGACTTTCGGGATGTTGTGAGTCTGAAACTGCGGGTTGCCGGGATCGACTCGTTCGGGCGAGAAGGCCAGAAGAAAATCTGTGTCGAGTTTCATGCCCGTCTCTTCAAACATAGTGAGCAGCACTTCGTCCGTCGTTCCAGGATAGGTCGTAGATTCAAGGACGATGACCTGGCCGCGCCGCAAGTTTCTCTTTATCTCTTCGGCTGCTGCGAGGATATAGGAAACGTCCGGCTCTTTGGTCTTTCTGAGCGGCGTGGGCACGCAGATGATTATCGCGTCGCAATCTTTTAGGTGATCGAAGTTTGTGGTCGCGCGCAGCCTTTCGGTCGCAGTCAACTCTTTCACGGCTGACGAAGAAACGTCGCCTATGTAAGAGCGCCCATCGTTGATCTCAGTAGCTTTAGTTTCGTCAACTTCAAAACCTGTGGAGTCGAAGCCGTTGCGCGCGAACTCGATTAGAAGCGGCAACCCGACGTAGCCGAGGCCTATGACGCCCACGCGCGCACGCCTTTCCGTAATCAATTTTATGATCTCGTCTTTAATCATGTTTCGTGACCCGTAAGACAATAGTTTCGATTGGATATGAGAGCACAAGACTCTCGACGCTAACCAATCAAGACTATGTGAGCGCAATATAAGCTGTCAACCAATACAGCGATTAGTGGTCAGTTGTCAGTAAGAATCAGCTTTATTAACTGACCACCGACCACTGACTACTTCTTTCCCTTGACACTATGTACGGGACGGGGCAATCTTGACGCCCGACAAAATGGCTTTAATAATCGGGTGGTCCGCACGCGCGGCGCATTTTCGATAACTCTACGCTTTTTCGGTCATCTTTCGGAAAGGGAGTCGGAATACCAGTGCTTGATTTAAGGGCAGGGTTGCGATTACTTCTAATCGCGCTTGCGCTCCTCATTTCACTTCTAGTCTCGTCCTGCAAACTCGGCAACAGCACTCTGGACGAAGCCAACCAGATTAACCAGAGCGCAAGCGCAGACATAAACGAAATAGAGAAGATCGTACAGGAGAACAAGGGCAAGGAGATCGAGGTTACGCGCGCTCTGGACAGAGAGGATTATGAAACGGCCAGGAAGCAGATGAACGATGTCATCAGTGCAATTGATCGCGGCCTGGAAAGGGGAGAGAGCGCCGCAGAGAAATTCGACCACGCTTCAAAACTCGACATTGACCCGACCATCAAAGAGTATCTTTCATATCGCGCGCAGTCTGTGAACAAAGCGATTGAAGCCTTCAAAGAGCTTCGCAAAGGCATAGTCGCCTTCCGCGACGCCACAGGGAGCAAGGACAAAGCCGTCACGGAAAAAGCCAAAACGGACGTTCAGCAGGCGAGCCAGTCTTTCGATTCTTTGATTAGCGAAGCGCAAAGGCTGGAAGGTAAGGCGGACGATATTGCGCGCCGCAGCCCGGATAAGATAAAGCCCGGCAAATAATCTGTCCGAAGGCGAAAGAGAGCGAACCTATGACAAATCAAAAAGGCGATCAAGGGGTGAAGCTTGTAAGAGGCTTGAGCCTGCTTGATGCAACGATGATCGTCATAGGCTCTATGATAGGTTCGGGCATATTCCTGACTTCCGCGGAATCTGCGAAGACAATAGGCTCGCCCGGATGGTTGCTGGCGGCGTGGGCGCTCGCAGGCTTGCTGACGATAACGGGCGCTCTCTGCTGCGCCGAACTTGCGGCGATGATGCCGCGCGCCGGAGGCCAATATGTTTTCCTGCGCGAAGCTTACGGCTCGGCCACAGGATTTCTATTCGGCTGGTCGCTACTCTTCGTCATTCAAACAGGAACGATTGCTGCTGTCGCGGTCGCCTTCGCGCGCTTTCTTGGCGTTCTAGCGCCCGAAACAATCTCAGAATCTATTTATATCATCGCGCCAACACATCTTTTCGGAAGCTACGCCATAAGTCTTTCGACCGCCCAACTCGTCGCCATAATCTTGATACTCCTGCTCACATTCACGAACACGCGAGGGTTGAAGACGGGCAAGCTTATTCAGAATACATTCACTTTCACAAAGACCGCAGCGCTCGTCGGTCTCATTCTGGTTGGCCTATTGCTCGGCTGGAATAGCGGAAGCGCCGCTCACACTGCCAGTTGGTGGAATCCGTCGGCCAACGGGTGGAATCCGCAAACGGTGGCGAATGATTTCGGACCGACGTGCACGACAGCGCTTGTGATGTTGCTCGGTCTTGCTATGGTCGGACCGCTCTTTGCGCAATCCGCCTGGAACAACGTGACGTTTACGGGAAGCGAAGTCCGTGAGCCTGGACGCAATCTCCCGCGCGCACTCTTGATAGGATGCCTTGCAGTCGTCGGGCTGTATCTGCTAGCCAATCTTGCTTACGTTGGAACGCTTCCTCTTGGCATCATTCAGAAGCCGCAAACGAGCGTCGCTACAGCAACGATGCAGGCGGTCATGGGACGCCCCGGCACAATTTTGATGGCCGTTGCGATTATGGTCTCAACCTTCGGCTGCAACAACGGATTGATCCTGGCAGGAGCGCGAGTCTATTACGCTATGGCGCGCGACCGCCTATTCTTCTCAAAACTCGGAACGCTCAACCGTAAACACGTGCCTGCAATAGCGCTCATCACTCAAGGCATCTGGGCAAGCTTTCTCACGCTTCCACGCACAGAGACGATTGACGCTGCAACCGGGCAGACCGTTTACGGCAACGTCTATACGCAGCTTCTGGAATACATAGTCTCAGCCGATCTTGTCTTCTACGCCCTGATGGTCGGAGCAGTTATCGTCATGCGCCGCAAAGCTCCAAAGATTGATCGCCCCTATCGCACATTTGGTTATCCATTCGTGCCTTTGCTCTACATATTGATTGCAGCGCTTCTTGTGTTGGACCTGGCACTACTGAAACGCCAGACTTCCGGCATAGGCTACCTGCTCGTCCTGACAGGTCTTCCCATCTACCTCATCTGGCGCAGAAGCGCCGCGCCACGCTCAGCCTTTGCGACAGAAACAGCAGACGTGAACGAAGGGATGAGGGCGGAGGGATGAGGGATGAAGTAAAAGCTAGGACGATAATTCCTTCTTTCTTTTCATTCATCCCTCATCCCTCATCCTTCATCCCTTACTTCACCCACTCGTCCGATACTTGAGTTTCGACTTTGATGGGAACTTTCTTCACATACTCTTCGCCCGCCGCGCACATTGCATCTTCAACCTTCTTAGATATGGCTTCCGTTTCGTCTGCGTCTGCTTCAACGACAATCTCGTCATGGACGATATTGACGATGCAGGCTGAAGTGTCGCGCAATTGGTCGTGAAGAAGTCGAAGCGCGCGTTTGAGAATGTCAGCCGAGCTTCCCTGGATGGGCGTATTTTTTCCGTTGCGTTGCGCGAGCGACATGGCTTGCCGGTCTTCCGAATCGAAGCGGAAGCGCGCGAGGCGGCCTGATGCCGTTCGTGCCGTGCGCTCGCGTACCGCTCTATTTGCAGCTTCGCGCAGCCATGCATCGAGTTGGCGATAGGTGGCGAAGTAGCGTTGCAGAAGGCTCTCTGCATCCGAGAGTGTAAGTCCCGTCATCAGAATTCTGAGTTCTATCTGAGAAAAATCTGAGACCACAAGCTTTCTTCCTTCCGGCGCGCGGAAGCAGCGGCGGTATTCGATTGAGTGCGGCACCTGTTGCACGTTGGGCGAGTTGCAGGCGAATCTTCCGGTTGGTGCGCCGATCTGATGAAAGTTTGCGTGGATGCGCCCCGTCACAGGGTTGATCTCTTCGAGTATGTTTTCGCCGTAGCTCGTCAGGGCTTTTTGCACTGTGCGGTATTCCAGAAGCTTTGCGACGACGGGATATTCTGCGGCCAGAGGTTGCAGTTTCCAGTTGCGCGTCGAGTCGGGAACGGGAACGCCGAGACGAGTCAAGGCTCTTGTCAACTGCACATGCGAATCAAGATTGATGTCCATGCGCGTCGGACCACCGAAGAGAGACTGCTGGGGCGATTCTTCCGCGAGCATCTGTTGCAGTTCTTCTGCGAGCGTCGCGCGTTTCTTCTCGACAACCGAAAGCTGCTCGCGCCAGCGCTCCTTGTCCAGATAGATGCCTGCGAGTTCCAGACTTGCGACGGGCAGGACGCATTCAAACTCCAGTTGCGCGCATCTGAGAAGCGCGTCCGATTTCAACCTTTCAATCAGCTTTTCGCGCAAGGGCGTGAGCACTGCGGCGTCGAGTGCAGCGTATTGAAGTTGGGATTCTGAAAGCTCGCCGCTCCAATCGCTCAGGCGCTCGGCCTTGTCAATCGTCTCGTTCAGATAGCGCGAGGCTACAGCTTCCAAACCGTGACGCTCGTCCATGTCGCCTGCGGAAACAATCTGGCTCGCAAGAAGCGTGTCGAAGAGACCATTAAGTTCGACGCCGAGCTTATGCTTCGCCCACTTTGAATCGAACTTGAGATTGTGGCCTATCTTGACGGGACGCGGCGCTGTAAGAAGTTCTCTTAAGGGGGCGAGCGCTTCGTTCTTTTTCAAATCGCCGTTAGTGAAGCGATCAAGGTCAATGATCCGCACGCCGTCTGGCGCGGCGAATTGTATCAGGCGAAGGCGACCGCGATATGGATCAAGGTCTGTTGTCTCTGTATCGAAACCGATGACCGGGTGCTGGCGTAGTTCTTCGACCGCCGCGCGCAAATCTTCGGGTGTGCTAATCAGTTTGTAATCAGTCGGTATCATTAGTATTTCGCGCCGATAAGATAAATGAGAGGCTCGTCGCCTGAAACGACTGCCGAATGTTTTGTGTGAGCAGGAAGATAATCGCGGTCGCCCGCGCGCAATGTGTACTCTTCAAATCCAAGGCGAAGCGTCAGAGCGCCGCTGATTATCCAGTGCGATTGGTCTTCCGGGT
>QHXM01000058.1 GCA_003222945.1 Acidobacteriota bacterium
AGCAACGGAGCGCGCAAGCGGACTTCTCTTCTTCGCAGCCCGCTTCCTGCTCGTGTCGAAATGCTTTTCAAGAAGTCCAAGACCGAAGTCAGCCGCAAGCGCCATCAGTGCTGCGGGCACTGCGCCTGCTATAAGCAAGTGATTGTCATACTGACGAAGCCCGCGATAGATGTATGCGCCCAGTCCGCCTGCGCCTATTAGCCCGCCAATCGTTGCAACGCCGACCGATATAACAACAGCGACGCGCACGCCAGTCAAAATAACGCTCATAGCAAGCGGCAACTCCACCTGCCATAAAATCTGCCCATCGGTCATCCCCATCGCAACTGCCGCCTCGCGCACATTTTTATCAACGCCGAGAATTCCTGTCACGGTGTTGCGAATCACAGGAAGAAGCGCGTAGAGAACAAGCGCGACGATTGCCGTTCGCGCACCTATACCGCCTATGAAAGGAAGCGGGATGAGAAAGCCGAAGAGCGCAAGGCTCGGAACAGTCTGCATCACGTTCGCAACTCCAAGCACGGGAGCGCGAAGACGCTTGCGGCGCGTTAGAAGTATGCCAAGAGGGATTCCTATTGCGATAGCAATCGAGGTCGAAACGAGAACGAGAACGAGGTGCTCGCCGATTAGGCGAAGGATGTCCTGCCAGTTGGTTTTGAGGAAATCAATCCACGCGCTCACTGCTTGTATCCCTCACGGCTCTCTTCAACCCTGCCTCTCTCAATGATGGCTTCCATCACGGCGGGCGCGAGCCGCAACGTCTCAACATAAGCTTGCGCGTGGCTGTCATACGAGCGCAGGAAATTTTCAGGCGTCTCTAAAAGAATCAGTCGCCCTGCGTGCATCAGACCAATGCGCGTCGCAAGCATCAAAGCTTCGCGCACGTCGTGTGTTACGAAAATCACTGTCTTGCCCAGGCGTTTCGATAGATCATTAAACTCTCTTTGCAGCGAGGCTCGCGTCAGAGGATCGAGCGCGCCAAAGGGTTCATCCATCAGAAGAAGCTGCGGCTCTGCGGCGAGCGCACGCGCAACGCCTACGCGCTGGCGCTGTCCGCCCGACAGTTCCCTCGGATAACGATGCGCGAACTTCTCAGGATCAAGCCCGACCAGTTCGAGCAACTCGTGCACGCGCTTTCCCACGCGCTCTCGCTCCCACTTCTCAAGCGTAGGAACGAGCGCGACGTTGCGCTCAACCGTAAAATGCGGGAACAGCCCCGCCTCCTGAATCACATAGCCTGTGCGTCGGCGCAAGCTGGTCGCGCCCCAGTCTGACGTTCGCTTGCCTTCAACTAGCACTTCACCTCCGGTCGGCAGCAGAAGGCGATTGATGAGACGTAAAGTAGTAGTCTTTCCGCAACCGGACTCGCCCAGAAGCACCAGCGTCTCGCCGCGCTCGACCACCAGATTAAGATTGGAGACGATCAACACTTCGCCCACGCCGTAGCTAACGTTGCGAAACTCAACGAGCGGGGTTTTATCTGATTGATTGAGCGCGGACATTCTTAAACGCAGGAGTCAGGAGTCAGAAGCCAGAATTCAGAAGAGGATAAGGCCGCAGAACCGCTTTTGTTTTTATTCTGACTCCTGACTCCTGTATTCTGGATTCTGCTTTTGTTCATCAGGCAATTCGTAAATACTCCAGAACTCGCTCCATTGAACCATGCCACGCGCCATCCCAGTTGCGAAGCAGTATGTCAGCCGGGCAGAGTTCATCTTCTATGACCTGTTCATGAAGCACGTCCAAATAGCTCGTTTCCGAAGGGGCGATTCTTTCAAGCCCGCATCTCGAAAGGCGGACCACCTCTTTCGCAAGGCTCAGAACTTCCACCTCTTCAACTCTCGCAGCCAGAGCGTAGCGCGCAACCTGCTCCTGCAACTCGCGCATCTTTTCGGCATTTAGTTTTGGCGCGAGACGAAGCGCTTCATCAAGAGAGTCTGCATCGTAGAACAGACCTTTCCAGAGGGCTTGCAGCGCGAGCGTGTGCGCAAGGTTTCCGCAATCTGCGCTTCGCAACTCTATGTGCTGTTTAAGCCGCGCCTCCGTAAAGAGCGTAGTCAGGTGATCGGCCCAATCTCCGAAGACAGGCTCGACCGTGTCGCACCCTTCAGCCAGAAAGTCGCCGAACTTCATCCCCACAGGCGCGTCCAAGTAACGACCTTCGCGCTGCGCGAAGATCATGGGCACATCGAGCGCGTAGGCGACAAAGGCTTCGGGCGAGAAATGGTCGTCGAGTGCGGGCGAAGAGATGCCTGTGCGGTCACTATCCGTTTCTAACCATGCGGCGGCGCGCGTTGATTTGTAGCCCGACACGCTTTCATCTTCAAAAGGCGAGTTGGCGAAGATGGCCGTGACGATTGGGGCCAGACGATTGCCCAGTAGGAATTTTTTTGCGAGGTCTTCCGTTGAGCCGTAGTCCAGGCTGACCTGCGTTGCGCAGGTTCGGGTCATCATGTCCCATGCGCGAGCGCCGCGCTTTGCCAGATAGGGACGCATCACTTCGTAGCGCCCTTTAGGAAACCAGCGCTGCTCTTCAAGCTTTCTTACAGGATCGAAGCCAACAGCGAGAAAGGCAAGGTAATCGCCTTCCGAAATCTCATGCAGGCGCGCAAGGTAACGGCGCAATTCGCGCTCAACATCTTTCAGGTCGCGTTGCGGCGCGCCGGAGAATTCGACCTGCCCGCCCGGTTCAACCGTCAGACGATTCATCTGGCCTGCGTCAACTTCAATCAGAATGTTCTCTTCGTAAACCAGATCATTCGAGTTCGCGGCAAAGCCAGCGAGCACGCGCTCGACCTGCGCAGGGTTAATGCGTGCGTAATCGCTTCTCAAATCGTAACCGAAAAGCTCAAGCTCAACGCCGCACATCCACTCCGAACGGGCTTTAGCTCCGCGCCGCAAATTCTCAACGAAGAGCGACGCGGACTCTGATGTCATGCGGTCAGTGAGAAGCGGAAACCAGTCGCGCGACTGCTTCTCCTGCACTCTGGCGGGAACACCCGTCTCTTCTTGGCAAGCGTCCTTTGATTCAATTGCCTCGTCGTGAATCATAAATTAATTGTCAGTTGTCGATGGTCAGTTGTTTTCGCTTCGTTCAAGCTGCCTGTCTGAAGAACAAACATTCGATTCATTAAGCGAACAACTAACAACGGACCACTGACTACTGACAAACAAAGAGATTGCTGCTGAACTGTTCGCGCTCGTCCGTCCATGTGCGTGTGCGCTCGAAGCCTGTCGCCGAAGCCATTTGCGAGAGACCTTCCAGGTCATACTTGTAAGAGTTCTCCGTATGAATTCTCTCGCCCTCAGAGAAATGAATCTGCATTCCGAGTTTCCGAATCGAGACTGTTTGCTCGCGCAGGCTTTCGATGTAAACCTCGACGCGCCCCGCGCTCTTGTTGTAGATGACGCGATGACGAAAGGCCCGCAGTTGAAAGCTAGCGTCGAGTTCGCGGTTAATGCGCGCAAGCTGGTTCAGATTAAATGCGGCTGTGACGCCGAGCGCGTCATCATAGGCTGCTTCTAAAACTTCCGATGATTTGCGAAGGTCTGCGCCGAGCAGGAGCGCATCGCCTGAGTTAAGCACGCGGCGCAGCGCGCATAGGAAAGTGTGCGCTTCATCGGCATCGAAGTTTCCTATGTTCGAGCCTAAGAATAGAGCGAGCGTGCGACCGCGCTTCACTTCAGAGAGCGCAGCGAGGCCGTCGAAATAGTCGCCCGCGTAAGCTTCGATTCGCAAAGCCGGGTAAGATTGCAGAAGCACGCGCGAGCTTGTCTCAAGCGCTGAGGCGGAGATGTCAACCGGGATGAAGAGAAGCTCACTTTGCCGTCTGAGCAAAGCTTCGATGACGAGGCGCGTCTTCGATGCGCTGCCGCTTCCCATCTCAATCAGAGAAAGGCTTTGTCCGTCAACCTCTCGGATAATCTCGTCTGCATGGCGCGTGAGAATCTCGTTTTCGGCGCGCGTCAGGTAGTATTCCGGTAGAAGACAGATCGCCTCGAAGAGTTCAGAGCCGAGCGCGTCGTAGAAATATTTCGGGAAGAGTCTTTTCGGCGAAAGTGAAAGCCCTGCGCGCACGTCTTCCGCTAACCCGGCGCGCGTGTCCGTTGCTCGTGCCAGATTATGTATGACGAGTCTTTCGGTTGGGATGCGTTCCGAGGATGCTTGCGACATGGGCAGTTCTTCGTAGAAATTTTAGCCGTTAAAAAGGGAGCGTGAAGCTCGCTTGAATTTCAGATTTGAAATCAAAATCTTTCGCTAACCTTGCCCTGCCCGGATTCGTTCCGTCTGCTATGATAGCCTATCACGCTCCATTATCAACACTCTGCGTGAGGATTAGAGTTAAGGAAAGAAAAGATTGGCGAATCAATTAGCGGAAACGATTGCTGATGAGATGAAGGGAGCGCGCACTGAAACTCTCGCGCTTTTCGACTTGGCGCGCGAACAGGATTTGCGCGAAAGTCCTGGCTTCGGCTTTCGACCCATAATCTGGCACTTGGCGCACATAGGCGTCTTTGAAGCCTACTGGCTTTTGCAGAAGCTGAACCATGAACCTTCGCCCGATGAACGATACGAGCGAATCTTCGATCCGATAAAGACTCCGCGCGAGGACTCTAAGAATCTTCCTACGCGCGCCGAGATGGAGAGTTATCTAGCGAGCGTCAGGGCGAGAGTTCTTCGTCATCTCGAAAAAGCGGAGTTTGGCGAAAACGATCCGCTCAAGCGCGACGGCTATCTATTCCGACTTGTGCTTGAGCACGAACAGCAGCATCAGGAGACGCTTCTCTACCTACTTCATCTTCTGGACCCGACAAAGAAGATGCGACCTTCTGAAGTCGAAGCGATTAATTGTGGAGTTTCCATTCGACCATCATCAACAAAAGGCGAGACGGTCAACGTCGAAGAAGGCGCTTTCGTGATGGGAGCAACCGGAAACTCTTTCGCTTACGACAACGAGTTGCCGCCGCACACTGTTTATGTTCCGACGTTCAAGATAGACAAGTACCTTACGACCAACGAAGAGTACGCAGAGTTTATCGCAGAGGGCGGATATCGCAGGCGCGAGTGGTGGAGCGATGAGGGCTGGGCGTGGCGCGAGAAAGAGGGTTGGCGTCATCCGCTCTACTGGAAACAGGTGGACGGCGGCTGGCTCGTGCGGACGATGTTTGAAGAAGGAACATGGTCGCCGCATCATCCCGTTACAGGCATTAGCTGGTACGAAGCGGAAGCCTATGCGCGCTTTCGCGGGAAACGTCTGCCGACCGAAGCAGAATGGGAAAGGGCTGCATCGTGGAATGCTGAGCGGGAACGTAAGAGCCTATATGCGTGGGGCGATGAGCGGCCTTCGACGAGGCTTTGCAATTTCGATAACCGTTTCTGGGCGACTACGCCTGCCGGGAGTTTTCCCGAAGGCGCGAGCGCGAGCGGGTGCATGGACATGACGGGCAACGTCTGGGAATGGACCGGCGACGAGTTCTGTGGCTTTCCAGGCTTTGAGGCTTTCCCTTACCCGGAATATTCCGAAGTCTGGTTTGATGGAGACCATCGCGTGCTGCGTGGCGGCTCGTGGGCGACACGGGCATCCGTGCTTCGCACCTCTTTCCGAAACTTCTTCCGCCGTCACTTCCGCATAGCCTTCGCAGGAGTACGATGCGCGGAATGAATTAAACCGCGAAATACGCTAAATACGCGAAAAGAGATTAAAGGAATCATTCAGATAGCTTGATATTCTCTATCAAATCTTCTTTCGCGTCATGCGAGCGTATTTCGCGGTTTCGCGGTCAGTTATGCTTTTCTCTTTTTGTTGCGCTCACATCAAGTGCAATCTTTCCGCCCCTTACTCGTCTAGCCAATCGCTCTCATAAAAGATAAACTTATGTTTATCTGGAGGAGTTTTAGAGGCAAGGATGCCAGCCGCTGACACAGTCTTGCAGGGTCGCTACCGAATTGTTCGCCAGCTAGGACGTGGCGGCATGGGCGCGGTCTATGAGGCAGTTGACGAAAGGCTTAGCCGAACGGTCGCGCTCAAAGAGACTCTGGCAGAAACTGATGAATTGAAGCGTGCCTTTGAGCGCGAGGCGCGGCTTCTGGCGAACCTGCGCCATCCCACACTTCCAAAAGTCATAGACCATTTCACGGAAGGGACTGGACAGTTTCTCGTCATGGAATTTATTCCGGGCAGCGACCTCGGAGAGCTTCTCGAAAAACGCTCTCGTCCATTCTCGCCGCAGGAGGTTTTGCGCTGGGCAGACGACCTACTGGATGCGCTCGAATACCTGCACACGTTTGATCCGCCAATCATTCACCGCGACATAAAGCCTGCGAATCTGAAGCTTGCGCCTAACGGCAAGATTGTTCTTCTGGACTTCGGACTTGCGAAAGGCGTTGCAGGGCAGATGACGCGAACAGGCTCTGGCATGAGCATCGTCGGCTACACCTTGCACTACGCAGCGCTCGAACAGATTCAGGGCGAGCGGACCAGCCCGCGAAGCGACCTATACAGTTTGGCAGCGACGCTCTATCAATTTCTGACAGGCCAGCAACCCGTTGACGCGCTCAAACGTGCCGCAGACCTACTGAACGACGAGCCTGATCCGCTCAAGCCCATCAATGAAGTCAATCCTGATGTGCCTGAACAGTTCGCGTCCGTTCTGATGAAGGCTCTTTCAATCAAACCTTCGCTCAGACCTGAAAGCGCAGCCGCTATGCGCGCGGCGCTTCATGGTGAGCCAGTCTTCGCGCACGTCGCGCCCGTCGAAGAAGACGAGATGACGAAACTGAGCGTCGGCGCTGGAGCAGGCATAAGAAGGTTGCCGCCCATTGCCATCGGCGGCGATCAGACGATGGTGTTGGATTCTACGGCAGGCGCGTCTCCCGGTCCGAACGGCTCAGGGACTTTCGATCACGAGATTGTGGAAGAGAGCAACGCAAAGAAGTGGTGGCTGATCGGTGGCGGCTCATTCCTCACAGTCATTCTGATAGTCACAATCTTTCTGCTCGCGCGAAACGCCGGGAATAGAACTGTCACGCCTGTGACCGCGCCGACTGCGTATGACTCTATCCCTGCGCCCTTCCGCGATGCGATTCCGTCCGTTGCAGAACTGACCCTGCAGGACTCGGACGGCAAAGTCGTTCGTCAGGCGAGCGGCTTCTTCTTCAACGCGGACGAAATGGCGACCTCTCTTTCCGCAATCGAAGGCGCAACGCGTGGCCGCGTAACATTCCTTGGTCAGAGCGGAGGCTACGAAGTTTCCAGTGTTACGGGCGTTGACCGCGAGCATGGGATTGTGACTTTGAAAGTGCAAAGAGCGAAAGCTACGGCGCTCGCAATCGGCGACAAAAAGCCCACGACTATGAGCGATCATGTTGGCTTGATCGGCAGCGCAGCGAAGGCCGAGCCAGCTTTTGCGCCGGGAGCAATCACCGGCTATCTGGATAACGATCAGTTGGAGGTAAGCGCGCAGGCCGCCGCTACGGTCGCAGGTGGACCGCTTCTGAGCACGCAGGGCGAAGTCATAGGCATTATCACGGATTCAAACGGAAGCCGCGCGCTCGCCGTGCCCATAAATTATCTGGCCGACCTCATACGCCATAAATCACAGCCCACGACGCTCGCGCTCGCCGGAGCTAAAGATGTGCTTTACGACTGGAGAAAGGCGGACGAGTTTAAGCCGACGCCTGTTGACAAGGAGACTGAAAAGCGAGTCATTGACGTGGTCGCTCATGCTCATAGCCAGAAGCCGCAAGCTTCGCCTGCGCCAACTGCAAGCCCGCAAAGCTCGCCGCCGAACGGAGACAATCAGAAACAATCAGGCAGCGGTCCCTGGTTCGTAACCGACGAGTTTCAAAACGCCATCATAACTTCCACCGCAACCGGTTCGTTCACCACAGCAGGCGCGCAGCAGACCGCTTACCTCATAGACACGCAGTTGGGCAGTCATGCAGACAACAACGGACCGAAATATCTTGCCATCTTCGCGGGCGACACTTACGTCGCAGACTTCGCTGTGCCGAATCTAGCGCTCATACTTCAAACTTACGATCTGAACCGCGACGGAATGAACGAACTGTTGCTCGGCTACTCTTACACGCAGATGGGCGAGACTCTTGAGTGGGCCAAGCTCGTCCAAGTGGCCCAATCGAAGCTTCGCATCATACGCGACTTCGGCACAACCTATCGCTCAACGTGCGCGAGCGACGCTGCGACAGATAAAGCGATTGACGCATCCACAATTCTTTACACACCAATAGCCGCCAACCAGATGCCGGACTTTCGCGTTGACAACTACAGAGCCGCGTGCCCGGCGGAAGGAACTGAGGTGGCGCAGGGGCAATGGAAGTACTCCTCTACGGGCAAGCTGGCGGACAAATGATCGGCAACGGCAGGAAACTTTTTTGATGAGCGAATTGAATGAAAAGCTTTGGGCGGTCTTGAGCGAGCGCGGGTGCGAAGCGACCGATATGACCTACATGGACGCGCACCAGTTGATGCGCCAGCTTGTGCGCGAGCGTGTTTCAGGTCTGTGCGTTGTCACGGACGAGGCAGCGCGCCGCGCTTTAAGAAATGAGAATCAACAATCGCGCAAATCAAATTCTGACAGATCAAGATCGGTGGTTCGTAAATCGTAAATAATCCAAGTTGCTAGTTATGAGTTGCCACTAGCTTCAGCTAGTGGATAAAGGATTCTCTCCTCCTTCAGGCTTTAGCCAAATCATTTGGCTAAAGCCGATTCTGTCTTAATCTTTCTTATCCCACTAGCTGAAGCTAGTGGCAACTGACGAACAAAGCACTACTTCCCGATCGCGTACTTATTCCTTATCCTCACACAGCGATCTAAACCATCTTCGACTTCCAAAACTTTGAGGTGCAAATCTCTATCAAGCATCGTCTCGCGTTGCAGGAAATTCTGAACAATACTTTGCGCGCGCTCGTTGCACTGCCCGCCAATGAAGGCCGAGAGCCAGCCGTTGACGAAGAAAATCTTGCGCGTGCGTTTCAATTTCGGAAGTTCCAAGAGCGCAGGCTCAAGGTAAGGCAATGTCAAATCAGACTGCTGGATTGAGTTGAAAGGGCCTAGACTTGCTTCTATCCAACTCTCTGGAAGACGCGTATCAGTCGTGTAAGCCTCAAAATATTTTTTCTTCACGGCTGCGTCGCCAAGCGCGGCGGCGGCGGCGTAAGCGTATCGTCGCGCATCGTCTGTTGTGTCGGCTTTGCTCTGAGCTTCAAGGAGTGCGGGCGCGTCCGTGTCATCGCGTGTAAGTAGCGTCGTGATGATGTCGAAGCGGTCGCGCGAGCGCAACTCCATTCCGGGAATCTTCACATCACCGCGCAGAATTTTCTTCAAGCTCTCGCGCGAAGCCGTCGTCATCGCGATACCTTCAAATGCGCGAAAGTTAGTGATTCGTAAACCCTGAGTCTCGGCGCTCGTCATGCGGTCTGCCAGCATCTGCTCAAGGCGGGGCGCAATCTCCCGTCGTTGCGCATCTGAAAGATAGCGATTGAAGGCCGTCTGCGTGCGAGCTAGAACCCCCTGCGCCGTCACTTCATCATGCTCTTGAGGGATAAGTTTGATGGCAAGCTCAATGTATTCACCCGGCGCAAGCTCAGCCTCGCGCACACTGTCCCAGAGCGAACCCCACAGGAGCGCGCGCAGAAAATCGTCCTTCACAGTCCCCAGATTTTTCAGAACATACTCGCGGCTTCTGTCATCCAACAGAAAGCGCCCGTAGCCGTAGTCTTCATAGTTGGCGAAGATGAAATCTGGACGACGCTTTCCGATTGCTTCTTTAACTTCTGTCTCTGCGCTGTTGATGTTTACAGTTAAAGTCTCTGACGCAGATGATTCATGCGCGAGCAATAGCTTCAATCGCATGGGCCACGTGCCGCCCTCGTTCAAGATATTAGTTTGCTTAAGCACGAGGCGATTGATGCGCCCCGCACTATCCACGCTCCAATCAACTCGCACGTCTGCAAGGCCGCGTCGCCTGACCCAAGCGGCAGCCCACTCGTCCAATCTCTTTCCAGAACTCCGCTCAAACGCCTTCACAAGATCGGACCACTCGGCGTTACTGAAAGCGTGCTCTTTGACGAAAGCGCGTATGGCCTCTTGAAACTTGTCCGTGCCTAAGAAAAATTCTGCCTGGCGAAGCATCGAAGGAGCTTTCAGATAGACTATGTTGCCGTAAGCGGATTTCGCGGCGGAGAGATTCGGAATCTTCTGGAATATTGGCGTCGTGCCCTTCGTCACGTCCGTCGAATACGCGCCGGGTTTGGTCCGCTGGTAAAATATTTTCCATGCGTTGTACTGCGGCATGACCTTCTCAATCGCCTTGTAGGCCATGAAGGTTGCGAAGCCCTCCTTCAGCCAAAGGTCGTCGAACCAGCGCATCGTCACCAGATCGCCGAACCACTGGTGCGACGCTTCGTGACAGATCAACTCCGCACGCGCTGCGAAATTGTTTGCCGTGGGCGTTGTGGGAAACAGCACCCCATCTTCGCGCAGGAATGTTGCGCCCGCGTGCTCCATCCCGCCGTAAGCGAATTCAGGTATGAGCACAATGTCGTATTTCGGAAACGGATATTTGAAATTGAAGTAATCGGCGAGGAAAGCCAGACACTCTCTGTGAATGCGAAGCACTTCCGGCACTTCCTTGCGCGCTCTTTCAGCCTGGGATTTGCGGACGAAGAGACGTAGCGGAACAGCATTGTTTTGAAGAGGCTGTTGAACTGATTCGGCTGACTTCAAAGATGAATCAGCCGTCCTAGCAATGCCGAGCGTCTGTATTTCGGGGAATTGTGCGAACGGACCAGCCGCGAATGCGAAAAGGTAAGTGCTTATAGGCTCGGTCTCGGCGAAACGCCAGAAGCTGTTCGTTCCGCTGCGCGTAACGGTCTGTTGAAAAGTGTTCGATATGACAGTCCATGCCGTGAGCGTAAAGACATTCAGTTGAAAGCGAGCTTTCAAGTCCGGCTGGTCGAAGCAAGGAAAAGCCGTGCTCGCGTCCGACGGGACGAAGAGCGTGTAGATGTATTCCGACTTGTCCTCATGATCTATATAGCGCGTCACGGCGCTGCCGGACGTTGAGACTGGAGACTCGAACTTTAGACGAACAGTGTTCTCGCCCTTCGTAAGATACGCGCTCGGAATAAGTATGTGATCGTTTACCTCGCGCGCATCCTTCACCTCGCGCCCGTTGACTTCTATGTCCCAAGCGCGCGATTGCGGTTGACCATCTTTCGCAGCAGCCTTTCGCCAGTCCAGAACGAGTTGGTCCATCGAGCCGTCGAGCGTGACGCGAATCTCCTCAGAGCCTTTCATCAACTCCTCGCCGGGAAAGACTGAAACCGTCAACTGGTATCGCACGTTGCTGTAATGCGCCGCGCGTGTGCGAGCAAGGTCGCGCGCCACGCCGGGCTGCGGGTCCGTGCTTGAATTCCCCTGGCCGTAAACTGCGGCGAAGGCGATTGTGAGCAACAGCATCGTGAAGATAAGTCGTAAAATCATCCAAGCACCTCGCTCATTCAGCAAACATTCATCTACGCGCCCGCAATCTTCAAGACAATCTTGCCGAAACTTTCATTCGATTCCATGCGCTCGTGCGCGGCGCGAACTTCGTCCATGCTGTAAAGTTTATCAATCATGGGACGCACCGCCTCGCGCGCAAGAAGTGGAACGACGTGAGATGCAAATAGCCGTGTTGCGCGTGCCTTCTCTTCTACGGAGCGTGCGCGCAGGACCGTTCCCATTATTCTAAGTCGCCTGCGCATCACTAAGCCTAAATCCAGCGGCGCGTTTGCGCCTGCGGTCGTGCCAACGAGCATCAGGCGGCCTTTCATCCCAAGCGAATTAAGGTTGGCCGCAAGATATGAACTGCCCACAAGGTCCAGAATGACATTCACGCCTGCGCCGTCCGTCCACTCCCGAACTGCATCAGCGAAGAGCGCGGGGTCATCATTAACTGCGACCGCTTCGCTGAGGCCGTAGCCGCGCGCCCTCTCCAATTTTTCAGGCGTGCGCGACGTGCCGAAAGTGGTCGCACCCGACGCTTGCGCTAATTGAATTGCCGCAAGCCCTACGCCTGAACCTGCCGCGTGGACCAAAACTCGCTCGCCCATTTGAAGCCGCGCTTGCGTGAAAAGAGCGTCGTGCGCGGTGATGAAGACTTCGGGCACGGCTGCGGCTTCTGCCCAATCAAGATTTGACGGAATCAAGGCGAGCGTACTTTCAGGCACGACTACGAACTCAGCCTGCGCGCCGCCAGCCGTGATTCCGAAGACGCGCTGTCCTTTATGCAACGCGCGCACTGCTTCGCCTGTCTCTTCAATCTCGCCCGCGAACTCAAGACCAGGAATATCTTGCGGCGCTCCCTCCGGCGCAGGATAACGACCCTTTCGTTGAAGTATGTCCGCGCGATTCAACCCGGCGGCGCGCACACGCACGAGCACGCGGTCAGCAGTCGGATCAGCAGGTCGCTCAACCTCACGCACTTCCAAACCTTCAACGCCGCCGTATGATGTGATGACGACGGCTCGCATCTTCTCCATATCCGTTAAGCCCCTCAAATGCGGAATATCTCTAGCTTATCATTAAATGCTGGGAGCGCACGCATCACGAGCGTAACTATGACTCTATGATAGAGTGTGCAGCAGATGAACAAACAGGCTCGCACGCTCGTCATTATCAATCCGGCATCGGCAAACGCGCGCCGCTCTTGGCCGAAGATTAAAGATACGCTCACGGAGAGCGGCATACCTTTCGACGCGCATGAGACGACGCGCGCTGGCGATGCTACGGAGAGAACTCGCGCGGCCTTGCGCGACTGTTACGAACTCATCGCAGTCGTTGGCGGCGACGGCACCGTGAGCGAAGCAGCGTCAGGCTTCTTCGAGTTTCAAGCGAACGAAGACACGGCTGCCTTTCATCTTCCTTCACAGGTAAACCCGAACGCAGCGCTCGCAATCCTGCCCGCCGGAACGGGAGACGATTTCGCGCGCGGAATCACGGGCGGCAGGCGCGAGTCTTTAGAGAAGTGGCTGGAAACTTTCATAGCCTACGTGCGTCTCCGCAGTTCCAGCCGCGTCGTTGATGTGATTCATGGACGGGCGACTGATGGCGAGCGTAATTTCATCTGCATAAACGTTTCGACAATCGGGTTGGGCGCTGAGGTCGCTGCGCGCGTCTGCCAGCAAAGCAACGCAATGAAACATCTGCCGGGCGAAGCGCGTTTCGTTTCGGCTGCTCTGGGCGCGCTCGCCCGTTGGCGTGAGCGGCGCGTGCGAATAACGATTGATGAAAGTGAGATTATCGAAAGTTCTACGAACCTGATAGCCGTCGCCAACAGCACTTACGCTGGCGGCGGGATGATGTTCGCGCCCAATGCTCGAACGGACGACGGCCTGATTGACCTGATGCTCACGCGCGACCTCACGCGCTCAACCATCCTGCGCGAGTTGCCCCGCATACGTCGCGGTGAACATTTGTCGAATCCGAAAGTCCGAATAGTTAAAGCGAGGCAGGTGCGCGTCGAGACAAAAACGACTGAAGATGCCTTGCTCGTGGAAGCTGACGGCAACGTGCGCGGCCACACGCCTGCGCGGTTTCAAATCGTGCCGCGTGCGCTACGAGTTATCTCTTAACCGCGAAATACGCGAAACGATGCGAAAAGAAGATTGATAGAGAATATCAAGCTGCCTTAATGCTTCCTCTTAATCCCTTTTCGCGTCTTTCGTGTATTTCGCGGTTTCACTTCTGTCTCTTCTCAACTGCCTCGACTGCTTTCATATCTTCAAAGAAGAAGTGCGGGCGCTGATCGCCGCCCGTGCCTTCGACGCCAATGCCTGCGACTATGCGGAAGCCGTTGCATTCGAGAGCCTGATCTCTCAAATCTTTTATGTCGCGCACCGTCTTGTTCTCCCAATCGTAAAATCGCTTCCACGCGCCCTGCACATTCAATTTTTCGGCTGTGACTGCTACAAACTCATCGCTGCTTCCCCATCTGTTTGTCGCTGGATAGTTGACGCGAATGAACGAGAGTCGCCCGTCCGTGAATTCGAGCGCGACCGTTTCAACGCCTTCAAAGTAAGTTCGCGTCTGAGTGCGATTGTTCAACTCGCTGCTCTTGAGAGTTGCGCTTTGAACGCCTATGTCAGAAGCCGCCGAGACGTTGAGCGAGGGAAAGAGTGTTTGCACCTGAGCGATGGTCATACCCAGACGCAAGCCTCCAACGTCGGGCGCTCGCTGAAGATTCAAGCCGCACTTCAACGGTTCGGCTGCGCCCGGCACGCGGGGCTGAATGCTCTCCATGCGAACCATCTGCGAGGGGTCTGCTTCCAGTCTCACGCGCGCCGTTCTGTAATCGCCGATGGCTTGATAGTAGGCAAGACGCGCAGATGCGTAACTCGACTGCGCATCTATCACGTCAAGAATCGTCGCCTTCTTTGCGCGATAGCGAGAGAAGACCAGAGTGATGTTTCGCTCTAAGGCATCGGCAGCCATTCTTGTGTAATTGATTCGCTCCAATGCAGAGAGAGCGTTTGCGCGCGACGTATAAAACTCTGCACGCAGTTCGCGCAGAGTGTTCTCGCGCTGCAAGTCTAAGGATTCAGCGCGAAGCCGTGCCTGTGTTGCGCGGCTGCGGCTTGCGCCCCAGTTGAAGACCGGAACATTCAGACTGACGATGGCCTGAGCGCCGGAGAAGCGTCCGACGGGTCTGAAATTCGCCGCGTCAAAGCCACCGTTCAAGCTGTAGCTCAGTTGCGGCAGAAGCTCTCGCAACGCAGCGCTTCGGTCCGCGAGCGCAGCCCGCTTGAGCGCGTCCAACTGGCTCAACTCCGGTCTGGTCTTAATCAACTCCTCCGTGTAGTTGCTGAAACCCTCCGCCGTCGGCACTGCATCCACGATGTTCGAGAGCGCTATGTGAGTGGAAAAATCTATCCCGGTCAAAGCTCTTAGAACATCCATCGCGGCAGACTCAGCCGCGCGAGCCTGTTCAAGCTCATCTCTGCGAAGCAACGCAGAGCCGCGAGCGCGCTCAGCTTCCGCCTCATCTCCTTCGCCTCGCCGCAGCGCATCTTCCGCTATCTTTGCGAAGGCTTCCGCAAGCGCTAAGGTTTCGTCAGCGAGCCTTCGCTTCTGTCGCGCGAGCACAAGCCCGTAGTAAGCGTCAACAGTCGTGATGGCGAGTGAGCGGCGAGCGGCGAGAGTTCCTGCGTGTGCTGCCGCAAGCAGAGCGCGGCTGCGGCGGAGTGCTGCGCGAAGGCGACCCGAAAGATCAATCGGACCGGAGGCGTTAAGAAAAGCAATCGTTTCGTTGATGGCACTCGAAGAGACGAAGCTGTAGATAAGCGGGTCGCCCGGATTGCGCACCTGTGAATCGGTCGTGCCGTTGAAGGCGAGAGGCATTGTGAACTGTGGAAGAAAAGCTGTGCGAGATTGTTTGACATCCTCATTTGCGACTCGTTCATCAAACTGCGCCTGCCTGTAAGCGGCTGCGTTCTCAAGCGCCAACTGGACCGCCTCATTGACAGTAAGCACGCGGTGCGTTGTGGTCCGGCTTCCAAACGGATAATCGTAATATGGCGGCGGAAACCCTTCGCGCTCTTCATGTCGCATCTCGCCTTCCTGCATTGAAGGTGTGGGCGAAGGAGTAGGCTGTTGTGCGCGCGAGCTTATGGGCAAGCAGAGCAGACACAAAAGCAGAACGGTCGTTCGTGCTTTGAAAACAGATTTCCTTTTCAAGGGGAAGCTCCTTAGAAGAATAAGAACTGAATGACTAACCGTGAACAGAGGAGCACAAAAAAGAGGAGCGCGTATCTTTCATTCATCGTCCATCATTTCAATCTCGTTGACTTTAGCAAGTCGTCTTCGGTGACGTTCTTCGCCCGTAAAGCGAGCACGGACGAAAGCGCGCACGATCTCCAGCGCAAGCTCGACTCCGACGACTCGCGCGCCCAGACATAACACGTTGCAGTCGTCATGCTCGCGCGACTGATGAGCAGAGTAGGTGTCGCCGCAAAGAGCCGCGCGCACGCCGCGCAGTTTGTTCGCGGCGACATTAGCGCCAACGCCGCTCCCGCAGATGATTATGCCTATGTCAACCTTGCCGTTCTGTATAGCTTGTCCCACAGCGAGCGCGTAGTCTGGATAATCATCCGGCACATTCCCGTCGTGCGTGCCGAAGTCTTCTATCTCATGACCAGCGGCGCGCAACTCTTCAATCACGCGCTCGTTGAGCGGAAAGCCTCCATGATCTGCGCCGATTGCTATTCGCATGATGAGAATCTTTAGCCTAGCCGGTTAAGCACTCCTCGCGCATGATTGAGAACATTCTCGACGTTGAAGCCAAGCTCGCGCATTGCGTCCTCGCCTTTTGCGGAAGCGCCGAAGCGGTCAATCGAAACGCAGTCGCCCTGTGAACCTACATATCTGTCCCAGCCCATGCGCGCTCCCGCTTCGATTGAGAGGCGCGCTGTCACACGGGGCGGCAGGATTTCGTTGCGGTGATCTTCAGATTGTTCATCGAACAGCTCACAGCAAGGCATTGAGACGACGCGCGTAGGCGTTCC
Source organism: Acidobacteriota bacterium (assembly GCA_003222945.1). Taxonomy (GTDB): domain Bacteria; phylum Acidobacteriota; class Blastocatellia; order Pyrinomonadales; family Pyrinomonadaceae; genus QHXM01. Next base: position 16,569 of record QHXM01000058.1, read on the forward strand.
CGCTTTCTGCAACTCGGCGCGAGCTTCGAGTGCGAGCGAGACTTCTGAGCCTGTTGCGATGATGATGAGCGAAGGATTCGCTTTGCTTGTCTCTCCAGCGTTGCCGTTCGCGCTTTCGGCTTCGGCCAAAATATATGCGCCGCGCTGCACGCCTTCGGCTGAAGCGTAGGTGTTGCGATCAATCAAAGGAACTTTCTGGCGCGTTAGCACAAGAGCGGTTGGAGCCGCGCGGCGCGAGATAGCTATGCGCCAAGCCTCGCGCGTCTCGTGCGAGTCTGCGGGACGAATGACGAAGAGGTGCGGGATGGCGCGAAGGCCAGCGAGTTGTTCGATTGGTTGATGCGTCGGTCCGTCTTCGCCGAGTCCGATTGAGTCGTGCGTGAAGACGTATATGACTTGAACTTCTGAAAGAGACGCGAGGCGAATCGCTGGCTTCATGTAGTCTGAAAAGCACATGAAGGTCGCGCCGTAAGGTATAAGGCCGCCGTTTAGACTGATGCCTGTGAGCGCCGCGCCCATCCCGTGCTCGCGCACGCCGAAGTGCAGAGTGCGCCCGTCGTAGCTGCCCGGTTGAAAGCTTCCGCCGTCTTTGATATCCGTGTTGGTTGATGGACCTAAATCGGCAGAGCCTCCGATCAGCATGGGCATGTGCGGGGCAATCGCATTGATGACTTCGCCGCTCGCTGCGCGAGTTGCCATCGGCTTCGCGTTCTCAAACGAAGGCAGATGGCTTTCCCATCCTTCGGGCAAATCGCCGCTCATCGTCGCGCGCCATGCAGAGCCTAAATCCGCGTTCTTCTCTTCGTACTTTTGAACGAGAGCATTCCATTCATCTTCCTGATGTGCTCCGCGCTCCACGCATTCGCGGAAATGCGCGAGTGCTTCTTCTGGAACATAAAAATCTTTGTCTTCAGGCCAGCCCAGATGTTTTTTAGTCTCACGCACAGCATCTTCGCCCGGCGCATCTGAATGTGCCTTGCGCGTTCCGGCTGTTGGCATTCCGTAGCCTATGATCGTTTTGATTGAGATGAGCGACGGGCGATCTCCGACCGACTGCGCGTCACGAATTGCGCGCTCGATTGCTTCCAGGTCGTTGCCGTCTTCGACTGTTGATGTGTGCCAGCCGTAGGCTTCAAAACGCTGCGGAACGTTTTCAGTAAAGGCCAGACTTGTGAAGCCTTCTATGGTCACGTGATTGTCGTCGTAAAAGTATATGAGCTTTCCCAGCTTCAGGTGTCCTGCGAGCGAAGCGGCCTCGCTCGCAACACCTTCCATCAAATCGCCGTCAGAGACTATCGCGTAAATGTAATGGTCAATCAGAGGAAACTCCGGCTTGTTAAATCTCGAAGCAAGATGCGCCGCGCCAATCGCCATGCCTACGCCGTTGGCGAAGCCTTGTCCGAGTGGTCCTGTCGTAATCTCAACTCCGCGCGTCAAAACGTTCTCAGGATGTCCGGGCGTCTTCGATCCCCATTGTCTGAATCTCTTTAATTCATCAAGCTCCAGACCATAGCCCGTAAGATAAAGAAGCGAGTAAAGCAGCATCGAGCCGTGACCGGCAGAGAGCAGGAAGCGGTCGCGGTTTGCCCATTTGGGATTTTTCGGATTGTGTCTGAGGAAGCGAGTCCACAGCAAGTAGGCCAGCGGCGCGCAGCCCAGAGGCAGACCCGCATGTCCAGACTCAGCCTTTTGCACTGCGTCAATCGTTAGCGTTCTGATAGTGTTGATACAAAGTTGGTCCAGGTTGACGGTCGTGTTCGTTTCTTTCTGCGGAGTCGCACTCATCTTAATCTTTACCTCACTCTAGTCGAATTGAATCCGTCGTTGTTCCATCTAGGATGCTTTTAACTTGCTTTCAGCTTATAAAGCAAGCGCGTAAGAGCGTTGAAGCAGCTAAACCTTGCGCCGACGAACCGGCATGTCTCAAATGACCGCCCGCGTAAAATGAGTCACAAGCGTTGAAAATTGTGTGGAAATATTTTCTTCCGAGATGCTAATCTTGATTGAGAAGGGGCGACACCCGACGCCTTCCGCTCGCCCAAAGGTTGAAACCAACCGAAGCTTAGAAACTATGCAAGCTGAAACTCTAAACTGCCCTACGTGCGGCGCTGCCGTCTCGAACACTTCAACGCACTGCTCGTTCTGCAATGCACGGCTGGCAACAGTTGCGTGCCCGCACTGCTTTGCGATGATGTTCGCGGGAACTAAGTTCTGCCCCGCTTGCGGCGCAGAGGCTAAACAGGCCGAAGTTGTGGAGGCCGCATCGCGGCGCTGTCCGCGCTGCCGCGTTGAGATGGAAGCCATTGCTGTAGGAAGCGCGCTGCTTCGTGAGTGCCCGCGTTGTGATGGTATGTGGGTGGATGTCGCCTCGTTCGAAAAGATAGTCGCGGAGCGCGATGAGCAAGCGGTTGCGCTCGGCACTGCTTCGCATATCCCGAAGCACGCGAGCGCTGGAGAACAGAACAAGGTGCGTTATGTCCCCTGCCCCGAATGCAATCAACTGATGAACCGCGTAAACTTCGCGCGCTGCTCCGGCGTCATCGTCGATGTCTGCAAAGGTCACGGCACCTGGTTTGACAGCGACGAGCTACAGCAGATCGTAGAGTTCATACGCGGCGGAGGCTTGGACGCGTCGCGTGCGCGCGAGAAGAGAGAGATTGAAGAAGAGCGCGAGCGCCTTCGACAGGAACAACTCGCAGCAAGCCTGCATCCTCAAGACTTGATGACGATGCGAGTTGATGACAAAGTGTCAGGCGTGTCTTATGCTGCGAGGGAATTACTCAAACTGCTCTGAAAAGCAAGACGGAATGCGGAAGGATGAAGTAAAGAAAAAGCAGCTAGAGTATTTTTCTTTCTGTTTTACTTCATCCCTCATCCCTCATCCTTGCTTTTCATTGTGTGAACCTCTGGCGGTATTCGAGTGAGTTAATAAACCCATTAATCATCGTGCGGTAGTCGCCAGTCTTATTCATAGTATCAATCCAGTTCAAGTAAAGAATGTCCGGGTCACGGCGTAGATAACCAAAGTACTGCATCACTACAAAAGCAGTGTTGTAGTATTTATCGTAAACCTCTTGAGCCTCCATAATAGCTCGAAGCGTTTCTGCCCTGCTCTTTCTTCCCGCGCGAAGATCATCAATAAGCACTTGCCTCTGAGACAGAGTCACTCCGGCACTATTTAGAATAGCGTCAACGTAAGCCGCAGGGTCTGTGATCGCATCGTACTTCTGCTTGAACTCTGAACGAGAGACGAAATCATTTACAAAAGCTACTTTTGCAGCCTCCAACTGAGTGTCATCCAGAAATCCGCTAACCCTTCTTAAATCAGGCACGAACTCTTTGTAGAAAGCGTTGCGTCCCAAAGATGCTATGTAGAAGCGGAAGATGAAGTAGCCTCTGCCTTGAAACTCCGGTGAGCGGAAAAAGTCTGAACTGATTTCTATGCGATCACATTGCGTGCTGCCTGTAGCGCAGTTGTTCATAATATCCTGCCAGCCCTGAAAACCTGGCGGGTCCGGGTCGCGGTTTAGAAAGTCTGCGTACTGTTGCTGTATGAAGAAGCGCGTGTCGTCAATCGGGTTGGGTCTTGCCGCCTCGTCGCCGTTCAATACTCCGTTGCCGTTCGCGTCAATTCCCATTCGACGCCCTGCGCCCAGAGGCACGCCCGTGAAGGTCAACTCCTGATTCACATCAACGGCCTGAAGGAGAGTCTGCGCAGAGACAGGCGTGTCCGAAAGTCTATCCGGTTGAAATAGCCCGTTGCCAATGTATAGAAAGCCGCGTCGCACGCCGCCGTAAGTTCCTCTGACGATCAAATCACAGTTGCCAACTCCTGCTTGCGACATCAGTAGATTGATTCTGTCTGAGACAGACGCGCTCGTCTTATTAATAGCGTTCGCTGTGACTTGAAGTCCGACCGCAGGCGCTGTGCCCGTGTCGAAGGAGAGAACGAACTGCGCCACGTCCAGACGGTCGTTATCGTTATTAAATGTGAAGACGGCTGAGCGCAGGAACGAGAGCAGGGAATCGAACGAGCCGTCGTGCGTGAAACCATAGCCTGAGAGTTGTTCGCCGGGCGCTCTTTGCAAGCCAACTTTCTGATATAGGCCGCGAAGTTGCGGGACTTTGAAATCCTGCGGCTCTTGAAGAAGCGCGGCGGGGATAAGCACCTGCGCTGTGCCGGACTTGAATCCAGGCGAAGATGAGTGGCACTGATTGCAGGTTAAAACCGCAGCGTCCAGAGTCGCGTTGTTGAAGAGTTGTCGCCCGCGCGTAGGGTTCGGACCAGTCGCAGGATTAGGCAGCGTGCGGTCCAGATTCTCAAGCGGGTTAGGCGGATAAGTGAGCGTTTGTATGAAAGACTGAAACGCGCTCATCTCGTCCGCTGTTAATTGTCGCGTGCCGCCGAGCAATGACATGAAAGCTGGATTGAATGCCGCAAGACTAGACCTGTCGCCGCGCCAGTGAAGCGGCTCTGTCCCTGTGATGCCGCGCAAGGTTTGCGTCGTCATAGGCCCTTTCATCGGATGAAAGTTTGCGACGAAAGAGACGGGTATTCCGGGAATAGTTCCGCTCGCAACCTGCTGCACAGTCCCTTGTGGATCGCCCAAGTCCCACGCTATTCCGTCCCTGTGCCCGTTTGCGTGACAACTTGCGCAGGCCAAGTCGCCATGAGCAGACAAAGAAGCGTCGTAAAGAAAACGTCGTCCATTGCGCACGCTCTGAGGCTCAGGGTTGTTGCCAATGGAGACATTATTGATGACGCTGCGCGATGAGAGGTCAACGATGCTCAACGTTTCATCGAAGCGGTTGAGCACGTAAAGCCTGCGGCGAGAATTGTCAACGGCAAGTCCTGTCGGCCCTTGCCCGACATTTATTCGCGCCTGCACAGCGCCGGATGAATCGAGCACGCCCACGCGGTTCGAGCCTGTCGCAGCGACGTAAAGAGTGCCGCTTGCGTCGCGTGCGATATCTGCCGGAATAGCAAGGCTGTTCGAGCGCTCTTCGTCTGTGCCGAACGGATTGCTCTGATTGATGTGCGGGTTAATATCAACGGGCGTGACGCTCGCGTTCGTTCCCAAGCTTATGATAGAGACTCGTGTGCTAACGAATCGTCCGCGCACGTTCGGCTCGAAGCGAACTTCGTTGTGAGCTTCCGTGTTGACGACGTAAAGACGATTCGACGCCGCGTCAAGCGCTGAGTTTCCTACGAGCGTGCCGACGCCGCGCACCTCACGGCTTACGACGGGCGCAGTGCCGCTTGCGTCAATCGCCACGACATCAACGTCTGCGAGCGTGTACGGGATGAACTGCGTCCAGCGACCGTCGCCTCTTTCGTCAACCCAATTTGCGCCGCTGCGCTTAACGATTAAGCTAGTGTCGGGCGCACGCGGCAAAGTTGTGGACATAGCGGGCGAAGGCGCGGGCAGCCCGCCTCCGGTTCTCACCTGCTGAACGGGAACAATCGTCGTCTGGTTGCCGGATTCAAAGACGGAGACAAACACTTGCGCGCCCGTCGCGTCGCACGTGAGCGAGCGCGGCTGCTTGCCTCCAATGTTTATGACCTGTGGCGCTGCACTCGTGGCGTTCGGGTCGAAGACTTTGACCTGATTAAGACCGGAGACCGAGACGAAAGCCATCTCGCGCGCCTGTCCTGCAAAGAGAACGTCTGTCGGCTCGTCGCCCACGTCAATCGTCTGCGTGACGTTGCCGTTCGCAAGATCAACTATGCTCACGGAATCCGACAACCAGTTTGCGACCCAGGCCTCGCGCTCATTTCTCACGGCGACGCTGACGGGTTCAAGCCCTACGGGAATCTCTTTGACGAGCGTCAGCATGCCGCCGCTCAGGTAGAAGACCGAGAGTGTGTTGTTCGGAGTGTTGACGGCAAGAAGGCGCATCCCGTCTGGAGTGATTGCCAGGGGGTGAACCTGCGGGCCTTCAAAATTTTTGTAGTCGGGCGGCGGCGCTTGCGCTTCTGCGCGCGGCACATCGCGCCTTGCTACAATCCACAACGCAGCAGCACAGACAGCGAGCGCGAGAACGATTTTCTTGACGAGATTTTTATTAAGGGGGAAGCGAGGGAACATAATTCTTAAATCTCTACTTTTAATAGACGGTTTAGGTCAGATACTCTCGACGAGGCTTCAGAGGAAAAACTCAGATGGCGCCAGTATGAAAATGCATTTGCTCTCATTCTCAAACTGAGCCGAAACGTTTGCCCTATTGCTGGCGAGATGTTCTATATCATCTTTTTTCACGCTTTGTCGAGTGCGATTCATTAGGCGTTAACGCCGAGAGCGCGGTGCGCGCCGCGAATGGCGTCGTGCTTGAGAGCTATGAGCGCGTCGTTTGAAGCTTCGAGCTAGAAGGTTTGCGTGCTTGTGCTAACAGGGATAGCGCGAGGGCAGCAGGCAGGAAAGAGCGTGCGATGATCTCTTTTTCCTGCCCCCGCCCACTGCTCTGCTACTTTCGTTTGCTGAGTATATTCATAGCAAGCGGGATTGTGCTTATTGCTCCGATTAAGAATAGAGTCCAGCCGACGGACTTTCTCTCACTCGTTCCAATCTTGTCTGCAAGAAGTAGAGCGATGCCTGCGCCGAGCAGCCCGCGCGTTCCGCCTATCAACATGATTTCTGGAATGCTTAGTTCTGATTTCCTCATACGGGCGCGCCCCTTTAATTTCTCAACTATCTTTCAGCGCTAAAAGTTCTTTTGCTCCCAGCTAAAGCCCGGAGATTTTGCCTTTAGATCGAGTATCTGATAATCCTTCACGGCATAACGGATTTCAACTCGCTTATTGGGAACGTAAGTTGTAACCGTGAAGATAAAGAGACCGCGTATATCGCTTGAGTTCAGCAAGACTGCGTAGGTGTGATTGGCCTCAACTTTGACGGCTTGTGCGAATCTTGAATAAGAAGGAAACGAGTGAACGTTCTGTTTGTTGAAGACCAGATGCGCAGATAGCTCTTCGACTGACGCGTCCGTTCCCAAATCTGCGATCAGCCCCATGCTGTCTCCTGAAGTTGCCGCTACGAAATAGTCTTCGCTTCCACACGCGCCGTTAAAGAGCAGGTCCGGGCTGTTTCTCTTTTTCGAGTAGCTTGAGAGAAAGAGCGCAGTCTTCTCGTAGCCCTTCTTGAAATCATCTTTAGAGCGACAGCTATAACTTGGCGAGAGCGTCACGCTGTTGATGACGTGAAGTTTTGGCAGGCTGTAGGATTCAGCAGTCCTGTTAGGCGGCTCAATAGAACTGCCTTCCGGCGGAGTGTAATTCTGTTGAGCGACCGCAGCGCTGCTTGCCAGAAGAAGCATCAATGCGATGAAAATAGTTCTCTTCATACTCTGCCTCCGATCCTTAACTACTTAATCTCCGGCTGATACTTCCTCCGCCTTGTTCGAGATGACTTCGCCATCGGGCAGGATAATTTTTTTGTGGTCCGGCGTGATGACTTCGCCTTCCATCGTCACTTCTTCGCCGGAAGGCATCGGCACAGGAAGGCTGTCAAGGAAACGTTCGGCGTCAATCGCTGCCATGCAGCCAGAGCCTGCGGCTGTGATCGCCTGACGATAGAAGTTGTCCTGAACATCGCCCGCCGCGAAGACTCCGGCAACGTTCGTAGCCATAGAGTGGCCTGCCGTTTTCAAGTAACCAACCTCGTCCATCTCCAATTGGCCTTTGAATAGCTCAGTGTTCGGCTTGTGGCCTATCGCTATGAAGACGCCTTCGCATGGGAAGATTATTTCCTCCTGAGTCTTGTTCTTGTAAAGACGCACGCCCGTTACGCCGTCCTCCATCGTGCCTAAAATTTCTTTTACCTCTGTGTTCCAGATGAATTCCAGCTTCTCGTTTGCGAACGCTTTGTCCTGCATTATCTTTGAAGCACGCAGCTTGTCGCGGCGGTGAACTAAGAAGACGTGGGCGGCGTAGCGCGTCAGGAACGTGGCCTCTTCGATTGCTGTGTCGCCTCCGCCGACTACTACGAGGCGTTTGTTGCGGAATGCTGGAAGCGGACCATCGCAGGTTGCGCAGGCCGAAACGCCGTTGCCGCCAAGCCCTGCGGGAACTTTCGCCTCGCCCGGAATGCCTAGCCACTTGGCGGACGCGCCCGATGCGATTATCAATGTCTCGGCCTCTATCAAATAGCCTTCGCGCGTATAGAGCTTGAAGGGTCGTTCGCTCAAATCAATTCTTTCGATCATTGCTTCCAGAATCTCTGTCCCGAACCTTAGGGCCTGCGCTCTGAACTCCTCCATCAACTCAGGACCTTGAATGCCTTTTGAAAAGCCCGGATAGTTCTCAACTTCGGTTGTAATCATCAACTGCCCGCCCGGTATCAGTTGATGTTCGGCGTCGTTTGCATCAACAAGCAAAGGGCGCAGGTTTGCGCGTGCGGTGTAGATGGCTGCGGTCAGCCCGGCAGGGCCAGAGCCTATGATTACGACTTCTCTATGAATCTTCTCTAGTGTCATATGTAATGATTGGTCTCCTTCGGAAGCTTCAAGAGCGAGCGTGCAAATTTAGCGTCCGCCCGCCTTAGAAGAGTTGTAGCCTTTTCAGTTGCGCATGTAGTATAACAGACAGGCTTGAGTAGTCGAATACCTAAAAGAGCAGGGCGAGAACTCGTGCGGTCAAGCCACCAACCTTTTCCGACCGGACACGTGGAATCGCCGGGTCAAGCATTCAGAAAAGCACCTTGAGCACTGACGAGAGCAACCCTACACGCGCGCCGCAGACGATTTGTGTAATCGCCGTCTTAGGCTGTGGCACTATGGGGCATGGCATAGCGCAGACGGCGGCAGCCGCTGGCTTCCGCGTCGTCATGCGCGACTTTGAAAAAGAGGCTCTTGCGCGCGCAGTTCAAGCAATCGAACGCAATCTGGAGAAAGGCATCAAGCTCGGAAAATTGACGGAAGACGACTACGATATGACGCTTCAGCGATTGCGCGGCACAGTTCATTTGAGCGAGACAGCCGAAGCGGATTTATTCATTGAAGCCGTGCCCGAAATTCTTGAGATCAAGCAGAAAACTTTGCGCGAAGTTGAAACGCTTGCGCACAAACCTTTCATCTTCGCCTCGAACACTTCGTCGCTTTCAATAACGGAGATAGCGCGAGCCTCGCGTCATCCTGAGCGAGTGGTCGGAATGCACTTCTTCAATCCCGTTCACATCATGCGGCTTCTGGAAATCGTCAAAGGTCAGGACACGAGCGCTGAAACTGTTGATGCCGTGCGCTCGGTCGGACTCAGGATGAAAAAAGAGCCTATCATAGTTAAAGACGTGCCAGGCTTCGCATCAAGTCGTCTGGGAGTTGCGCTCGGCCTCGAAGCCATGCGAATGCTTGAGCAGGGTGTTGCGAGCGCGCGTGATATAGATACTGCGATGGAATTGGGTTATAACCATCCAATGGGGCCGCTTCGCCTTACAGACCTTGTGGGGCTGGACGTTCGACTTAAAATCGCAGAATATCTGCATACTACGCTCCGTTCCGAGACCTTCTGCCCGCCCGAAATCCTGCGGCGCATGGTCGCAGAAGGCAAGCTCGGCAAGAAGACCGGCGAAGGGTTTTATAAATGGGAAGAACAGTAGGCAGTAGGCAGTTGGCAGTTGGCAGTAAAAGAGCGCACAGGGCAGCGTTCAGCCTTCTGCTTTTCACTGCCTACTGCCTACTGCCTACTGCCAACTAAAATGAGTACGCCTCCCTATCCAGATGAGAAACGGTTCGCGCTGCGCATGGCGCTGCGACTGCCGATTGTTGTGTCGGGGAGAGCAGAAGACGGGGCCGCATGGAGCGAGCCTACGGAAACGGACGACATCTCAACGAGCGGCGCGCTCTTTCACCTGAACCAGAGAGTGAACAGGGGCGAGCGCCTTTATCTTCGCGCGCACAGGCCCGATGGTGCGCCCATCGAAGTCACCGCGATGGTCGTTCGCGTCGCGCCCGCCATCTACGGCACTGCGCGCGTGGGCGTCTCCATAAGCGAGCCTGTTGAGAATTGGCTGCGCCTCTTCGTCTCATGGGTCGCAGACGAGCAGCCCACGCAGACCGAAACAGAGAACGATTCTTCCGCGAAGGAATGAAACGCGAGTTTTAATCTCAGATTTCAAATCTGAAATTTCAAATCCCAAAATTCAAAGCGCCGGAGCAATAGTCACGATGTCGCAATCCCTTGAGTCTTCATCGCAATCTTACGAGACGCTTTTAGTTGAGCGGCGCGAGCGCGTCTGCATAATCACAATCAATCGTCCTGAGAAGCGAAACGCACTCAACATAAAGACGCGCGAGGAAGGCGCGCGTGTTCTGGATGAACTGCGCGACGAGGAAGGCGTCGGCGTCGTAGTCTTCACGGGCACAGGCGACAAAGCTTTCATAGCGGGCGCTGACATAGCCGAGTTCGCAGGACGCACTGCGCTTACCCAACGCGATGTGATGACGGCTCGCTCGCTCTTTAACGCTATAGACACTTTTCCGAAACCTGTCATTGCCATGATTAACGGCTACTGCTTGGGCGGCGGCTGCGAACTCGCGCTCGCCTGCGACCTTCGCATTGCAAGCGAGACGGCATCTTTCGGCCAGCCCGAAATAAATCTTGGCATCATTCCCGGCGGCGGCGGAACACAACGCCTGACCCGTCTAGTGGGCGAAGGCAAAGCTATGGAGATGATCTTGACGGGCGAGATAATCAACGCGCACACGGCCTACAACATAGGACTTGTCAACATGGTCGTCCCTGCGGCAGACCTTGAAGCCAGGACTATGGAGATAGCGAACCGCATAGCTGAAAAGAGTCCGGTCGCGCTACGCATGGCGAAGGAAGCCGTCAAGCTCGCCTCGCGCTCTAACCTGGACGAAGGCTTGCGCCGCGAAGTTGATCTCTTCGCTCTTTGCTTCTCATCAGAAGATAAGGACGAAGGCGTAAAGGCATTCCTGGAAAAGCGCAAACCTGTATTCAAAGGTAAATAGAAAGAGGTTTCTTGCTAAGAATCATAATGCTCATCGTTGGTCTGGGCATAGCCGCGTGGGGCGGCGTGATAGCCTACCGCGCTCTCTTCGTAGAGCCGAGCGCGAGTGCTGTAATCAACGAGGGCACGGGCGCTATGCATCAACTTCCAAACATGCTTCGCGTCGCAAGCGGCCTAATCATGCTCGCTTGCGGAGTGTGCGCGGCCTTCTTCGCAGCACGTCGCAGACCCATGTGAAGCGTGCTTGACGGACTTTCATTTACTACGTTACCCTTTTTCATCCGTCGTACCCGAGCGATGTGATTTTCAATCTGGGGCCGTAGCTCAGCTGGGAGAGCGCATGACTGGCAGTCATGAGGTCAGGGGTTCGATCCCCCTCGGCTCCATAAATATTCAGAGAGATTAAAGGGCGGCTGTTAGTAGCCGCCCTTTAATTTTGTTTGAGAAATGCAGGCCAGCTAAGTTAGGACGGGTGGCGCGATCTTCTTTATAAGAAGTATCCTTTCATTGAGGGCGAATGGGTCGCGTGAACGATAAGCAGAAGTTTATTAGAGCATCTGAGATAGGCGAGTACGTTTTCTGTGCCCGCGCATGGTGGCTGCGGATAGAAGGGCATGAGCCTACATCTGGTCACGATGCGCGTGAGGCTGGAGAGCGTTGGCATCTGAAGCACGGGCGCACTGTGGCAAGTGTCAGAAGACTGCGCAGGCTCGCAGCATACTCCGCCTTTCTTGCAGTCGTGCTCGGAGTCTTGCTTCTGCTTCTATGGTGGTACGGATGATCTATATCTTCGTTGCCATAGTCATTCTTCTTCTCATCGCGCTTTTATCAATCCTGGCCGGGCGCAAGGCTGCGAGTCGTTCGGGTCTTCCCAGAGGACAACTCATCTACAGCGACACGGGCTATCCGACGGGGCGCGTGGCTTCCGTAATTACCAACGAGCAGGGAGTCAAACAGGAGAGGCCGCTTGTGTCTAAGCGCTACGGCTTGACTGGAAGGCCGGACTATCTGGTGCGAACACGCGATGGGATTATTCCCGTCGAAGCCAAGTCAACGAAGTGTCCGGCTGATGGACGAGCCTACGCGTCACACATCATGCAGCTTGCAGCCTACTGCCTGCTCGTCGAAGATGTTCTGAGCACTCACGTGCCTTATGGAATCATCAGGTATGCGGATGAAGAGGTAGCCGTTGACTACTCAATCGAGTTGAGAGACGAACTGATCGCCCTTCTTGAAGAGATGAAGGATGCGCGCATGGCCGACAACGTTCATCGCAGCCACAATGATGCGCGTCGTTGTTCTGGTTGCAGTATGCGAGAGATTTGTGAAGAGGCTTTGGCGTGAGATAATTTGAAGGGCGGAAGAAACGCGCCTTCGCATCATATAAATCTTTAAGGCAGCACCAGAATTGATTACGCAAAGCGAGAAGGTCACTTTATCAAACACACAAACATTGCGGCGTCGCCTGTGGCGCTATCTGCCGCTTCTTCTCTGGATGGCCTTTATCTTCTTCGCTTCGACCGGAGCATTTTCGGCTGCCAACACCTCGCTGATAGTCGGCCCCATTTTGCGTTGGCTCTTCCCAAACATCAGCGAAGAGCAGTTAGCCTTCGCGCACTTCATAACGCGAAAACTCGCGCACTTTACAGAGTACGCTATCCTGGGCTGGCTCGCGGCGCGTGCCTTCATCACCTCTTCAAAACAGCGACTCAGCAGCCTTTGGTTCTGGTTTGCGCTCGCGCTCGTCAGTCTGTACGCGCTCTCGGACGAATATCACCAAAGCTTCGTGCCGTCGCGCACTGCCTCAATCTACGACAGCTTCATGGATATGTCGGGCGGACTGACCGCGCTCCTGTTATATGCACTCTGGCAAAGACGAAGGAGAGCAGGGAGGAAATAAGGGATGAGGGATGAATAAAAAGAAAGACGAAAGATGTCTGTCTTTACTTCATCCCTCCGCCCTCATCCCTTCGTTCCTCCCTGCTCTCTTATCCTCCTTGCTTTTCAGCCACGCTTTTGTGCAATATTCTCCGGCAAACCAGGCGGGCTTGAACTCGTCGGCGCTCTTGAACGTATAATAACCTTGCGGCTGCCTCAGCTTAATCCAACGAGAGCGCCGCGAAAAGGAGATTGAAACTTTTATGGGAATCTTTGACGCAATCAAGTCACAGTTTATTGAAGTCATAGAGTGGCTGGACGAATCCGGCAACACTATGCTCTATCGTTTCCCCGTGCGCGGGCAGGAGATTAAGAACAACGCGCAATTGATCGTGCGCGAGTCGCAGGTCGCCGTCTTCGTTTACGAAGGACAGATAGCGGACGTTTTCACACCCGGTCGCTATTCTATTAGCGGCGGCAACACGCCGATCTTAACTAAACTCGGCGCTTGGAAGTACGGATTCAACTCGCCCTTCAAATCCGAAGTCTATTTCGCAAACACGAAACAGTTCACGGACCTGAAATGGGGAACTATGAACCCCATAATGATGCGCGACGCGGATTTCGGCATGGTCCGACTTCGCGCCTTCGGCATCTACTCAATACGCGTCGCGGACCCGCGCGCCTTCATCAAAGAGGTCACTGGTACGAACGGCCATTTCGAGACGGAAGACATAGAAGGACAGTTGAAGCGAACGCTCGTCAGCGGCTTTACAGATGCTTTAGGCGAATCGAAAATCCCCGCGCTTGACCTTGCATCGAACTACGACGAGTTAGGCCAGTTCTGTCGTAACAAGCTGAACGAGGAGTTCAAGTCTTACGGTCTTGAGTTGACTAAGTTCTTCGTCGAAAACATCTCTTTGCCGCCGGAGGTCGAAGCCGCTATGGACAAGCGCACCTCTATGGGCGTCATAGGAGACGTTGGACGCTACCAACAATTCCAGGCCGCAGACGCAATGCGCGACGCGGCGCAGAATCCTTCGGGCGGCGCAGGTATTGGCGCAGGACTCGGCGCAGGCTTCGCCATAGGCAATCAGATGGCCGGTCAGATGTCTAACGCCATGAACCAGCCGCAGCAACAGCAGCAGCAGGGCGGCGGTGGCGCAGGCTCCGCGACCATCAAGTGTCCAAAGTGCGGCGCGGCAAACGTCGGCGGCGGTAAGTTCTGCAACGAGTGTGGCGCGAAACTCGAAGTCGCATCAGCAACAGTCCCCTGCGTCAAGTGCGGCGCACAGCTTCAGGAGGGCGCTAAATTCTGTAACGAGTGCGGCGCAAAGCAGGAGAAGCCCAAATGCCCTAACTGTCAGGCTGAAGTAGCAGTCGGCACGAAGTTCTGCAACGAGTGCGGAACGAAGATTGAAGGCGAGCAGCCGAACGCCTGATGATTCGTACAGTCAATAAGGACGAAGGGCACGCTCTGTATAAAATCAGGCGTGCCCTTTTCTTTTTGCCCAGACGTTTCTGACTGTATATTGATTCTTTGCCTAGACCAACATAGACTAGTTATGATAGTAATTGCGCATAGGTCCGGTTGATAAGAATCTCAGTTTTTCCGTTTCTTCTGAATTCGAGGACTCTAGGGATTCTGTATTCTGCTTTTCATTACATCGCCTGCGATTTTGGACCGCCAACCGCTTTGAGTGCCGATATGTCTGAGAAGAGAAGGCCAAAAGTTGTCGTCATCATGCCCGCTTACAATGCGGCAAAGACACTCAAGATGACCTACATGGAGTTGCCGCGCGACGTTGTGGACGTGGTCCTTCTGGTTGACGACGGCAGTTCCGACGAGACGGTCGAGATAGCACGGCAACTCAATCTGGAACTTTTCATACACAACCGGAATTACGGCTACGGAGGCAATCAGAAGACTTGCTACACGGAGGCTCTCAGAGCGGACGCGGATATTGTCGTCATGGTGCATCCTGACTACCAGTACGACCCGACTTTTCTGCCCAAGATTGTCGAGCCGATTGAGCGCGACGAGGCAGACGTTGTGTTAGGCTCGCGGCTGATGAGCATCTCGCCCGTAAAGCAGGGAATGCCCTGGTGGAAATTCCTGGGCAACAGAATGTTGACGAAGGTTGAGAATCTTGCTTTCAATCTTAATCTTTCGGAGTATCATACGGGCTACAGGGCCTTCAGCCGACAGGTTTTGGAAACGATCAACTTCCAGATGAACTCCGACAAGTTCATATTCGATCAGGAGGTCATAGCGCAGATCGTAGAGGCTCAGTTCAAAATCTCGGAAGTCGCCGTACCGACGCGCTATTTCCCAGAGGCATCGTCGGCCAGCCTCATTGACAGCTCGCGCTACGGCCTTGGCATACTCTGGCTTGTCTTTCGCTACCTGCTTCACAAGACCAAGCTGTTGCCCCAAAGAAAATTCCAGAGCCTGCGTCGCAGATACATGAAGATAGAAAAAGCCCCGACCAACGTCAGCAATTAAAGCGACCGGGAGGTCGTTTGAAAGATAGTAGCTGCGCCGCGTCCGAAGCCGGAAGAGCCGCTCAATCTTCCCTCACGTACAGAGCGAAAGCGAACTCTCCGTTCTCGTACCATTTCGCGTCGGCTAGTCGTAGTGAGTTGCCATACTGGTTTAGATGTTGCGGCGGTCCATCACCTTCCCCCAACTTACTGCTGCGATACTCCACGATCAGATGATCGGCCCGCCGGACCATGTCGCGCGTCCAGGGCATTCTGTTCTCCTGCCCCTCGAACGGCACGGGCGTCATTGCATTCACGGGCTGTAGGCCAGCGAAGACATAAGTCTCCCAGTAACCGCCCATGAGTATGGCGCGCGGAGATTTCTCGGCCAGCGCGAGCGCGATATCTTTAATCGTCCGGTATTCCGGTCTGTAACTCCCCGCAGGGAATTTGATGGCGAGCAATATTAGTCCGGTCAGTAGGAAAGCGGGCTTGGCGAATTCACCGTGAGGACTGCGCCGCGCGCAGAACCTGATGATTAAAAACAGAGTCAGCATTCCACTCACGGGTCCGAACAGACTCGTCAGCGTCAAGTACCTGTCGTCGTAGTCGTTGAGCCGGACGTGGCTCACTATCACTGTGAGTATGAAATTAATGAGGGCTATGCCGTAAGCACCCACTATGAGAATCGCTGTGTCGTCCGTGAATACGGCCTTCAACTTTCCGAGCAACTCGCCTTTCTTCTTCAACAGGGCGTAGCCGAAGGCGCAAAGCGCCGCGAGCAACGCCAGAGTAGCCAACAGGTGCAAAGGCCACCA
>QHXM01000316.1 GCA_003222945.1 Acidobacteriota bacterium
CGTTGGCTTTGTTGTAACTTTTGTCGTTAAAGAAAAGGCCTTCAATAACTGCCATATAGAAAACAGGGTTTATATTAATTCAGAACAGAAATTGAATCAGGCTGTCCTGGGAGCATTGATATCGCGCTTGCAATCTCTTTTACCGCAACCGGTGCAGTCGCCAGCAAATGCTTTGCACCGTATAAAGGGAAAGAATCCAAACGCTGGTCTTTACAGGAGTATTTTAACTATGAACCGAGGGGTTACCATGTCTGCCAGAATGTTGTTGGAGATTCTCAGTGGCGAAAGAACCATTGAGGATTTCGAAAGAGAGTACAAAATGAGGAGAGAAGAAAATCCATTTCGACAGAGACTTTTGGAAGGCCGTCTCATTAACAACATAAATATCGAACAGTCATTGGTGGACGATGATGACAGAGCAACTATTCAATTTGGCGAGATTGACCCGGCAGTGCATTTATTCCGGCTGAAGAAGTAAATGCTTCTGGTATTGCGGGTCGAAGCTGTTCGAGTGTGAGTATCACAGTCGTTTCAAGATCAGCACTTGGTCATACGGTCTATCCGAAGCACGAAAATAAAAACCATCGTTGTCATAAACAATCTCCCATCCTTGGGATAACAATTGCGGCAGCCTAGGAATCCACGCCCATGCCAACTCTTTTCTGCCTGCAAAAAGAGCCGCTAATTCGCGAATCCTAGGGTCGTGTAGAGAGGATAATTTTGAGAAGCCAAGAATCCTCTCTTCGTCGGTATGGGGTGTTTCCGGGCGATATTCCCACTCTTCACTCGGTTCCAACCATTGCAATCTCCCATCAAGAATTAGCGAGACTGGTTGAGAAGATGGGCCTTGGAAAACAATTGATTTGATTAATTGTGGTACCAAAGTGACGCTTGACCTTCGTTGAAACGTGAACACATCCTCTTCGCGGCTTACAAGCTGAAAAGTGAACTGCTGATAAGAAGGATATTGCCTATGGGTCGGAATGATCGGTGAGATGAAAAACGAGCGCCACATTAGCTGCTCAAGCTGTCTACTTACAGGATTTCCTGTATTGATAACTGACTTTGTTTTCCCTAATTCCTCAGTAGCGATGGCTTCTGCCTGTTCCCTCCATTCTCGAAGAACCGCCTCAGAATATCGAAGAGGATCATTGTCAATCAGCTTCGCACAATTTTGACATAGCCAGATTGCATTTTCTGCATGTTTGCGTTGCTCTGTCGTTAACGAAGCGCTGTAACGTGGGCCACCCTGTGCAGCAGCCGTTATATGTGCCGCCACGCCGATATTTGTACATTTTGAAGGGTCTTCCTGGGGGCCACTGGTTAATGCACGACAACGTGGATTTGAGCATCTGTTGCCGACACGCCTAGAGACAATTACTTTGACGGCTTCTGGAAATTCATCTCTCACATTTCAAGTGTAGCTAAGCACTTCAGCGCAAAGCAAAATCGCGCTGCTGGTTTAGCAGCAGCGCGAGAATGTACAGCAATGATGACGCTTCAGCGAGAGCGTTTCCGTTTGGATTTGTGCTTCGGGCGTTCCCGTTGAAGGCCGCTTTGCAGGCTCTTGATTTGCTCTTTGATTTCCTGTTTACGGTCTCTTGCGGCAAAAAACACGTCATCAGGGTCTTTGTTCTGATTTTCCCATTCGCGCTGCATCCGGTCAAAACGGGCTGATTCCTCTTGCTCGTAATCGCTCAAACTTTGAAGCAGTTCGTCATTAGCTTCAGCGCGAGTGTGTTCAAGAACGACTTTGAAAGCATTCAGATGGTCAAGCCGGAACATTCCCAGTCGCTCAAGTTGCTCCAGACTGAGAAGAGTGGCCTCAAAGCCGCGGTTCAGCGAGTACAGCGCCTCATAAACTCGCAGCTTGGTTGGAAGTGGTCTCCAGAAGGGCGCATTCATAGCCGACCTCCGGGAGGGAATTGGGCGTTCAGGGTGGCGACACGAGCGCAGGAGTGCGGATGTTGCGCCCAGGACAGATACAATTTATGGTCAATAACAGCCATCGTTTGCCTGCTCCGTCAGGCGACGTTTGGTTAGGGCGCGTCTGGTGCTACAACACCGGACGCTGCCCGCTGGTTAAGGTTTGTCTTTCTTCTTCGTTTGTGTTTTCTGCTTCTTGTAACGGGTTTTCCTGCCGTTCTTTATCGTTGGGAGAACCTTTCGAACTTTTTCAATATCCTCTAAAGTCCAAACTCTCACGCGCGAAGCACCTAGCTCCGTTATCGCAGGAATGGGAATCTTTCTTTCCGCGATGTAGCGGTTCAACGTCGGAAAGCTTATTCCAAGAAGTTCAGCGGCTTGGCGAGTTGAATATAGAGGCATTATGATAGACCATATATCAAATTGCTCACAGAGGTCAAATTGTTTTATTGTGCGGAAGGCGGTGGAAATGAGTTGGCAAACGGTTATGAATGCGGCGGAAGCAGCAAAGAATATAATGCTTTCGGATCGACGTGCCGGTGAAAGGAAATTTGCTCTCCTGATTCGAAAAAATCCCGGAGATGGAATGATTTATTACCACTTCGGCCTTGCTTATGAATCTTTGGGAGAGCACACGTTAGCAGAGGCAAATCTTAAAAAGGCATTTGACTTATTCCCTAAAACTGAATGGAAAAATAATGCGAGAGAAGCACTGGAACGAGTAGGACGCGCAGCGCAACACACTTCTACGGCCTCGTCCCAACAGTCAGCAGCGCAAGCAGCATCCCAAATGCTGCTCTTTATTTCGCACAGCAGCAAAGACGCAGATACCGTCCTTGCATTGATAGAACTGGTGCGAGCAGCTTTGGGATTAAGAGATGAACAGATTCGCTGCACGAGCATTGACGGGTTCAGATTACCGGCGGGTATTCACACAGATGAGCACTTGCGATTAGAGGCCCACAGCGCAAAAACATTCATCGCACTGATTACACCGCAAAGCTATTCTTCGACTTATGTGCTTTTTGAACTTGGAGCGCGTTGGGGTGCAAATTTGCCTTTAATCGTTCTGCTGGCCGAGGTGGAACCTCATGCGCTGGAGGGGCCGCTCAGAGCTTTTAACGCACTCTCCTGTGCCAATGTCTCGCAATTACATCAGCTTGTGCATGATCTTGCTAAGAGTCTTCAATTATTGCCGCAAAGCCCGGCATCTTACAGTCGATACGTAGACAATCTCATGCAGAAGACTCAACAGGTGCGGGACGCCGCATCAAGCCGCAAGGTTACATCTAAGAGAAAAACAATCGGTGAATTGGATACCGTTTCAACCAATCAGGGAGTGTTAGCCATGCTGCGGCCTTTTCGCGCTTTGGCAAAGAATGAGTACTACGTATCTGAGGAACCCTCCAGGAGCTTTCAAGGATCACTCAAGTTTTGGCGGAAGAATCCTCAAGGCAGAGCTGAGGTGGCTTTCGCTTTGAATGTGTCCGGTAACATCCGCAAAACACCGCACGGCCAACTTGACCTTTGGATAACGCCAAACCGATTCGCCAACATTCTCGATATTTCGAAAGCCCAAGCAGCAAAATTATTAAGGGCATTACCGTTACTGGAACTCAAGCCGAACAGGTGCATTATTCGCCTTAGAACTGTGAAAGACGCCGATAAAGTGGCACATCAACTCCAAAGCTGGTTTGAAAAATATCCTGGTTTCTATCGTCAGAAGCGTTCGCACTAGCTAATCCAAAGACCCACGTTTGTCTCTGACGAATGAATGTGATGCGAAGGGAAGGCAGCGTATGAACGAAAGCCCACAAGATCCGGATGCCACAAAACCGTCTGATTCGCTGGAAGTCACTCTTGTCTTTAAAGTAGGCGGAAAGGAACAGTCTTATACACACAAAGTCTCTCTAGCCGGAAGAACAGATAAGCGGGGAATATTCATTCTACCTGAACACCCAGGAAGTGTGGCATGAGATTACAAACAATTTACTTTCAGCCAAATACTTGCTTTCACAATCGCGGGCGTATAAAGACGTGGAGCTGTTGGTGATTAGTGAAGGTGCAGATCACAGAAGTCCTGAAGTGCTAAATATACACCTTAGCAAAATGAATGCTTTTGATGGAGCAGTTTATCGGCTGGCGAAAATTGAAGATTTATTCCTGCTCCTATTGTTTGTCAATTTCGGTAATTCGCTTGTCGAGACAAACATGGACTCTGAAGAATGGCAGAAGAAGGTGAGTTGGAGTGCCGTGCGCGACGGAATGCGGAAACGACACCCGGAAGTCGTGTCTAATCGGTACCTGAATCAAACTTCAGATGAGGATTATGAGAAGATTATTTCAGTGTTCCGCAAATTCAAAAACCCTGCAGAGGTTGGGCACATAACAGCCTACCGCGACGCCACAACACACCGAATTCCTCCGTCTGTGGATTACACTGGCTTCAATGCAGCATTGGTTTTCCCGAAAATAAATGAACTGAGTCATAAAGTTCAGACCGGTGGGCTTGCCGTACGGTCTTACCGAATAGATTATCAGTTTCCGGCTTTATACGAGAAGGCAGCAAAGGTGTTCACACACTACGTGCAGGTACTTAAGGAACTGAAAGAGGTGCCTCGGTTTAGCTAAAAAAATGCCTCTCTGGCTATTTCTATTCTTATCTCATATACGATTTGGGGAACATTAAGGGAACAATAACGATTCCTTGTTGCTCTTGCCGGGCCTTTAGGCGCTATCCGTGCCGTGTAAATTGTTGATGTTCCGTTTTTGGCGGAACTCATAACCCAAAGGTCGGTGGTTCAAATCCACCCCCCGCAACCAACTTTAAGTTATTTTTTTTTCAAAGCCTTCCAATTCGGCGACAAAAAACTGAATGAAAACTGAATGAACGATTGGCTCTGGATAGTCTCCAGAACGCCAGTCTTTCATGCAATCGCGCAACTGAGCAACCGTTTTTGGCGCGAATTTCAGCGCGGTGTTAGTTTGCAGCCGAGAATGTGAAGGGTTGAAATGCTCGAAGTGCCGGTCCATCAGGATGAACCACTTGTTCCCGGCATGGCTCGAAACAGCGACAGCAGAACCGTCGCGGTCTATACGCGCCACAAACCTGAATGTCCTAACAAAATCAACGCGGTTCTTCGGAGTGAGCCCCAGATCTTGGCAAGGGAGCACAGGAGGAGACGTAACCTGGAAAATCACGCCCCAACCCGTTTCCGTGTTCACTGCAAATACAGATTTTGCCGAAACGGAAGTCG
>QHXM01000317.1 GCA_003222945.1 Acidobacteriota bacterium
TACTACTGGACTCGACAGCGCAGAGAGCAGGACACGTCGCTTGATGCTTTGCGACGGGCACTGCTTCAGGCTCTGATGGATCAGGGGATGATTGACGAGCGGCAGATAGAGGAGATGCTCGCGGATAACGACGGCCAATTCAAAGGCTCTCTGCTTGAAGAGATGCTCAACCAGTTGATAGAGCGGCTGGTCGAAGAGGGCTATCTGAAACTTCATGAAGAACAGCCGCAAGAGATGAGACGGCAGCAGAGAGGCGAAGGGCAGGGAGAAATCTCAGAGCCACAGCCTCGCAATATTCATTTCGAGGTGACGGAGAAGGGCTTGGATTTTCTTGGCTACAAGACTCTGCGAAATCTTCTTGGGAGTCTGGGCAAGAGTTCTGTAGGCCGCCACGATACGCCGCATCTCTCGACCGGAATTGAGGCGGCGCAAGGCCCGAAGCCTTATGAGTTTGGCGATACTATCAACCTGGATGTGAACACGACGCTTCTCTCTGCTATCAGGCGCGAAGGTTTGGGCGTTCCGCTCAATCTTGAATACAAGGACCTGCACGTTCACCAGCAGGATTATCAATCCTCTTGCGCGACCGTAGTGATGCTCGATTGCTCGCACTCTATGATTCTCTACGGCGAGGATCGTTTCACGCCAGCCAAGAAGGTCGCGCTCGCGCTCGCTCACCTGATTCGCACGCAGTATCCGGGCGACTCTTTGAAAGTAGTTCTCTTTCACGATTCTGCGGAAGAGTTGCCTATGGCGCGGCTTGCTACGACGCAGGTTGGTCCGTACCACACGAACACTGCCGAAGGCTTGCGTCTTTCGCGTCGTCTCTTGCAGGCGCAGCGCAAAGAGATGAAGCAGATCGTGATGGTCACGGACGGGAAACCAACCGCGTGCTTTATAGACTCAGGCGCAACTGCTCCAATGGGGCGAAGAGGTTTTGAAAATCAACAGGGTCGCAGGCTCTACAAAAATTCTATGGGCGGCGATCCGTTCGTCATGGCAGAGACGTTCAAGGAAGTTCAGGCGTGCCGCAAGGCAGGAATCATGATTAATACTTTCATGCTGGCGAGTGATTACTACCTCGTGGAATTCGTCAAAGAGATGTCTGCTATGACGAACGGCAAGGCTTACTTCGCTAATCCGAACAATTTGTCGCAGTTCGTTCTGATGGATTTTTTGAGAAGGCGAACGAGCCGCGTCAAGTGAGAGGGTGACGGATGAGTAAGGCGAGTATTCACGGGATAGAGTTGGCTTACGATGATGTTGGAAGCGGGCAGGCGGTCGTTCTTCTTCACGGCTATCCTTTCAATCGCTCAATGTGGCGCGAGCAGGCAGAGGCTCTCAGTGCCGGTCACAGAGTGATTACGCCGGACCTTCGCGGATTCGGTGAGTCAACTGTGTTGGAAGAGCCTGCGACAATGGGCGAGATGGCTGAGGATGTCGCAAGGCTTCTTGATGAACTTCAGATTGAGCGTGCGACGCTCGGCGGTCTTTCGATGGGTGGCTACGTCGCGTTCGCTTTCTATCGTCAGTTTCAATCGCGCGTGCGCGCACTAATCCTGGCAGACACGCGACCGCAAAGTGATACGGAAGAGGTCAGGGCCAATCGCTTGAGCCAGGCGCAGAAAATTCTCAAAGAGGGAATGCAGTCAATCGCAGATGATTTTATGAAGAAGGTGTTAACGCCTGCGACTATTTCTCAAAAGCCTTTGATTACGGAGCGCGTGCGCGAGATGATTGTTACAACAAAGGCGCAGGGCGCAGCCTCAGCGCTTCGCGGGATGGCTGAGCGACGCGACCACACAAATTTCCTGCCGGAGATTATCGCGCCAACGCTCATCATCGTCGGAAGCGAAGACAAGTTAACGCCGCCCGTCGATGCCAAACTTATGCACCGCGAGATTCGCGGCTCGCGCCTTGAAATCATAGAAGGCGCGTCGCACCTTTCAAACTTAGAAGAGCCTGAACAGTTCAACCGCGCGATTAAAGATTTTCTCGATGCGCTACAACCTTAGAATGAACCACAGAGGCCGGAGAGACACAGAGAAGAGTAATATCAAATTCGGAATCTGAAATTTCAAATCTCTTCTAGTCATTCTGTGTCTCTCCGGCCTCTGTGGTTAAATTTTTTGCATGAGTCTGAAGTTCACAATCGAAGAGCGTGTGCGCTGGGGCGATGTTGACGCGGCGCGCATAATCTTTTACGGCGCTTACATACGCTTCTTCGAGTTTGCAGAGACGGAACTCTTTCGCGCCGTCGGGCTTCCCTACAGCGTGATGTTCGACGAGTTGGACATCTGGCTGCCGCGCGCTCATCTCGAATGCGATTTTCGGCGGGCGGCGCAGTTGGATGATCTATTGGAAGTCTCCGTCTATGTCGGTCGCTTCGGCACAAAATCCCTGCGGCTGAATTTTGAGGTTCGTCGCAAAGGCGTTGATGAATTAGTGGCCGAAGCTCACTTCATACTCGTAGCGGTCCGACGCGACACCTTCGATAGCGTTCCCGTCCCGGAAGAACTCAAGAGCCGCCTCGCGCCATATATAGTGATGAGTGATGAGTAAAAGCAAGTCTTAAACTCATCATTTATTACTCATCATTATGGTAGAATACGCAATCGAACCTCGCACGCCTCGTCCCTTTTACGCTTTTGATTTTCATGCCCATAGTTGATTCGACTTTTCCGAGGGGTGAAGAGATGACCGATGAAAATAGCTCTGAGTTTGATATGTTCGAGGACGTGCGCCGTAGGCTCGTGGAGTTTCTTGTGACAGAAGGGCGCGAGCGGCTGGATGCTGAAAAGATAGCGCTCTACGTCGTGCAGGGACTACGCGAGATGCCAAGGTTCGTCAAGATGCTCGCCGAATCGCGCTCTCACACGCGCGCAGAGATTCGCTCCACACTGATGCTCGTTTTAGAGAACGCGAGCGCGCTTGAGAAGGCCAGAGCTATTCTGCTTCAACTCGATGAAGCAAACGCTGGCTGAGAATCTTCAGCCACAGTCTTACTCACAAAGGCCAGACTGCCTTGCGCGCTAATTTGCGTTTGAGGTCAACGTAGCCCTGATCGCCCGCGACCAATTCTGTTAGGACTCGTTTGATTCCGCGATGCGCGCCCGCCAATTCAATCATTCTTTCCGTAAAGGGCGCGCCCCAGAAGTTTCCGTAAAAGCGTTGGCGCATCTCTGAAGCTCGCCGCAACTCTCGTCCGAAACCTTCGCGCCAGCGTCTCTCATAATCGAGCGGACGGCCTTCCATGTAACTTTCAGCGAAAAGCTCCGCAGAGCGCAGCGCGTAGTAGATTCCTTCGCCCGTAACGGGGTCGGCAAAGCCCGCCGCGTCACCCAGAAGCGCCCAGCCTTCGCCCGCAGCGCGCCTTGTGTCCCAGGTCTTTACTGCAAGACCAGGAATGCGCGCGGCATACCGTTCAGCCGTCGCCTCAAGTTCATCTTTGATTCGCGCGTCCATATCTTCATACTGCGCATCGCGCGCGTGCCAGAGATTTGATTTTCTATCCTCACGCTGGCGGTAATATCCGATCATGAATTTCCACAAGAGTTGGTCAAGCGCTTGATGATCGAAAGCGTCCTGCGAGGTGGCTATGCCGAACGAGATGTGATCGACGCGCGGGAAAGCCCAGGCATAACCGGCCCAGCCCGGAAGGAAAGCTACGACCGTCGGCGCGTCATCATTTTTCGGAAGCGGCGTGCGATAGCCGAAGGCTACCTCCATCTCCGCAGGCGGCAACGCGCCCGCGAGTCTCTTCGCTATCGGACTGTTCGCTCCGTCCGCTGCGATGAGCATGGGCGCGCTCCACCTCAAGCCGTCTTTGCTTTGCAGTATCCAGTCTTCCGCTTCATTCGCGCGTGCGCGAAACGAGACGCGCTCCCTTATGATGTGCGCTCCTGAATCTGCGGCGCGGTCACGCAAGTATGAATCGAAGGCCGTGCGCGAGTAGATTGCGAAAGGCTCGTTGAGTTTCAGGTGAAGACGCTTTCCGGCGGGAGAGTACATCTCAATTTCGCTAACTGTGCGCCCGACGGCTTTGAGCAAGTGAGGCCACGCTTTGAGAGCCTTCGAGGTGACGCCGCCGCCGCAAGCCTTCGGCTCACCCGCAGGCCGCCCGTCAAAGAGCGCGACGCGCACACCACCACCGCGCGCGAGTTTCTCAGCCGCAAACGAACCGGCTGGGCCAGCACCGACAATCAAGACATCGAATCTCTCACTCGTCATCTTTAGTTATCAATTATCCCATTGGATTTGTTGGGGAGACATTGGAATTCTTTGAACCCGCCAGTTAGCCTTTTGCTTTAGTCTCGCCAGATTCAAACGTACTCGGAATTCTTCGCCACGCTTAGGCGAATTGCGACCGGCAAGCCATATCGTATCCTGAGCATTAATGTTGTAGCGATCTTGAAGCAGACCATTCGGGACAGCCGCTACCGTGATACTTTTAAGCTCATTGATCCCATTCTCTTCGTCATAGTTGAACTTTACGAAAATGGCGGTCGTTATATATGGCTCATCCTTCACTATTAGAATGGTTGGCAGCTTTCCCTGAACTTCAACCTGCTGTCTGGCTCTAATCTGTCGAACAATCATTGAGAACTGTGAAGTTTGTAATGTAGCAGTTGCCTGACCGCTTATCTTCTCTGCCTTTGAATCAACAAACAATGCCTGCTTGACCGCGTAATCAGGATGGAAAAGATAGCGTGCGCGTTTATAATCAATCTTGCCGAAAAGGCGCTGATCAATTTTAGACATTCCCAATCGGTCAAGGGCTTCTCTGGTGATGTCTTCGCCAATATCCGCAACCTGATCGCTTTCTTCACGGAAAATCTCTGAGGCGCTTACCCTATAGTCAGATAAAGCTTGCGCGACTAATCGGAGAGATGATTTCTCTATTTCTTCAAGGCGGTTAAGGTCAGCGCTTAATTCCTGGGGATTGATGAGCATCTTACTGGTTTTTCTCGACAGCCACATGATGGCGCGCAAGCGTTACATATTTCTTCTCGATTTCTATCCCGATGAATTGCCGCTCTTCACGGATTGCAGCAATTGCCGTTGTTCCGCTACCGATAAAACAATCCAGGACGATCTCATCCCGATCTGTAAGTAAACGAATAACTCTCGAAGGCAATTCTACCGGAAACTTTGCCTCGTGGTTGTCATTTGCTCTGACTGACGGAAATTCCCAGACGCCTCGTGATCCCCAATTCTTCCAGTCATCACGAGACAACCTGCCTCTATCATATTTAGTAATTCCGGGTTTCCAGAAGAAGAAGAGGTATTCAAACTCATCTACAGAACGATAAGATAAACTTGCCCACCGTGAATTCTCCCAAGCCGCATCTTTCACCCAAACGCGACGATCATAAAGATAAAATCCAGCATCAAGCGCCCACTCCTCTACCAATCCACTGACGATTTTAACTCTCGTTTGAGTGTCATGTTTGCCACCACGTATGTTATTGCCATTCAAGCGGCGATCAATCGTTTGTTCGCTGCACCCAAGCCTTGCAGCAAGCTCATACCGACTGAGAGCGGGATTTTCAGCCAAAGCG
>QHXM01000318.1 GCA_003222945.1 Acidobacteriota bacterium
GGTACATACGGAGAAATGGTTGATGAGTTTTCACCTGCCGATGACCCAACAGGCTTTGCACCATTTCCGGGGTCAGAGTTCAACGGTGATTTAATTACGGTTGATGAATTTGTAGCAAAATATTAATAAGGCAGTTACAGTATCCGGGCGGAGTGACAAAGTGTTAAATCGTTTCGAGAGACGATACAGAATTAATGAGGCTATTCACTGGGAACTACATGATGGATCACTGGCTTGGAAATTAACAAAAGCGGCAGATCGTGAAGCACTGGCAGAAATAGGCCCGCAATTCGATGAGGTGGATACGGAGGCAAAAATAGAAGTTCCCGGCGAATGGTTCGTAGTTTCGTTCGAGTGGTGACTTGAGGCCTCACGCGCCGAGAAAGTCGCGTATATTATTTTTAAGAAGCAAAAGGTTTTCAGTTTTTTTAGTCTGACATTCCCAAACCTCCAATACTTTCCATCCATCATTATTCAGAGCGGCGACATTTCTTCTGTCGCGCTCGACGTTTGACAGGCGTTTGGTGCGCCAGAAATCAGCGTTGGTCTTTGGCACAACTCTCCCATACGGGCAATCGTGCATATGAAAGAAGCAGCCGTGTACGAAGATCACTTTGCGGCGACTTGGAAAAACGAGATCAGGTTTACCCGGCAGGTCTTTACGATGCAGTCGGTAGCGGTAGCCCATCTGATGCACCATTGAGCGCACTTTCATTTCTGGCCGCGTGTTCCGGTTTCGGATACGCGACATATTAAAACTGCGCTGCGCCGGTGTATGTACGTCAGGCATTAAGTAAGTCTGATACTAAACTGCCTTTATAGAAATTGCGCCAGATTCTCAGCTAGTTCCTGTGCTTTTGATCTCACGGCTGTTTGCAGACTTGAGTTTTCTTCCAGCCATTCTTCGGAAAGGTTCCTGTCCGTAAATGGCTCGAAGAGGCTCCCAGGCATCATAACGGTCTGGGTAGCCCCACCGCCCATTCCTGCGCCACCCGCCTGCAAGTTCCAGCTACAGCCCATGACGAGATTCGATAAGGTAATACAGCGCCAGTTTACAAACTGCCTTGTGGCGCTGTTATCAACTTCTCTTACTATATAGAGAGCATTTGAATCAGTCGCAAGACACATTCGCAGCATCATCAAAATTCTGCCCGCGTCCAGACCAAAAGCGCCACCGGGTGTTGGACTTTTTTCCTTGATCTCCACCGGCATTACAGCCTGACGAAAGCTGACAATGAACGCATCCACATCATAAGGATCATCAAATGGTTTTTTGAGTTGCTGTTTCAGGTATCCGTAGTAATAGGCCTGCCGGAGTGTAAGCCCTGTGAGCTGTTCCGCCTCTACCAGTCTGAAGCGGTCAATAACATCAGCCTGCCATGCGTTGCCGGCGGATGCTCTTCCTCTGGTTCCGGGCCAGCGATCAAATGGCTCAGTGCCTGTATTAGGACGGAGACGTTCATCAATGTAGCTGTAATTCTTCCAAATTAACTGGGCAGGGCCTGCGTCAGCACCTGAACTGAAGGCACCGGCAACAATAACTCCTATTGCGCTTTGAGTAAGGAATGTGGCGAGCGCCTGAAAGCCCCTATCTGTTTCCCTTGACCGAATTGCAGCGTCTAATTCAGCCTCGTTTACGTATAGATGAGGCATAACAGAAATAACGAATCGGTATCGTGATGACTCTTCAGTTTTCGGAGAGATTACCCATCCACCCGGCAGATACTTACCTGCCAGCGCTGGATGCTGACTTTTCAAATGAGTTTCAAGCGAACACTCGCTGACCATCCCGCGAGCCTTATTGAACGTAAGGAACTGTTGAAGGTAAGCAATTGCCGCGTCCTGATTGAATTGTAGAGGCATATCTATGTCCTTTCCCGACAGGATGTATCCGGCGAGGCGTTATGAAAGGGCCAGTCAGTCGAATACGATATAAGTTTATGAGAGGGCAAATGAAAGCTGGCGGGCTGCTTTCTGTCTCTTTCTTACCTGTTTCGTTTCGTCAAACAGGCAACTGACAATTCCCTCTGCAACATGCTGTACGACAGGAACCACGACCGAATTACCAAACTGCTTATATGCTCTCGTATCACTCACGACTATCTTAAATTCTTCCGGGAACCCCATCAGCCTCGCGCATTCGCGGGGCGTCAGCCGGCGCGGGTTCTTCCCTTCTCCCTGCGGTATTAAAATCTCACTGCCATCTTTGTAGTAACGTGCACTTAGAGTGCGGGACACTCCATTAAGATCAGTCATCCCGAATTGGAAGCCATTGCCTTTTGCTCGGTGCTTCTCTGCATAGTCCTGTAGATATTTCCAGAGATGGTCAGTCAGCGTATATTTCGGATCAACTACAGGTTCAAGAATATCTCTGAATTTAGGTTGCAGGTCAGGTAATGGTGGCAGGCTGAAATCTATATCATCCCTAAAGCCGATAATGTAAATTCGCTCACGATGCTGTGGTACAAGCCAGCGCGCATCAAGCAGTACAGGATAGACATGATACCCAAGCTCATCCTCAAGTGTTTCTCTGATTACCTTAAATGTGCGGCCTTTATCATGGCCTAATAAATTCTTTACATTCTCAAGTACGAAAGCGCGTGGCCGTTTTACGTCAATGATTCTCGCAACATCAAAAAAGAGGGTTCCCTGTGTCGGATGGGCAAATCCATGAGCATTACCAAGAGCAGTATGTTTTGTAACGCCTGCGATTGAAAAAGGCTGGCAGGGAAAACCGCCAGTAAGAATGTCGTGATCCGGTATTTCCTCTGCCGGAATCTGAGTAATATCACCCGCCGGAATATGTCCAAAGTTTTCTTCGTAGGTTTGCTGCGCGAGTTTGTCCCATTCAGAGGCGAATACACATTCGCCTCCGACACTCTCGAACGCAATACGAAACCCACCGATACCAGCGAACAAATCGATGAATGTGAAATTTTCTTTAGTTGTTTTAGTTTGAGCGTTTTTCAGAGGCATTGATTGTTTGGCTAAGAGTTTTTTTGTGCTTTTCGTCATCGGTCAAATATCTTAATTACTGGATAAAGCGTAGCATCTGCCTGCTATCTGTCAAGACAACCAGCCTGTCTTTTGTAACGTTATAACGTTACACTGTGGGGTGGCTTTTGAAATACTCACCGAGGATTTCAGCCCACAATTCCTTTTCCAGCATTTTTCGCTCTAAAGCTCTCATCTTTACCCGGAAAAAATAATCCTCCGGCACTTCGATAGTCTTACGAGTAGTTGGACCGCCGACGCTCGTAGGAGGTGTCATCGCAGGAGCTGCCTTCCGTGTGCGCGCTTTAGGCGCGGTTGCAGTGACGGCCACAGCTTGAGCGCCATTCCCCTGCCCCGGCTTACGTGCGATCTTGAAACTCTTTTTACTCATTTCATCGCCCTCTTTAGTTCCTTAAAGAAAACTTCCATATCGGAAGCCGCTTTGCTTTTCGGCTGATACTCAATAACTGACTGACCTTGCCAAGCAGCTTCAGAAAAAGCCACATAGGAATGAAGGACGTTCTTGAAAACCGGAAAGTCCCATCCCTTTAACTGCTCGCGAGCGGCAGCGCCTATCGCTGTTCCCTCTTGAAGCTGATTGAGTAGCAGACCACCGGATAAATCATCGCGCTTCGCCATATCCGACTGCACCACGTCCAAGAATTGCGCGGTTGCATCGAGATCAACCTTTGAAGGCTTAACCGGAATAACGAGCCAGTCGGCAGCAGCTACAGTACCTTCCGAGGCAAACATGGCGGCTAGGTTCGTGGCAATCGTGGATTTGCCGCAGCCGCCCTTTTGATTGACCACCGCAACGATCATGGCCGCACACTATAACATAGTAAGGTTATAACGTTATAAAAGATTTGATGGGAGCTTTTATTTCAAGTCATTGAAACGATGACTTCAACTAAACCGCTTGGGTAGGCTCAGCTCATCATCGATAAGCTGATCGACTGAGACGCCCGCGAGGCGCGCGTAACACAGTAGCACCAGCAGCGAAGGCTCGCGCAGTCCACGCTCATATTCGGAAACATGGCCCGGACGGACGGAGGGTTTTGTTTGTCTCAGCCGCTCCGCCATCTGCTCTTGCGTGAGGCTAAGGGCGCTGCGTAGCTTGAGAAGCTTGGAAGCAAGCTGCTTCGGATGGTCTCGGCGCGAACGACCCATCAGGATAGCCCTCCTAATGAGCCGCTCTTAACTGCTTTACTTATACTCCAAAATTGGAGTATAAATGCTGCGTCATAGATTTCTGCCCGGAGTCCCGTTTGTCGGCTCCCGGCAGTTCTCATCACTCGCTACTAAAAGAGCGTGCCATGAAAAAGTTAGCAGGATTTGAGTATCCCGCACCAAACTATAACCGATGCTTTTACCACAACTAGAGGGCTGCTGATATGCCTATCTATCCTATGTGCGTTTCAGATAATAGGGCGACAGGCTTTAGTCCGATATCGAATGTCTTTGCCCCAGTGATTACAGAGCTTCGGAACAAGTCCAACATTACCGATAGCGAGATATCAAAGTAGCGAATACATACCGGCGGTACATCGCCCCTGTTCTTCATCTTTAGACGTTGGGCACGAGGAGGAAGCCATGCGACGATTCCAAGTGGCAATTCTGTTCGCAATTCTGTTTTGCGTAGTTATGGCATGTAGGCAGTCAGACAATTCGGGCATCACGGTAACACCTGCGTCCCCCTCACACGCAGTCTCCACGCCCCAAACATCCTCTTTAGACAACGAAGCCATAGCAGCGGTAAAAGAATTCTGGGAACAGCACACTACGAAGTGCGGTGACTCATATTTCAGTTCGGAGGACTTTCGAGGAATTATTACGCAACATGAGTACAAAGGAGTTTCCTTTGTCGCGAAGGGTTCTGGCCCATCAACCGAAGCCGACAGGCTCAACGGAATCGAATGGAATGGAGTGGTTCAACAACGGGCGAGGCTACAGCGGGACAATCACGAGGGAGTCTGGTCAGACTGGAAATCGAGCGGCGGATATGATATCGGTGCGACAAAGCGGCAAGGGAGATGGTTAGTCACGCAGGACATACATATAACCCAACAGCGCAAAATGGAATGTGAGCCGGTTGAATGAGTGCTTGGTTTCGTGTGAGCTTTCCTTGCCTCGTCGTAATTACTACACAGCTTAATCGGCTCTACTAGAATAATAGATCAAGTACAATCAACTTCATATGTAACGTTATAACGTTACAAAATCATGCCGCCCTTACGGGCGGTTTTTTCTTGGACTGAAAACTGTTCCCACCGCCGCACACAGAACACCAGCACGCAGGACGCAAGGGCACAGGACGCAGGGACACAAGCTTGCCTTGCTCACCTTCTCTCAGTGTAGCGGCCACCCTCCGCGCATCAAGACCGCGCAAAGGGAACTTCTAACGAAGTTATAGGCTGCGCGGTCTCTAGCGCCTTCCGGTGACGCGCGAGGGAATCTGCCCGCTCCCCTTTCGAGTGCGGCGAGCCAGCCAGAGGCAGAAGCCGCCGAATGCAAATAACACACTGGCAGAAAGACTAAAGCCTATGAGCTTATTTGTGGTGACGCTCGTTTACCGAACGAACGCCGTAAAGGTCAGGGATGATTTGCCCATCATGGAGTTTCCGGGCATTGAAGCCGGAAGCGTGGAGGAGGCGCGCGAGAAGCTGTTTAGCGATTTCCTGTACCTCAAGTTTGAAGAATTAACTGATGAAGAAAGGAGACTATATGAACGGCAATAATTACATGAGCGCACTGGACGAGTGGACGACCGAGAAGGTTATCCGCCCGCTTAATGAGTTCTGGAAAGAGAAGGGCGCAGGGGCGCTGGACGTGGAAGGCTTAGGGAGCGTAACCGGGCTGATTAGGAGGGCAATCCGGGAAAAGGTGCTGGAAAGCTACCATAACGGCCAAAACGCCCGTCCCAGAGGCTTCCAGAGGCCTTACAGCGCCCGTAAATAGCGCTTCGAGGGGCTTTCCGCGCCTAGCCGGAGGCCCCTTGACCGATTAACCAGTAATGCTAGGCTTTATGCAGTCTGTCCGTCTCTCACCAACTCAAACAATCCGAACAACTGCATAAGGAGGCCACGATGAAACTCTTACCGCTAGAAGTGCGCGAGAGCTTGCCTAAGCTCTATTCACAGGACGGCAACAGCGACCCGACCGTGCAGGTCAAATACTTCACGCCTGATTCAAGCTGGACGTGGTATGCCACCGAGGGCGAACCAGATGGCGAGGACTTCCGATTTTTCGGCTACGTTCTAGGCTTGGAAAGGGAGTGGGGCTACTTCCTGCTTTCGGAGCTTGAATCAGCGCGCGGGCCTTTGGGCTTGCCGATTGAGCGCGACTTGCACTTTACGCCCGGTGCGCTTTCAGCAGTCCTGAAGCGTGAAGGGAGGGGGTAGGGAAACCTACTCTCTCCCCTCTTGACCTGCTCAGCCTATTTGCTAGGCTACCTACACAATTAAATTCTCACTTTATGAATCTCACCAAAGAATATTTTGATAAGGCGCTCAAGAGCCTTGCCACCAAAGCCGATCTCAAAGGTCTTGCCACCAAGAAGGAATTAGAAAAGTTCGCCACCAAAGCCGACCTCGAAAAGCAGACGCAGTATCTTATGGCTTACAGCAGCGACCAGATTGAAGGTCTGGCGCGCATGGTCAATGACGGCTTTGTGGACTTGCAGGGACGCCTTGATGTGAAAGAGCGCGTTGTGAAGCTGGAAAGGGAATTGAAGAAAATCAAAGAAGCCTTACAGGTCTGATAACAAATGAAGTAATGAAGGAGAATATTAAAGTTCTAGCGTTCATAGTTATTGCGCTCTCAGCCGCCATCTTTGCCGTAGCTT
>QHXM01000154.1 GCA_003222945.1 Acidobacteriota bacterium
AAAGGAAAGCCAGAGCGCGGCATGGATCAGTTGGGTTCACTCGGCGGAGGCAATCACTTTATTGAATTGCAGAAATCAGAAGAGACGAAGACGCTCTTCGTGCAGGCGCACACAGGCTCACGCGGTTTCGGTCACGGGCTTGCGACAAACTATTTCGAGATGGCTAAGGCCGAGAGGCCGGATGCAATCACAGATATTGATCTAGGATATTTTACGCCGGACTCAAAGCATTACCGCGACTATTTGAACGCTGTCGCGGCTGGCGGAAACTACGCCATCATCAACCGCTTGATTATCTTCGAGCAGGTTGCGGAAGCTTTTCATCAAACCTTCGGCGCGGAGTTGGAGTTGATCTACGAGATAAGCCATAACCTTGTGCAGAAGGAGTGGCATCCTGAGTACGCAGAGGTCTGGGTGCATCGAAAAGGGGCAACGCGAGCTTTCCCTGCGGGGCATCCCGGATTGAAGGGAACGTTTTGGGAGGAGACAGGTCATCCCGTTCTAATCCCAGGCTCGAACATGGATTGGAGCTACATACTTCGTCCTGCACAACAAGCAGTCAATAGCGGCTTCTCCGTAAATCATGGCGCAGGCCGTCGCATCTCAAGAGGCGAAGCGACGCGCAGTCTAAATCAGCGAAAGATTGACGACGAGTACAGGGCCGCAGGCATTCTTGTCAACACGGACGGACGCGTGCCGATTGACGAAGCCGCGCCGTGCTACAAATCTTCCGAAGAGGTGATTGAGGCCGTCGTGGGCGCAGGGCTTGCAACGATTGAATACAAACTCTGGCCGCTCGCTTCGCTCAAAGGAACGGATGAGCGCAAGTTCAGGAAGCGAAGGAAAGGTAAAAGACCGGAGAAGACGAGCGAACATTTTTAGAGCGCGACCGTCTTCTCAAGTGAGTTATGAAGCTTCGTCAGTCACTTTTGCACGTCCATTACTCACTTTTGTTCCTCCATCAGTCGCTAACGAAGGAACGAAAGTGAGTAACGGACATCCGTTAGCGACTAACGAACGTCCAGAAGTGAGTAACGGACGTGCAAAAGTGACTGAGGAACGTCCGTTGGTCACTTACGGACGTACAAAAGTGAGTAACGGATGTCCGTTAGCGACTTTTGTGCGTCCGTTAGCGACTTATGAACGTCCGTTGATCGCTAATGAACATCCGATAGTCGCTAACGGACATCCGTTTCTTGGTGATGAAAGAGCGTTTGCGCCGGATTATTGAGGAAATCTTAAGGGAAAACCGACTTTTAGGGCGATTTGTGATTGGATGCGCCATTTGCGACCATCTGCGCAGGCTTCATCTGCGAGCGCAACATCTTCAAGAGCGCGACCTCTTCGACTTCATACTCAGGCTGAATGCGCTTGATCGAACGCTCTACGCGGCGTCGAAACTCTTCTAGAGTAATTCCTGACAAGTAATTTTCAAGCACCTTCGGGTGAATGTAGCAGGCGCGGCAGACAGTCGGCGTGTTTCCCAAGTGCTCTGCGACGCGCTTTACGGCACGGACCAGATTCTTTTTAGCCTCAGTCTCATCTTCGGGCTTGCCGATCTCTGCAAGCTCTACGGCTGCTAGAAGTGTCCCGCCCCACGTGCGAAAGTCTTTCGCGGAAAACTCCTGCGTGGTCGCGGCCTTTATGTACTCGTTCACGTCGTTCGGCTTGACGGGATGAGCCTTGCCCTCAGCGTCTAAATAATTGAAGAGGCGCGAGCCGCCAATCTTCTTTATGTCATTCAAGAGCATAGCCAACTCTTCGTCAACGATTATGCGGCGGTGTCGAATGTGATGCTTGCCAACGAAGCTGAAGATGAGACGACCGCTGCGCCTTATTTCAAGATGACGATTGCGAAGCGTAGTCACGCCGTAGGTGCGATAACGTTTGACGCTCTCTTCTGAGCCTACGCGAAAATAGAGGTCGTTGATTAGGCGTATGATGACTGCAAGCACGCGCTCTTTTGAAAGCTCATCGCGCGCTATGTCCTCGTTGCTCCTGCGGCGGAGTGCAGGTAGGTGTTCGCCGAAGCGTTCTATCTTCTCGTACTTTTTTCTTTGCTGGCGCGCGGCATACTGTGGGTGATAGATATACTGAACGCGCCCGCTCCGGTCAATGCCGATTGCTTGCAGGCGACCACGCGCACTAGGCGAGATGCGAACGTGCTTCCACGCTGGAGGGATAACGAGCGAATGTATGCGCTCACCGCGCATGTTAAGCCTTACTTTTGTAGAAACTGTTGCGGGACTTCTGCTCGGATTTACGGCGATTTTACCTGGCTGCTGCGCGAGCCGTGTCGTTTTATTGTTTTCCTATTCGTCATCAAGTGCTAGAATCGCGCTTCCTGTAAGACTATTGCTCGGAAACAAGCAGCTTCGGAACTTGTCAGTTAATAACTCCTCGGTAGCTCTTGGCTCGAATCAGAAACAAAAATAGATTCAAGGAAAAGCATCCGTCATGTCTTCCCCTAAAATTGTGCTGACAGCTTCATCAACGGAAGCGAGCGAGTACAAGCATAGCATCTGGCAGCAGATGCTCTCCGCGACTGTTCCACACAAGTACAGCAAGACCTTCCTGAACAAGGTCTCGTTTCTTAACGAATCGTGGCCCGATGGCAGAGCCAAGTATGTCCCGAACGGCCTGCGCATGGTCGAGACCTTGCTGCTCAGGGAATACTCCGAAGATGACGTAGTCACCTGCTACGTTGATAACCTGGAAAAGTTCATAGGCCCTGAGACGAAGGTTATAGCCATACACGCGCACAACCCGCTTGGCATCTCTTACGCGACGGACGTTTACTCGAAGCTCGCGGGCGAAAACCTTATGCCTTTGAACGCGGCTGAGTTCATACGAATCGTCACGCATCCCGTTATTGACAAGTACAAGCCGAAGATCGTCGTTGGCGGTCCGGGCGCGTGGCAGTTGGAGAAGGCCGATAGGCTGGATGAGTTCAAGATTGATTACCTGATTGACGGCGAGATCGAGCGAGTCTTCTCGGACCTGTTCCAACGCATCATCGAAGGCGACACAAGCCTCCCGCGCTTAATCAAAATTCCAAAGAGCGAGCAGCCAACTGTTGAAGAGATTCCGGTCGTTCGTCATCGCTCGACCTTCGGCGTAGTTGAAATTACGCGCGGCTGCGGGCGCGGCTGCCAGTTCTGCTCGCCCGCTACGAAAGTCGGACGCTCCTTTCCGCTCGAACACATAATGGAGAGCGTTCGCGTGAACGCGCGCGAGGGCGCAACCGAGATCATGCTCTCAACAGAAGATATGTTTCTGTATGAGCAGAAGCCAAATTTTGTTACGAACACGGATGCGCTGGAACTGATGCTCAAGAGCGTGATGAGCGTCGAGGGCATTGAGACCTTGCAGATGTCTCACATCACTATGGCTCCGGTAGTCCTTGACCCAACCATAATCGAACGCCTGACGCCGCTCATAGTCCCTTACTCGCATGTGCAGCACAAAGAATCGCTTGATGCGGACCACCGCATGACAGACCCAATCATAGGTCTTGAGACGGGAAGCCCACGCCTCTTCGACACCTTTATGAAGGGCAAGGCATATCCGTACAAGGCTCACCAATGGCACGATGTTGTTCTGAAAGGAATGGAGATTCTGAACCGTCACAACTGGTTTCCATTCTGCACCTTCATCATAGGCTTGCCGGGCGAGAAAGACGAAGATGTGAAGCAGTCGCTAGACCTGCTTTACAACCTGCGCGATGCGAAGGGAACGTTCGTTCCGACCTTCTTCGTTCCCCTCGAAGACACGCGCATGTCTAAGAAATCGAGCGCGAAGCTAATAGAGATGACGGATTTGCAGTGGGAGTTCTTCTTCACCTGCTGGAAGTATAATCTTGAATTCTGGTACGGAGGCTCGCGCGCCAACGCGAAGTTCAAGCTTGGAGTGCCGCTCTACTACAAGATGCTTGGCAAACGCCTATTCGGCGACGGCATCAAGTACCCGCTCTATCGTTTCGCAGGCTTGCCGGACCGCTTCATGCGTAAGCATCTCTATCTTGATTTCACGGGACGCAAGCGAAATCGTGCGGGCATGAAGCCCTTTGAGAAAGAGATCGTTCCCGGATTTGAAAGCGTGCGCGGGCTGAACATGATTGACGCAAGCCAACTGCATCACGTAAAGAGCAAATTAAACGTAGAGACTGTTAACGCTTCCGGCGATTAAGCGAATTGCAAGTCAGTACCACCTGCTTAAGCTGGGTGGGTCTCTGACGCACAAAACCCACCCAGCTTAAGCAGGTGGTACTGACATAACACATCTAACAAAGAGGCTGCTTCCATGAATAGAAGCAGCCTCTTTGTTATCTCAGCCTGATCCAACTCTCTTCCACTTAGAAGAGTAGCTTCATGGCGAATTGAATCTGGCGCGACGAGCCGGAGTCGCCAGTTGGGAAGCGCGTATTTGTGATGACGCCGAAGCTTGTGCTGCCCACCTGCGCGGTTCTACCCGGTTGACCGAAGTTCGCATGGTTGAAGATGTCGAAGAACTCGGCGCGGAACTGCATACGCACCTTCTCGGTCAGGTTCGTGTTCTTGATGATCGAGAAGTCCGTATTGTTGAAGGTCGGACCGATGACGACGTTACGCCCCAAATCCCCGAAGTGATAAACGGTCGTAGTGCCCGCTACGGAGACGGGCAGAACGAAGACTGCGCCCGCAGGGCAAGAGCCGCCCGGACGTGGATCGCAGACCAGGTTATTGAACCACTGGTTCGGACTGCCGATAATCTGCACAGGACCACGCACGTCAGGTCTAAGTGTAGCGAGACCTGTCAGCGAGTTGGCATTTGCCGCAAGAGCGCCGCCCGTGATTGCCCCCGCGTTACCCGCGAGGATGTTGATGGGATTGCCGCTCTGCGCCTGATTGATGACGGTCATCTCCCATCCTTCTTTCAGGCGATTCCCACGGAACGGAAACTCGTATAGACCGCTCACGACGAAACGGTGTCGCGCGTCGAAGTCCGACAGCCCTCGGTCGCCGCGAATGTTGTAGCTGTCTTGCAGAGTTACGCCCTGCGAGCTTTGCGAGTTGTAGTCAATGGATTTGGAGAAAGTGTACGAAGCGTTGAACTGCAAGCCATGTCCCAAGCGCTTCTGCGCGGTTGCCCAGAGCGCGTTGTAGCTGGAGTTGCCAGTGCCCTCACGCTCCGTGATATTCAGTAGTGGAACGTTAGGCGAGATAGGACTTGACGCTGAGACTGCTATGAACGGGCGCAGACCGTTCGGCAGTATCTGGTTTATGTTGCGCGAAAGCCTAAGGTGCGTTCCCTTCGAGCCGAAGTAGCCTATGGTGACGCCAATCCCGCGCAGGACCTCGCGCTGGAAGTTCACGTTCCAGGACTGCACATAAGCGTTGTCAAAGCCCAAGTCTGTGGCGTTCGGAGAGAGCGATGTGCCCGGCGCTGCAAGCACGTTCAAGTTGGCAAAGTTGGCCGTGACGCCCGTAGGCAGACGCGAGGGCAGTGCGACCGGGGTTGCGAAGGGCGGGTTCGAGGCCAAGCCTGTTACGAGGTTTGTGATCGGCTGGTCAACCAGCACGGCGTATGCTGCGCGAATGCTGGTCTTGCCGTCGCCCCAAGGGTCCCATGCGAAGCCCACACGCGGCTGCCAGTTCTTATTGTTGGTTTTATAGACAGGCGCTATGCCGTGGTTTTCTTCCACGAGCGAATCTGTCGCAGGAACGAAGTTGATGAAGCGGTCGAACCGCTCGGTCGGCGACATGTTCCAATCGTAGCGCAAGCCAAGTTCGAGCGTCAGGTTCTTACGCACCTTATAGTTGTCCTGCACGAAGAGACCGAGCGCGCCCTGGCTGATGCTGCTGGTAACAATAGGGCTGCTGCCAGCACCGAGTGTGGCCGTAAAGGTGCTGATCGTGCCTGACTGGAAGGCAGCGATGTTTGCGAAAGTGATCGTGCCCGGGTCCTCGTTGAAGTTGTTGTTAAGGAAGCGTCGGAACTCGCCTCCAAACTTAAAGGAGTGGTTGCCGCGCAGGTAGCTGAGCGTGTCTGAAAGAACGAAGGTCGTGTCTTCGGGCCGAAGATGTGCGACTCGTTGAAGGTGAGTATCTGGCGCTGTGACGAGCGCTCGTCGCCGAAGCCCGGAATGGTGTTGCCCTGCAAGTTAGGTTCGCCGCGAAAATCATGTTGGTTCGCGTAGTAGCCGTGCAGGTGGTCGTTCTGTCCTATGTTGTGGCTTATGTCAATCGTCCACTGATCTATATTGACGGGCGCTGTGGCCGAGCCGACGAAGCGGGGCGCGCCGGTCGCGCTCGTCGCGTTCGCACGCGGAATCAGATTGAGCAACTGTATGGTCGTGGGGTTAGTGGCGGCTGCGCGCTGCGCGTCGCTCAGAACGTCCGAGTTGAGCGAAAGTCCCTGCCTCTGCCGCAGGCCTTCGTAAGAGAAGAAGAAGAAGGTCCTGTTCTTGCCGTTGTAGGCGACGTTGCGCCCACCCTCGCCGAAGCGCGGCAGATAGATTGGACCGCCAAGGTTGAAGCCGAACTGGTTGCGACGAAACGGCGGCTTCGTCGCGTCGAAGAAGTTCCGTGCGTCCAGCGCGTCGTTGCGCAGGAACTCGAAGCCTTCGCCGTGAAACTGATTCGCGCCTGACCGCGTAGCGATGTTGACAATCGCGCCGGAGTTTCGCCCATACTCTGCGCTGAACGTGGAGTTGTCAGCCTTAAACTCCTGCACGGTGTTGATGGAAGGCTGAAAGGTTATCTGGTTCTGAACCATGTCGTTGAGGTTGACGCCGTTAATCTGAAAGTTCACGGTGTCCTCACGATTGCCCGCAGTGTTGAAGGCAAACGAGCCTTGACCGCGCAAAGGTGCTGTCAGGAATCCGTTCTGCGGCGGGGCGACAGAGCCAGGCAGTAGCAGCCCCAGGTCAACGAAGTGACGACCGTTCAAGGGAATCTCCTGCACAGTTCTCTGATTGATTACAGTGCCGACCGAAGTAGTCGCCGTTTCCACTACGGGGACATCGGATGTGACTGTGACCTGTTGCGAGATGTCGCCGATTTCGAGTTTGAAGTTTTGAATAACGGTGCGGCCAACCTCTATGTTGAGGTCGCTTGCGACCTGAGTTTGAAAGCCTTGAGCCTGAACCTCTACGCGATAGACTCCAACGGGCAATGCTGCGACTTGATAGTTGCCGTCGCTGTCTGTCTGGACGGTGCGCTCAACTGCTGTTGCCTGATTACGCACGACAACCTTCGCGTTGGGCATCACGTCTCCTTTAGGGTCTGTGACAGTGCCCTGCAAAGTGGCCGTTGATTGGGCGAGCGCTGAAATGCTGAGGCCGAAGAATAGAAATGAGATTGAGAAAAGAATTGAAACTCTGTTTCCGCTGGTTCTCTTGCGCATAACTCCTCCTTAATTTGTTACAAGAACTAAACGTGAAAGGACGGCTCTCTTAAAAAAGACATCCCAAAGACTAAGCGTGCACCCTGCTTGATCTAAATCTGCCGTTGCGAGGGTTCAAGAGCGTTGCCCTGTGATGCGCCTGTATCTGTATATTCTAGGGGTGACATCATCAGGCAATGCCGATGCCATATATAGCTAGACCAGTAACTCTCAAGATATTAGGAAGATTCCTAATATTCATCCAAAATTTCGGTTGATCTAATCCAAAAGTTCGTAAAATTATTTCCCATGCATCTCTGGTTTACTGCCAGCGGACAAGATAATCCCTCAGCTTTTCGTACATCGCATCGAACGAGTCCGCGCAGAAGAGAATCGGTTGGAAGTCGGTCGGGTTGAAATCTTTGCGCGAGGCTGCTTCTAAATCCAGCGGACGAATCAACGCATTGTGCATAGCCTCCAACTCTCCTGCCGAAGACAACAATCCCGTTCCGTATGCTTTAAGTTTGCCTTCTTCGCGCAGCACGCCGAATTCGATTGTGAACCAGTAGAGACGGGCGAGACGTTCGAGCGACTCTTTGGAGGTTGTTCGTTTGACCGCGTGTCCAACCAGACGATTGAGTTCGGCAAGGCGCGGGCTGGCAAGCGTCACGGCATGTCCTATGATCTCGTGCGCCACGTCTGGCTCAGGCGTGTAGAGCGGCGTCGAATGATGGCGAATGTACTGGGTTGAGAGAAAGACGCCCTCCGCGAGAGATTCAAGAAAGACGCGCGGCTCAACGAGTCCCGCGACAGGCTCAAGGCGAAAGCCGCTGATGGTTTCTACCTTCTCTGACACTTCGCGCAACTGCGGGATGCGCTCATGCGGTAGCTCCAGACGCTTTACACATTCAAGATATTCGGCGCAAGCATGTTCCTGATGCGCAAGGGTGAGAGCCTCCCAGATTGTGCGCCAGACCGCGTGTTCTTCTACGGTGTAAGGTGCGTCCGGTATAGGCGTGCCCGGCCTGTACTCAAGAGCAATCTGCGCGATGCGATTGCGGCGAGCGCGATACTCCTTATCACGAAAGCCCGGATGGTCCTGGTCTAGCTGAACGATCTGCTTCCGGTCGGCAACCGAATCATCTATATCTGCCGCCACTATTCGCATGTCAACGTGGTCCAGAAATAGCTTCTTATCTGTCTGTGTAGTCATCTCAAAAAACCTCGCTCGGAAAATCTTAGAAACAAAAAGAACCGGCCACCGAATCCTTCTCTCGAACGGGAAGGATCAAGTGGCCGGTTCTGGTAATCCGTCTCTCTCTTTGTGCTAGATGATTAACGCATCGAGACAGCCCCTCGCCGCTTCGTCCCTCCGTGCGGAGTACGAGCAGTAATAATAGTAGTAGCGATAGAGGCTGTACGATTGGCTGTTCATCTATTTAGCTGAGGGCGCTTGCCCTCTTGCGACGCTCAGGTTAATTCATAACGCACGATTCGTCAAGGACGAGTCTGACCGCTTAATCCCCGTCAACAGAATCAAGGTTTCGATTAGCCGGTCCTTGAAAGACTTTGCCGTAAGCATCGTAGCGCGAGCCATGACAAGGGCAGTCCCATGACTTCTCTTTTGAGTTCCATGCGACGATGCAGCCCAGATGAACGCAGACCGCAGAGCGTTCATGCAAAGCTCCTGATTCGTCCCGATAGGCCGCAATCTTCTTCAAACCGTCACGAATGATTGCACCTTCGCCTGGCTTAATCTCACTCAAGGAGTCAACGTCGCCGCCCGTCACATAGTCTGTGTACTGCGCAGCGACATTCAGGTTCTCGCTCGCAAACTCCGGCAGAGCGCGAAGGGTCTTGCGCGTCGGATCATAAACGGTCGCCCACTCATTCTCTCTGCCCATTATGAGGTCCGTGAGAAGAATGCCAGCGATTGTTCCGTGCGTCATGCCGTTGCCGGAATCACCCGTTGCTATAAGGACGTTATCTTCGTCCAAAGGATTTCGCCCGATGAAAGCAAGAGCATCTATCGGCTCCATCACCTGGCCTGACCATTGAAACTCTATCTCCTCGATCATGGGAAAGCGCGTCCGCGTCCAGCGTTCAAGCGCAGCGAAGCGGCGGCCAGCATCATGTTGCTGTCCGGTCTTGTGATCCTCGCCGCCGACGATCAAAAGGTCATACTCTTCAGTCTCGCCCGTATCCTTAATCTTAGCGGTGATGCTCTCAATTCTCAGGTAGTGATAAGGGTCTGGCGTGTCCCAGAAAAGCGCTCGCACGACAGAGCCGCGAGGAATTCGCGCGCCTATAACGTAGGTGATGTAAGGACCTTGCTTTGTGTGAATCGCAAATCGGTCATTGATAGGTGTGTTGGTAGCGACGACGACTGCATCTGCGGTAACGACGTGGCCGCCCTTCGTCTCAATGCGCGCAGAAGACTTGCCCCCTTCTATTTTGCTCGCGTGCGTTCCCGTGAAAATTTGTCCGCCGTCGCGCCTGATTGCACGCGCAAGACCTGCCAAATATTTCAGAGGATGAAACTGCCCCTGTCCTGGAAAGCGCAGAGCTTTGCCCGTGTCGAAATCTTTGATGGGCGCACGATCAACCATCTCAATATTCGT
The DNA here is from genome assembly GCA_003222945.1 of Acidobacteriota bacterium. Classification (GTDB taxonomy): domain Bacteria; phylum Acidobacteriota; class Blastocatellia; order Pyrinomonadales; family Pyrinomonadaceae; genus QHXM01. Next base: position 9,987 of record QHXM01000154.1, read on the forward strand.
TAGCCCAGCGCGATGCGCAGCCTTCAACTCATCTTCAAGCTGCTCTTTAGATTCATTAGGCGGGACGAACAGATAGCCGTCCAATCTTTCAAACTCGCAATCAATACCCTCTTCTTTAACGATTGCCTCGACGCGGTCAATCGCAGCCGAATGGCTCTCGGCAGCAAGGCGCGCTCCCTTTTCTCCGTGCAGGCGTTCAAGCTCGTAGAAGCGATCATCGAGCGCGTTCACTAGATGCGCGGTCGTGCGCGAGGTCATCCCGCCGCCGATTGGCCCGTCGTCCAGAACGACCACGCGTTTACCTTCGCGCGCGAGCAGGTAAGCGGTCGTCATTCCGGCAATACCTGCGCCGACGATGCACACGTCCGCGTTTGTATCTTCCTTGAGTTTGCCGTCTGAAGGAATCTCTTCCGACGACGCCATCCAGACTGAAGTTGTCTGTCCCGAATCGCTCTCCATCGTCTTCTACCTCATTTCTCGAAATTCGCTACTTATCCTCGCTCGCCTCCGTCTCTTCAGCCCAGAAAATCCACTCCGCGCCGTTCTTGTGCTTCTCCCGGAGGGGAAGCGTGCCGCGCTCTTCAAGAAGACGACGCGCGCCGCGCTGAACGTGTGCGTAGAGATACTGTGCGATGTCAGAGAACTCCCAGCCGCGCTCCTTCAGATCGGTCCGCTTGAAAGCGCGCTCCATGCGCGGACGATTCTTCTCAAAGAGCGCAGCCACGCGCTCAGCCATCTCACTACAGAGCTTTTCAAACTCAGCGCGCTCACCTTGCTTCACAACGGGAAAGTTTGGCTCGTAGTAACGCTCCGTAGGATACCTCTTCTCCCACTCTTCGGATTCGCGCAGGAGTTCGCTCTTCATCATTTCGTTGATATGCGTGTGAACGCTCGGCTGCGAAAGCTTCAGGCTCTTGGCAAGCTGCGCAATCGTCTTCGGCTTCTCCGCCACGAGATTTAGAATCTTCTCCTTCGTGCCATCAGGCAGCAGATTGTTCTGTGCGATGGCCGCCCAGGGATCGCTGTAACCACCCTTTGCCGACACGCATTCGCAGGCGAAATTCAAATGATTTCGACTTGTATTACCCATTGATGCTCCCTTTACATTTTTAATATTAGGGGATACACTAAGGGGCACTTAGGGAGTATCCTAATATCGCCTTCCCCAAATGTCCACTCACTGGTCAGCCCTTCAACCGAATGACCAGCGAAATATTGGTGTATGTGCCCTAGCTAAAGAGATTAACACCCCGCGCGCTGTGGATACAAAGCAGCGCGAGCGTATGGGAATTTATGAGGAAGCGACCCCCTCAAACCACAACTTTTATCCCGTGAACAGAGAGCAGGAGTCTGCATCAAAAGCCCTGCCTTGGATAAGGCTATTTGTGTAAAGCAACAATTTACTAAAGGAGGCAAACATGAAACGTCAGGTCACATTATTCTCGTTAATCCTTCTGCTCTCGCTCGGTCTTTTAGCGGTCCGACCGGGAAACTCTCTCGCGGCGCGCTCCATTGCATCTCCTAAAGGGGCGGATAAAGATATGACGGCGAAGCAGCTTGAACTGCGCAACGCCATGCGAAAGCTCTGGGAAGATCACATCACTTGGACGCGAGTCTTTATCATCAGCGCAGCGGGCGATCTGGCCGACAAAGATGCCGCGACACAACGCCTGTTGCAGAATCAGGTGGACATAGGCAACGCTATCAAGCCTTACTACGGCGCTGCGGCAGGAGATCAACTGACGGCATTGTTGAAAGACCATATCCTGATAGCAGCGGATTTGGTTGCTGCGGCCAAAGCCAACGACCAGGCGAAACTTGCGGACGCAAATCGTCGCTGGACGGCTAACGCGGATCAGATTGCGGACTTTCTGAGCAAGGCGAATTCGAAGAACTGGCCGGACGCAGGTATGAGGCAGATGATGCACGATCATCTCGCGCTCACGACCAATGAGGCTGTGGCAAGGCTGCACGGGGATTGGGCAGGTGATGTTAAGGCTTACGACGCCGTGCATCAGCAGATATTGATGATGGCAGACATGCTAAGCGACGGCATCATCAAACAGTTCCCCGATAAGTTCAAATGAGCGATGGCTTAAAGGCAGAATCAGAGTTATCATGGCAACACAAACCCTCGTTCAAAAGTGAGCCGAAAGAGACGACGCTTTCGGCTCACATCATTCGACATTTGCTCAGGCACACGTCTGGGGCAATATCAAGGAGGTATCTATGTCAAGCACTGCAAGCATCGGCGGACATCCCATTCACCCTATGCTGATTCCGTTTCCGATAGGTCTGTGGGTCTTTTCACTTGTGGCGGACATTCTTTACCTATGGCGCGGCAATCCGGGCTGGGAGTGGATAGCATTCTGGACTCTTCTTGCCGGATGCATAGGGGCGGCTGCGGCTGCCATCTTCGGCATCATTGACTGGTTGACTATCAAAGACCGTGCGGTGAAAAAGATTGCCGATTGGCACGCGCGCCTGAATGTCATCGCGTTGCTAGTCTTCATTGCAAGCTGGTATCTGAGAACGACGAACGGCTCGCGCATGGTCAGTGGTAGCCTGACGATTCCGATTGCGCTCTCAGTCTTAGGAGTGATTTTGATAACGATCTCAGGCTGGCTCGGCGGCGAACTTGTATTCAAGCACGGCGTGGCAGTGAATCCTCAACACGACACGATCGCAGAGGAAGCATCGAAGGCGCGCGTCTCTTGATACAGAGCCTCTGCTTGTTACATGCTGGAGCAAATAAGTGATGCGCGCTTTCTATTTTGAAGAGTGCGGAGGTGCGCTTACACTGCACTGAGATGTTAAGGGGGCATCAATGGACACTATCAAGCTAAATGACGCGCCCGGTGGAAACCATCTGCCGGGCGAACCTATTTCGCTCTGGCTGGCTACAACGCCTCGTACAGATTTCAAATCGCTCAAGGATGATCTCTCCGTAGATGTTGCGGTCATAGGAGGCGGAATTGCCGGAATCACGACGGCTCTTCTTCTGAAACAATCGGGCGCAAGCGTCGCCCTTATAGAAGCGCGTAAGATTGTTGAGAGCGTCACGGGCAACACAACCGCGAAGGTCACTTCGCAGCACGGTTTGATTTATGACCATTTAATCAAGCAGTTCGGCACGGAAGGCGCTCAAACTTACGCGGACTCGCAGCAGGCGGCGATTGAAAAGATAGCTTCGCTCGTCGAAGAGAATAGGATTGATTGCGACTTTACACGCTCTGATGCTTACGTTTATACGGAAACGGAAAGCGAGTTAGAAAGAATAACGGCTGACGTTGAAGCCTCAACGAAAGTTGGTCTTCCAGCCTCTTATGCTGAGACCACACCTCTGCCTTTCGAGATAAAGGGAGCTATACGATTTACGAATCAAGCTCGCTTTCATCCCAGAAAATATCTACTGGCGCTTGTAGAAAAATTTTTAGGCGACGACGGCTACATCTTTGAAGAGACGCGCGCTCTTGATATTGATGAAAAGGAGCGTATCTGTCATGTCACGACAGACAAAGGAAAGGTTAGAGCAAAGCAGGTCGTCATCGCTACCCACTTTCCTTTCTACGACCCTGCGATGTACTTTGCGCGCATGTATCCGAAGCGCTCCCTTGTGCTCGGTTGTCGCCTAAGTGGAAAAGCTCCCGAAGGAATGTTCATCACAGCCGAATCCCCTTTCCGTTCTTTCCGCTCGAACCCTCTGGATGACGGCGGCGAAATCTGGATGGTTGGAGGCGAGAATCAGAGTGCCTTACATCGGAAAGGCTTCGCCCGGATCGGACCGCCTCTACATCGCAACAGGCTTTGGCGGATGGGGCATGACCAACAGCATGGTCTCCGCTATGATTCTCTCGGACCTTGTTATGGGGCGTGAGAATGATTGGAGCAAGCTTTACGATCCAAACCGCTTTAAGCCGCTCACGTCCGCTAAAGACCTTGTCACACAGAACATTGATGTCGCAAAGCATTTCGTAGGCGACCGCATTTCAGTGCCGAAGGAAGAGAGCGCCGACGATATAACCGAAGGAGAAGGGCGCGTTCTGGAGATTGACGGAGAGAAGACAGCTATCTGCAAACTGGATGGCGCTGTTCATTCGGTCTCCGCCACCTGCACGCACATGGGCTGCATAGTCGCATGGAACAACGCAGAGCGTTCGTGGGACTGCCCGTGTCACGGCTCGCGCTTTAACTACGACGGGACCGTTATTCAAGGCCCTGCGAATGAAGACTTGAAGGAAGTCTCTTTGAGCGATAAGAAGAAGAGCGATTAACGGACGCGCTCAATCAGCAGCTATGAACAAAAGCTTGCGCGCTCTGTTTCCCATGACAGAGCGCTTCGTCTATTTGAATCATGCGGCCATCTCGCCGCCGCCCGCGCAGACAATCGAAGCGGTCGCGGCTCAGATTAAAGACGTGACCGAGAACGGCTCGCTGCATTACCGTAGCTGGGTTGCAGTCAGGGAGCGCGCTCGAAGACTTGCAGCAGAGATGATTGGCGCAAGGACTGAACAGGTCGCATTCATGCGCAACACTTCGGACGGGCTGTCAACGATTGCGAATGGTCTGAGTTGGAAGGCGGGCGATAACGTTGTCACCTTCAGGCGCGAGTTTCCATCAAACATCTACCCCTGGCTTCGCCTGCGCGCGGCTTTCGGTGTAGAGGTTCGATTCTCAGATGAGCGCGACGGGCGCGTTGACCTGGACGAGTTAATACGTTTGATTGACGACCGCACGCGCATTGTCGCAATCAGCCACGTTCAGTACGCTTCGGGCTTTCGCGCAGACCTGGAACGCGTGGGCCGCGCCGCACGCTCCCATGATGCGCTACTTGTTGTTGATGTGATTCAGGCTATGGGAGCTTTGCCCGTTAACGTAGAAGCGGAGTTGATAGACGCTGCCGCCGGGGCTTGCCACAAATGGCTTCTGACGCCGGAGGGCGTTGGCCTACTTTATCTTTCAGACCGTGCGCGCGAGCGGGTTGAGCCTACGCTCGTCGGCTGGGCGAGCGTGACTGACCCGGAGGACTACGGCAACTTCGAGCAAGATTGGGCGCGCGGAACACTCGCTTGGGAAACAGGCACAGCGCCCACGGCATTGATTCACGGGTTGGAATCCAGTCTCAGATTGTTGACCGAAACCGGAACGGAGCGCATCGCGGCGCATCTATTGGAACTGACTGATTATCTATGCGAGCGGCTCAGGAGTCTTGATTACAAAATAATTAGCTCACGACGCGACAATGAAAAATCGCAGATAGTTTGCATACAGCCAAAAGATGGATGGACACCCCTGACTCTCTATGCTCATCTTAAAAAGCGAAACATCATCGTCGCCCCACGCGGTGAGCGCCTTCGCATTGCTCCCCATCTCTACAACACACGCGAAGATATAGACGCATTGATTGATGCGCTGCCATAAAAGCGGGAGTAAGAAGCGGGGAACGAAGGGCGGAGGGATGAGGGCGGAGGGATGAAAAGTGAACGAAAGCACGTACCCTTTGTCTTTACTTCATCCCTCATCGCTGCCGCCCTCATCCCTGCTCTCGCTGGTGGTACTGACTTTCCCTGTGACTGATTATCGGCCAATTGTACACTTGATTTGTACTGAACGAAGACAAGGCGTAGCGCGTCTGTTCGCTCTGGTCTTTTGGGTCTTTATTGAAGAGGCGCTTATAACTCCGATTTCTAAAGGGTGAAATTGCTTTTTGAAAAAGTTGCTGCGTTGAATTGAAAATGGCACGGTCGTTGCTAACTAGTAAGCGACGATAAAATAGAAGGGTACATAAGGGTAAATCGGGTCAGGCTCGGAGACGGCAGTGAGTGAAGGCTTTGGGGGAGGCGTTCTCTCACTTTGAAAAAGCAGGCGGCGGCTCTTTCGGGGGAACGGGGTTGTCGCAAGCAAAGCGGTCGAAGGGCAAAAGTGCTGGGCTGCTGGTCGGCGTCCTGAAAGGGGCTTGGGGGAGCCTCACAGGAAGACCAGCAGCCCGCAATTTATCAAGGGGAAAAATTTTAGCGGAGAGTTGGGGAACTCTCCGCTAAAATTTTTTGTAAGCATTCCTCAAGAAACAGCCGGTATTTTCCTAAAAAACCGATGATCCCCGCTCAAGCGGTGCTAGTCGCCGCCCGGGAGTCCGTCATACACTCTCAGGAATAGGTCAAATATTCCCGGGAATCTGTCATACATTCCTGAGCATCTGTCATAGATTCTCGGGAATGGCTCACATATTCTCAGGCGGGCGTCATCCATTCCCGGGAATCCGTCATATATTCTCAGGAATATGTCATGGATTTCCGGGAATGGATGAAGGATTCCCGGGAATGAATCACGGATTCCCGAGAATATCTCATCCATTCCCGGAAATGTATGATAGATTCCGCTTAAAATATAGGGAATTGCTGGGAGCGCAGGCGGCACGGCCTGCATTGAGCGCCTATTAGCGCGAACAATTCGTTAGATTGCCAGAGCAATCTTGCAGGCAGGGATGCCTGCGCTCCCAGCATAGAGCGGTCAGATAACAGTCTTCTCGCCGCCGCTGCCGAGCAAACGGCTCGGATCGGTCTCAGGCGTCATCTCGTCCAGATTCAGGCGCAACATGCCTCCTGCATCCGAGTAACTTTCAGCCGCAGCACGTCGCTGCGCCCTGCGATGAAGGTAAGCAAGGCCGCCGACTATTCCGCCTCCGCCCAGACAGAGCGCTACGAAAAACCCTATGGTCCTGGCTATGCCTAGAATAAGACTGACGGCTTCGCGCGTGTGCTGCTTTTCATATCGCTTCCAGGCCAGCGGGTTCTCGCCTAGCCACTGTATGGACTGCTCGTACTTCACATTGTCAATCAACTTCGCGGCAGCCGTCTCGTCCGGCGCGTTGAAAACAAAGACAGAGTAGTTACCTACGCGACGATAGCCGGAAGGAACTGCTTGCCCGCCCTCGCGTAGCTGCTTGATACGCTCGTTAATGCGCTCGTCGCTACTTTGCGCAATCTGCGGCGTAGGATATTCGATTATGACCAGACGCGAGCGGTCATAGCTTGCCGTCACAGCCTCTTCACCTTCGTCAAAACTTACGGCATCGAGGACAGGCTGCCCGCCCGCAGCCCTCTCAAGAGCATGTAGACTGATTGCATAGCTCGAACGATCCTTTGCTGTCTCCCAGTCGGGCAGATGTTTGACTAGCACGGGGATTTCATTCTCCGCATCCTGCAAAGTCCCTGCAAAGGCGCGTGCGAAATCAAGAAGGCCGCTCTCGCCATTGCGCGCATTTGCGCTGCCCGTGATGCTGACAAACAGAGGGCCTTTATAGAAAGCCACTCGATCAGAAGATGCAACGCCCGCTATACCAACGTCGCCCTCTTTCATCGCTTGTGCCTGCCCGTTGCTTCTAATGCGCGCGGAGACTTCCGTGAGAAGCGAATAAGCGCCCGCCTGCGATTGTGTCTTGATAATTGTGACGGCCAGCCTTTCGCCTTTAGCAGAAAAATACGTTCCTTCAGCCGACGCTTGAACACGGAAATCTTCCGGCGCAATCTCTTTCAAAAGAGAAGCATTCGCGCGCTCGGTGGACACGCGATAATCGCCCACAGTTTTCGGTAAAAGATTACTGGCTGCCTGCTGAGATGAACTCTGCCCCGCTGCTGTCAGGAACAGGAGCGATAAAAGCGAACTGATAACAACCAACCTCAATAAGATAAAACGCAAAACAAAACCCCTTAATTCAAATCTCGCAACAATATATTTAGAAACCGCAAACCATTGGATGTTCCAGACAAATCGCAGGTTTGCGCGCAAAGCCATTCATCGGAAGAAACTCTCGCGTCCCTTTTATCGAAACCTTCGCAACTCTCGCATAATCATGTCGGCGTACTGGCGCGGGTTATGTATGTTGTGAAGCACGGTCGTGCCGCCGCCCTCGCCCGCGTCCTCTATAATCACGTCGCCGTAGCCAAGAATCCTCTGCCAGAGATTTACACGAACAGTCACGTCCTGAATGTTTCTCAAAGTGAAGTTGCGCGTAGTGCGCGAGAAGAAGCCCTCGTCAATCTCAAGCTTGTGATTCGTCAACGTGTACTGAAGCATGTTGCGCTTTAGATGATGATAGGCAGGAATCAGAAGCAATCCGAGCGCCAGCACAATCGAAATCCATGTGGGCAGAGAAGTGTAAGCGAGAAGTACGACTAAGATTATGCCGCCGAGAGCAGCCAAGGCGTAACCTATCTTTATGAAGAGCAGCGTCGGGCGCACCTTGAAAATCTCCCGCTCGGCATCGTTCATCGCGGGCTGTCGCATTGGAGGATTGTAGGCGGGCTGCGGCGGCGGAGCTTGCATAGGCGGAGCATAGGGTTGTGCAAAGGGCTGTTGCTGCTGCGCGCCAGCGTATCTTGTCGCTTCGGGGTCAACGGCGGGCGCGCCACAGCCTGCGCAGAAGCGCGCTCCCGGTGCTATGAAAGTTCCACAGTTAGTACAGTGCATAATCTTTTCACCTCACTCGTGGCCTCCGGCGCGGCGCACGCTCGCCAGGAATTCCGCCGGATCATAAGGGGTAACGAACACGCTGTGCGCGCCAAGCTCAAGCGCTTCACGACGCGCACGCTCGTTCTCATTTGAAAGAATCATAATGACGGGAAGCGAGAGACGCCCGCCGCTCTGTTTACGCAAACGCCGAATCGTTTCAAGGCCGTCTATACCCTGAAGCTCGTAATCAAGCAAGAGCAGATCGGGGCGCTCGATTTTCAGAAGATGTAGAGCCTGCTGTCCGTCAAACGCCGCGCGAGCCTCGTAACCGGCAGAGCGAATCAGGGAATTTATCTGCGTCATGCGCGCCGAATCCGAAACCGTCAGAAGCAGGCGACGCGGCATCACAGTCCCGCTCGCACGCCTTTCGCGCTCGTGCGCCGCAGCCTCGTCAGCAGCCCGCGTAAGTTCTTCTGCGCTCATGGCAACAGCCGCGTTCATTCTCGATTCGCTTCGATTCGCAGAGCTAACAGTCGCCGGAGGTTCACTGGCCGAAACAGTTTCCGGCGCACTCTCGCTTAAAGGTTCTCGCTCATGCTCGCGCTCAGCGCCGGGACCCGGAACAGGTGTCGGAGGAGCGACCGGCGCTTTGGTCTCTTTCGGCATCTCGCGCCCGGTCTCTTTGGGAATAGAAGAGGCCACCTTCATTGTCGCTTCATACGCAACGACCTGCTTTGCTGCGGAACGCGCATGGTTGACAGCTGCTTCAGCTTTTTCAATCAACCCTTCAACGTCGCTGCCATGTTCAGGGAAAGAAGCAAGCCCCGCGACGATGTTTCGGTCCGGGTTCTCTTCCAGGAATTCTCTATAGAGTCTCGAAAGAGCGGCAACGGCAGAGCGCGCGTCCATGCGCGGGAGATAGACCAGTAGCGCGGTCGGACCATAATAGGCAACAGCATCAACGCGGCGCAGGTTTAATTTCAAAAACCCGTGAGCGCGACTTAGCGTGTGATCGCGCACGGCCTTGTCGAAACTGTCCTCGCGCCCGCGCTTCGGGGCAGCATAGACAAGAGCAATCGTTCCGCTCAATCCTGCACGCGCGTCTTCACGCACGGCGTCCAGCATGAACATGAAGTTGTCTATCTCTAAGCGCTGATCGCTCACAGCGGGCGCGGAGCGACGATTAGCTTCGACGCGCCAGAAGAGCGAATCAAGACGCGCAAGGATTTCGACGGTAGGGGTCGCAAGTGAAAAGTAGTCGTCAGCCCCTATGTACTGTGCAGCCGTGCGCAAAGGTCTCTGGTCTTCACTCCAAACAAAGACTATGGGCAGAGAGTAAGTAGAAGTCTCTGCGCGGAGCTTACGAGCAAACGCAACGCTCTCGTGCTCAACATCTCCGTCCGAGTGAGCAACCACTATGATGACAACGCCCGGCGCGAACTCTTTGATAGCCAGCCCGGCATCAGCAATCGTCGCCGCGCGCGTCACATAACCGTTGACTGTAAGCTGCTGTTGCAGGCTTGAGCTTGCCTCGTCCGCAATAACGAGCGCACGACGCGCCCCTTGCGCACCTCCACCCAACTGTTGCGCTGAACTGAATGAAGCATTAGTGGACAAAAGCTATCTCCTCGCGCGCCACACAACATTGGCGAGACCTCACATGCACCGCCAATCATACATAAAAAGGAAGGCAAAAGGTAAAAGGAAAAAGGCAAAAGGGAAGAAGAGCTAACCTCTCATCCTCCTTTTGCCTTTTTCCTTTTTACTTTTGCCTTCTTCTTTACTGGCTCACGAGTTGGAGTCTTCCGTCCGGGAGGCGAACGGCGAAGATTGCGCGTTCATAAGTGGGGGCGGGCGGTGCGGTCTGTTCATCGTTGACGAGGCTTGCGGCCTGCGCTGGCGTTACAGTGCGTGCGTTGCGCGCCATCTCTCCGCTGCGGAGCATAGCGTAGCGCTGCGAGATGCGGCGCACGTACTCCTGCGTCTCGTGAAAGGGCGGGATGCGTCGTCCGTACTTCAATACTGCGCCTTCGCCAGCGTTGTAGCCTGCAAGCGCAAGCTGCACGTCACCATTGAAAGCATCCAGGAGAAAGCGCATGTAACGCGCGCCGCCTTCAATGTTCTCGCGCGGGTCGAAGATATTACGGACACCGAAGCGCGCGGCTGTCCCCGGCATCAACTGCATAAGCCCGCTAGCGCCTTTGGGCGAAATAGCCATTCGCTTGAAGGAGGATTCCGTGTGCATCTGCGCGTAGAGGAGTACAGGATCGAGTCCGTTGCGAAGGCTTGATTCGACGATGTAACTATCAATTTTCGCATCGCCCGTCGTAAAGCCGTTGAGGGAATTTCCGGCGTACATGCTCATAGAGCGCGCGGGCGCGTAGAGAGTTTCTGCGGGGCGTGTCGTCGAGCGATTGAGAACAAGACCGGTCTTAGCAGTCTTGCGAACATTCTCTGCCGGAGGAAGCGTTGATGTTGTCTCCACAGTCTCCACACGGACGCCGTCGCGCACGTCGAAATTGTCGAAACGATAGTTGCTTTGAGCCAGAGCGGGCAGAGCCGTCATTAAAGCTATTAGACACGCGAAGGGGAACTTTTTCATGCTAACTCACCAAATACTATTGAACTTGGAATCACGCGCCCGAAGGGCAAGTAAGAAACAGGAGAAAGCGCGTGGGGGTCAGGGAAAAGAGCGGCTGAAAACGGGGAGCGAGCCTGTCAAAAGGCAAGCACCCTTCAGGCACAAAGAAAGGATAACACTTTGTTGGTCTCTTGCCAAACAGTTTTTACCGGGCGATTTATAGCATTGATTCGGGCTAGTAGGGCTTGACAGAGGATGTATGATGTTTCTGTTTTTCTTTGGTCACCACCCGCCATTAAATCTTGACGCACCTCACCGAAGGAGAAAATCTGATGAAAAAATGTCTAAGGGTATCGATGGTGATATTACTGTCTCTCGTCGTCTTCTATACGACTTCGATGGCGCAGACGAACAGTAACGCTAAGAACGCTAACTCAGCGGCCAGAAACGCCAACTCAAACAAAAAGCGCGGCCCTGTTTTTCGTGCGAACAAGGAGCAGGTCAAGCAGGCGCAAGCGATTCTCAAGCAACGCGGGTTTTATGCAGGAGAGCAGACCGGGAAACTGGATGCGGCGACACGCGACGGCTTAAGGAAATATCAAGGGGCAGAGGGGATCAAGGTCACAGGGACACTTAACAAGGTCACGCTGGAAAAGATGAACATCACGCTTACAGATAAGCAGAAGACTATGTAAGCGCAGAAAAGCAAGTATGAAGGCGGAAGGATGAAGTGAAAGAGAGAAAGCAGTAAGCGCTCTCAACTTTCTTTCTTTACTTCCGCCTTCTGCCTTGCTCTTCTATCAAGCCAAAAGTCTTTCAACAACGCCGTAGCTGGCTTCAAGAGCTTCCGTCAACTTTTCTGGTTGATTGCCGCCGCCTTCGGCCATGTCAGGCTTGCCTCCGCCGCGCCCGCCGACAATCGGGGCGAGTTCTTTAATCACCTGACCCGCAGGAACGCGCTTCGATAGATCGGGCGACGTTCTGACTATGATTGAAACCTTGCCGTCACTGCTTCGGCCAAGAACCACAACACCTGATTTGATTCTTGCCAGCAGCGTATCGGAAAGCTGGCGCAAGCCCGCAGCGTCAAGCCCGCTCGCTTCGCGCGCTAAAACCTTCACGCCGCCCGCGACCTCGCGCGCTTCGTCTCCGTTTGAAGAAGCCGCGCCGCCCGTGGCAATTTTCATACGAAGTTCTTCCGCTTCGCGCCGCGCACGTTTCAACTCTTCCTGAAGCCGCTCGACCGAAGCCAGGATGTCGCTGCGTGAAGCGCGAATGCTGCTCGCTATGCTATCGACAAGAGCCTCTGTCTCCTGAAAGCGAGTGAAGGCGTCTGCGCCCGTCACAGCACGTACGCGGCGTGTGCCTGAAGCTATGGATTCATCGCTCGTGATTTTGAAGAGGCCAATGTCGCCTGTGGCGCGAACGTGAGTTCCGCCGCAAAGCTCTTTGGAGAAGACAGAGCCTTCCACGCCCGGCACTGTCAGCACGCGCACATGCTCCGCATATTTTTCGCCGAACAGAGCCATAGCGCCCGACTGCATTGCCTCTTCCAAAGAGAGAACATCGGTCTTCACTTTTTCATTTCTGAGGATATGATAATTGACCAGACGCTCTATCTCCGCAATCTCATCGCCCGTCAATGGTTGATAATGCGAGAAATCAAATCTCAAATAGTTAGGCGCGACGACAGAGCCTGCCTGCTTGACGTGCGTGCCCAAGACTTCGCGCAGCGCAGCGTGAAGCAGGTGCGTAGCCGTGTGATTGCGGCGCGTGGCGTCTCGCTTATCAACGTCAACCTGCGCTGCGACTACGTCGCCGACATGAAGCACGCCGCTATTAACCGTCACACGATGAATTATCATGCCGCCGACGGGTGAGACAGTGTCGTTGACCGTGACCTGTGTGTCGGCGTTAAAGAGCGTTCCGGTGTCGCCGACCTGACCGCCCGACTCTGCGTAGAAGGGCGTGCGGTTCAAGACGACCTCGCCGTCTTCGCCTTCGCGCAACTCACCTGTCTCTTCTTCGCCGTTGATGAGCGCAAAGACCCACGCGCCTTCTGTGCGCGTCTCGTCGTAGCCTGTAAACGTTGTCCGACCCGTGCGCTCCGCAATGCGAGAATAGACAGGCTTGACCTTCGTGCCCGCCGCACCTTGCTCGCGCTCGCCCGCGTGTTGAAGTTCGCGCAAGGCAGCGTCGAACGATTCGTTAAATGTATCTTCGTCAATCGTAAAGCCGCGCTCCTCCATGCTGACGCGTATAAGATCGCGCGGCGTGCCGAAGGTGTCGTAGAGGCGCGCTAGTTCCTTGTAGTCTGGAAGCGAGCCGTCATGCGTCACGGAAAAGAGCGCGTCGAGTTTCTGCAAGCCAACGGTCAGAGTCGAGCCGAAGCGTTCCTCTTCGAGCCGGACCATGCGCTCTATGAATTCGCGTGCGGCCTCAAGCTCCGGGTAGGCTTCGCGCATCTGCTCGACTACGAAATCGGTCACCTTGTAGAAGAAAGCATCCTGAAATCGAAGCGTGTGGCATCCCTGATAAATTGCGCGGCGCATAATTTTTCGCAAGACATAGTTGCGCCCTTCGTTGCCGGGCAGAATGTTGTCAGCGATTGAGAATGCAGTTGCGCGGGCGTGGTCCGCAATGACGCGCATCGCAAAGCCTTCCAACGTCTCAGGCTCGTAATGCCGGTCCGCTAGCTGCGCGGTGAACTCTATTATCGGGCGAAGAAAGTCTGTGTCGTAGTTTGACTTTACACCTTGCAGAACGACGCCCAAACGTTCAAGACCTGCGCCCGTGTCAACCGAAGGTTTTGGCAAAGGCTCTAGCTTATATTTGCCCGGCTCGACCTCGACGCGGTTGTATTGCATGAAGACCAGATTCCAAATCTCCATAGTCGTGTCGCCAGGACCATTGACTAAATCTGCTCGATTAAAATTAGGGTCTTCCGGGTGCTCGCCCAGGTAATAACTAATCTCGGAGTTAGGCCCGCACGGACCAGTTTCGGCCATCTGCCAGAAATTATCTTTACGTCCAAAGCGTAGAACGCGCGAAGGGCGTGCGCCGACTTTAATCCAGAGCGCGGCTGCCTCTTCATCTGCTGGAATCTCTTCGTCGCCTTCAAAGACTGTGAACCACAATCTTTCAGGATCGAGCTTGAGTTGGTTTACGAGAAAATCCCACGCGAACTCAATCGCCTCGCGCTTGAAGTAGTCGCCGAAGGAGAAGTTGCCTAGCATCTCGAAGAAGGTCTGATGCCGAGCGGTCTTCCCGACCTCATCCAGATCGTTGTGCTTGCCTCCAGCGCGCAGGCACTTCTGCGACGAAGTTGCGCGCTTGTAGTCGCGCTTCTCCAATCCAAGAAAGACATCCTTGAACTGGTTCATCCCTGCGTTTGTGAAAAGCAGGCTGGGATCATTTGCAGGCAGCAAGGGGCTACTGCGCACCATCTTGTGACCCCGCTGCTCGAAGTATTCTAAAAATTTTTGGCGAATTTCGTTTCCAGTCATAAAGTAATTGTCAGTTGTCAGTAGTCCGTTGTCAGTTGTTTGTTTTTGCAACTGACCATTGACAGCTGACTACTGAAAGATTTTCTTAAAGTGTAGCACGCTCTATGCAGACAGACGAAGTGGCTCTCAGAATTAAAGGTGGATTCCAGGTTGATCTTTAACAGGTGCTGGCAGACTAATTGTTCACAAGAAAGCTGTTCACGATTGAGACGGCTTCTTAATGTTCACTTATCGCTTGCGTGGTGAAAGTCCGTGCGGAAGTCCGTAGCAGATTGTTTGCCGAGCTTCTCTTTTGATTTTCGAGGTTGCGCCTTCTCTCTGTTCGCCTGCGACGCTTTCTGGCAGCGTGCGCGGGAACGGTTAATGCGCCTCTTCATCCATGAAACCATAACTACACCTCGATCTCTTTCAACTTGTATGCGTCAAGGAACGCTTCTACGACGCGCGGGTCAAACTGT
>QHXM01000319.1 GCA_003222945.1 Acidobacteriota bacterium
TTGTAGAAGGGCGTCCGAACGGTAGGCCTTCGTTTCGGCAGAAGATTCCTGACGCGCAGGTCTGGGAGCTTGTTGCTTACGTTCGCTCTATGAGCGGGCTACTGCGCAAGGACGTTTCGCCAACGCGCGACGACCACATGAATGCTAAGAAGTCTGAGCAAAGAACTGAAGAGAAACAGCCATTGAGCACAGGCGCGTCGAAATCTTCGGAGCAGTCTAAATGAGAACGAGGGATATAGCTGGGAGCGCAGGCATCCCTGCCTGCATTGAGCGCCGTGAGGCGCGAACAACTGTTAGCGTGCTAATCGCACGCTTGCAGGCTAGGAATCTAGCGCTCCCAACAAGAGGCTTGCGCTTTCTGAGCGCCGCCTTCCTGTGCCTGTTTTTTTCTGGCTGTCGCGGCGGCATTCAGTCTGCGATTGATCCGGCAGGTCCACAAGCTGGCCGCATAAGCAAACTCTGGTGGCTGATGTTCTATGTCTGCTCTGTGGTTTTCGTTCTGGTTATCATCGCTGCTCTCATAGCCGTCGTTCGCTCGCGCAGCAAGCAAAGTAAAGCTGCAAGAGTAGAGAAGATTACCGATAAGCCGAAGCTTTCTCTGTCGAAAGCTGAAGAGCAAAGGATGACGCGCACCGTTCAGGGAGCAGTCGCAGTCACAGTTGTAATTCTCTTCGTCTTCCTCATAGCAAGTTTTTCAATCGGAAGATCACTCTCTTCCGACATGGAGAACAAGGGGCTAGTGACGATTGAGGTGACAGGGCATCAGTGGTGGTGGGAAGTTCGCTACATGGACACGAACCCAAGCAAGATTTTCACTACGGCAAACGAGATTCACATCCCCGTAGGCCAGCCCGTCACGTTGAAGCTTCACTCAACCGATGTCATTCACAGTTTCTGGGTCCCGAATCTTAACGGCAAGAAAGACCTTATACCCGGCAAGGATGCGACCATCTGGTTGCAGGCGGACCAAGCGGGAGTTTATAGAGGCCAATGCGCAGAGTATTGCGGCCTGCAACACGCGCACATGGCGCTATTCGTCTTTGCAGAGCCGGTGGATAAATTCAACGCATGGATGGATGCCCAACGCGCAGAATCGGTCGCTCCCTCAAACGAATCCGAACAGCGCGGGCAGCAGGTCTTTCTAACTTCTCCCTGCATCATGTGCCACACGATTCAAGGCACACAGGCGAATGCGACCACAGGACCAAACCTCACACACGTCGCAAGCAGAAGCACGATTGCCGCCGGAACATTGCCATTCACGCGCGGCCATCTCTCCGGCTGGATAGTTGATTCGCAGAGCATCAAGCCCGGAAACCACATGCCTCCCATCGCACTTAACTCGGAAGACGTGCAGGCGCTACTGGATTACCTGCAAAGCCTGAAATGAGATTGGAGGCGCGGGAAAAATAGCGTGGCTAAGACTGAGAAGAGAGAAGAGAAGAAGGTTGTGGAAACGACCAGAAGCTTGAGTGAGGAGAGCGACCGGCGCGAGCTTGAGCGCACCTGGGTTCACGGCACGACGATGATGTTTCTATTCGCTGTGCCGATTATGGAAGGCATCGGTCTTTACCTTGTGCCCCTGATGATAGGCACGCGAAACGTTGCGTTCCCGCGCATGAACGCTTACGGCTACTTCGTCTATCTATTCGGCGGGCTGCTGCTTTACGGCGGCTTCCTTCTGAACATCGGACCGGACACGGGATGGTTCAGTTATGTTCCTCTGGCCGGACCAGCCTTTTCGCCGGGCAAGCGCGTTGACATCTGGGCACAGATGATAACGTTCACTGAAATCGCAGCGCTCGTCGGCGCGGTCGAGATCATCGCAACTGTCTTCAAGCAACGCGCCGTCGGAATGTCTTTGAATCGCATCCCGCTATTCGTCTGGTCGCAGGTCGTGACCTCTTTCATGATTATCTTCGCAATGCCTGCCGTTATGCTTGCGAGCGGTTTCCTTGCGATGGACAGGCTCGTTGACACGCACTTTTTCAATCCAGCGGAGGGAGGTGATGCGCTCCTTTATCAACACGTCTTCTGGTTCTTCGGCCACCCGGAGGTCTATATAATCTTCATCCCGGCGCTCGGCTTTGTCTCTTCAATCGTCGTCACGTTCTCGCGCCGCAAAGTCTTCGGCTACACGCCGATGGTGTTGTCATTGATTGCGACGGCGTTCATAGGCTTCGGCCTGTGGGTTCATCACATGTTTGCAACGCCGCTGCCGCAATTGGGGCAGAGCTTCTTTACGGGCGCGAGCATGATGATTGCGATTCCGAGCGGCGTTCAGATTTTCTGCTGGATAGCATCAATGTGGGGCGGCGAGTTGCATTTGAAGACGCCGCTGATCTTCGTGCTCGGTTTTGTCTTCATCTTCGTGATCGGCGGACTGTCAGGCTTGATGCTGGCAGCCGTTCCTTTGGACTTGCAGGTTCACGACACCTACTTTGTCGTTGCGCACTTTCATTACGTGCTCATTGGCGGCGCAGTCTTCCCGCTCTTCGGAGCGCTACACTACTGGTTTCCAAAATGGACCGGGCGCATGTTGAGCGAGCGCTTGGGGCTTTGGACATTCGGATTGATGTTCGTAGGCTTCAATCTGGTTTTCTTCCCGATGCACCAGCTTGGATTGAAAGGAATGACGCGGCGCATCTACACCTACTTGCCTGAGACGGGCTGGGGCGATCTGAACATGCTCGCATCCATCGGCGCGAGCGTTCTAACCATCGGTGTTCTTCTATTCATCATCAACTTTCTCTACTCGCGTCGCGCGGGCGTCATTGCTGGAGATAACCCCTGGAACGCGGACACGCTCGAATGGTCAACGAGTTCGCCGCCGCCAAGTTATAACTACGTCTATCTGCCCACCACGCAAGGTCGCCATGCGCTGTGGGAGAAGACGGAAGATGCGCCTGTCGTTGTAGGTCTCAAGACAGACTGCCGCGAGGTGCTTGCGACTAATGTGATGGACGCAGAGCCGGACCACGCTTATCAAATTCCAGGTCCATCAATCTGGCCTATTCTGCTCGCGCTCGCAACGGCGGAATCGTTCGGCGTAGGCATCTTTACGCCCTGGGCTTTTCCCATCGGAGCAGTCTTAGCGTTCGCCGCGTTCTTCGGTTGGTTCTGGTCCGATCCCAACTCTGAGAACAGAGAGGTAAAAGAGCGTAAGGTCAAGCCGAAGCCTGAGCCTTCGGTCAAATTAGCGCAGCAGGAGGAGGGAGCATGAGCGCGCGGCGTGTGTTGGACGTATCTGGTCTTCCTCATCACAGCTTCGAGAAAGACTCCGTGTGGTGGGGCAACTGGGGCTTGCTTGCAATTGAGACGACGATGTTCGCTATCGCCATCGCCACATATTTTTACGTTCGACAGAATTTTCAACTGTGGCCTCCGCCTTTAACAGACACGCAGCCGCCGGAACTTCGCCCGTTGCCGTATCTGACAGTTGCGACCCTCAACATGCTGCTGCTCGTCATCAGTTGCGTGCCGATGATTCTGACTGACCTGGCAGCGAGGCGTGGCGATGCGAAGAGGGCGCACATTGGTCTGATCGCCTGCCTTTTGTTCGGCGCGCTCTCAATCACCTTGCGCGCGTTCGAGTTTTCGGCAGTCAGGTTTCGCTGGGACAGCAATGCTTACGGCTCAATCGTCTGGTTCATTTTGGGGATGCATCTTGCGCACTTAATCACAGTGACGCTGGAAGCTTTTCTGCTAACGCTCTGGACATCCATGCGCAAGTTCGACATGAAGCACCGCGTGGACATCACTGTTGTCGCAGTCTATTGGTACTGGGTCGCGGCCATCTGGATTCTGCTCTACGCAATCATCTATCTCAGTCCGAGGTTCAGTTATTGAAAGAGGCAAAGAGAGTGTGAAGAGCAAGGAGAGCGATAAAAAGTTTGCGAAGACGAGCGGGCAACTGCTCTTGTGGACCGGAGTGTTGCTTGCGCCCATTGTCTGGGCCACGCAGATGGAGATTAACTACTTGCTTGTGCCCTATGCATGTATGAGCGGGCACAGGGTAGCTCTCTATCTGGTAACGCTTGTGGCTCTGGTCGTAGCAGCAACCGGAGGCTTCGTAGCCTGGCGCAACTGGCAGGAGGCAGGGGGCGAGTTGCCTGATGATGCTGGCGACGCGCGCACGCGCAGCCGCTTCATGGGAGTGCTCGGACTTCTTACAAGCGCGATGTTTTTTCTAGTCATACTCGCTCAAGGTATTCCAGATTTCATACTGCACCCATGCCAGCAATGAAGGAAAAAGGTAGAAGGCAAAAGGTAAAAGTGAAGACGAAAGCATCTTTATTAAAATGTGGTTTCTGCCTTACTTTTACCTTTTACCTTTTTACTTTTTCTTTTCCTCGCGCTGTCTTGGCGCACGAGGGCAGGCCGCATAATTTTCATGATCTGTGGCGCGCGTGGAGTTGGGAGCCTGTTGTGTTGGTCTGTTTGGCGCTTTCTGCGTGGCTCTATTTTTGGGGTGTGAGAAAGCTTTGGCGAAATGACGGCGTCGGGCGTGGAGTTGATAGATGGGAGGTTGCGTGTTATGCGCTCGGTTGGCTTTCGCTCATGCTCGCGCTCGTTTCACCTCTTCATTCATGGGGGCGCGTGCTCTTTTCAGCGCACATGACGCAGCATGAAGTTTTGATGTTGGTCTCTGCGCCGCTTCTTGTCCTGGGCCGCCCGCTCGTTCCTTTCCTTCGTGCGCTGCCTGTAGGAATTGCGCGAAGAGTAGGCCACTGGGGAAAGGCCGGTTGGTTTCAGAAAGCCTGGCGAGCGTTAACGAACCCGCTTGTGGCTTGGGCCGTTCACGCGTTGGCACTGTGGGTCTGGCACATTCCCGCTCTGTTTCAAGCGACGCTCGACAGCGAGTTCGTTCACACGCTGCAACACTTGAGCTTCTTCTTTTCGGCGCTTCTTTTCTGGTGGGCGCTCGTTCACGGGCGGCGGGGGCTAATGGGTTACGGCGCGGCGACTCTTTACGTTTTCACGACCTCGGTTCATAGCGGACTGCTCGGCGCGCTCATAACCTTCGCGCAGGGCGTCTGGTATCCGGCTTATAAAGGTTACACAGCGTCGTGGGGATTGACTCCGCTCGAAGAAGTTTAGAACTGTAGAAGTAATCAAGCTCTCTTTAGCATTCGGACTTTTACTTGGCGCTCTTGCTTTGACCGCTTGTAATCAAGAAGCGGAGCGTCAGGCGGCTGCTATGACGGGCGGAGACCCTACGAGAGGCCGCACGGCAATTAGCCGTTACGGTTGCGCGACGTGCCATACGATTCCAGGGATTCGCGGCGCGGACGCGCTCGTCGGTCCGCCGCTCACCCAGATGGCGAGCCGTTCTTACATCGCGGGCGTTCTGCCAAACACGCCCGACAACATGATTCGCTGGATAGAGAATCCTCCGCAGGTAGATCATTTGACCGTGATGCCGAATCTAGGTGTGAGCGAACGCGACGCGCGCGACATAGCTGGTTATCTATACACACTGAAATAGAGCGCGGCGCAGAAGATTGAAAGCTCGAACCATGAAGACTCTTCAGCAAAGCGCTCGCCCTCTAATCTTCACCGCGCTCACACTTCTGACAGCTTGCAGTTCTCCGTCGGATAAATTAACTAAAGAACTGAAGACAATCTCTTCGTGGGCTGCAACCGCGTCATTGGTTGGTGAAGCATTGATGAAAGGCTCTGTGCCTGTAGCTTATGCAAAGCGAACTCTTGAAACAGCGGAGCAGAAACTTCAGGATGAAAGTAAGATGCTCGAAAAGTCTTCCGACATTCCAAATGACGAGCGCACACGCGCGCAAGTTGAGATCAATCGCATTCAGGGATTAGTCGGTCAAATGAGAACTGCGATTGAAGGTAAAGACCAGGCGGCGCTATCTCAATCAATCGGACAACTGATGATTGAAGAGCGGTCCATAAAATCTTTCATCAAAAACGTTTCGGGTCAACGATGAAGAAGGCATTGGAAA
>QHXM01000155.1 GCA_003222945.1 Acidobacteriota bacterium
AGGTACGATTCAGACAATGCGCCTTTTGTCGTTCCACATCATAAATCAGTACTTCGTCCTCAAGCTCTCGAACGACTAGCTCACTTGTTCGCGCGCTCGGCAAAATTTGGTTGCTGCTTGCTTTCATACAGGGTCTCCTAATGGACTCTTAATAAAGCGCGGAGCGTTTGAATAAAAAGCATGAAACGTTCCGAATGATTGAACAGGTAATTGATGGCTAGGAAAATAAGCGTAATCTGAAATCAAGTCAATGAATTTCTGATGAACAGCGCGCGCCGTCCTTGCAACTCCGCCTTTCAAATATCAAGGCGATTCTCGTTAGGAGCTTGAAAGTCGCGTGCGAGCCGCAAAGATAGCCTCTGCAACTCGCTCAGGCGCAGTGCCGCCCACTTGCGATTTCGTCGCAAGAGTCTGTTCCAGCGACAGAGCCTCATAAACATCCTCTTTGACGAGCGGAGAGAGAGACTTCATCTCGTCAAGCTCTAAGTCTTGAAGCTCAACGCCGCGCTCTATGGCGCGCAGGACCAGACGACCGACCGTATCGTGCGCCTCACGAAACGGCAAGCCTTTTCGCACAAGGTAATCGGCCAACTCCGTCGCGTTCATGTAGCCGCGCGCCGCCGCCTCGCTCGCTCGCTCTTCGCGCACACGCACGTTGCGTAAGACTGTCGCGGTCACTTCCAATGACGCTGTTACAGTATCAACCGTGTCGAAGAGAGCCTCCTTGTCTTCCTGCATGTCCTTGTTATAAGCGAGCGGCAATCCCTTCAACGTAGCAAGCAACGCGCTCAAGTGTCCGAACACTCTTCCAGATTTTCCGCGCACGAGTTCCATCGAATCCGGGTTCTTCTTCTGCGGCATCAAGGATGAGCCTGTAGCAACAGCGTCGCTCAGTTCAAGAAAACCGAACTCTGCTGTCGAGTAGATGATGATATCTTCGGCCACGCGCGAAAGGTGAAGCATGAGGATTGACGCAGCGCCGATAAACTCAATGCAGAAATCTCTGTCGCTCACAGCATCAAGACTGTTGCGCGAAACATCTTCAAAGCCAAGCTCGCGCGCCACAAGTTCACGATCAATCCTGTAAGCTGTGCCAGCCAGAGCAGCAGAGCCTAGCGGCATCACGTTAACGCGCTTTCTCACTTCGCTCAGACGCTCGCGGTCGCGCTCAAGCATCTCGAAATATGCCAGACACCAGTGAGCGAAAAGTACAGGCTGCGCGCGTTGCAGGTGAGTGTAGCCCGGAATCGCCGCCGCAGAATGCTTTTCCGCCAACTCAACGAGCGCGCTCTGCGCATCTATCAGCTTCTCTTGCGTTCGATCAATCTCGGCTCGCAACCAGAGCCGTAAGTCCGTAGCCACCTGATCGTTTCGGCTGCGCCCCGTGTGAAGCTTCCGGCCCGTGTCGCCTATTAGCTGAACCAGACGCGCCTCTACAAACGAGTGAACATCTTCGGAAGGAAGGTCGTCGAAATATCTTGAATCGGTCTCCGCGCGCTTGATGATTGTCCGAAGCCCGTTCTTAATCTGCGAGCTTTCCGCGTCCGTCAAAACTCCAGCCGCGCGTAAACCCTCGCAATGCGCAAGGCTCGCCGCGACATCCACGTCGAACAACCTTCGGTCAAAGCCGAACGAGCGATTGAATCGAACAAACCCCTCATCGGCCTTGCCCGTAAACCGCCCGCCCCACAAATTTTTAGACTCCGTCATCTTCGCCTCCGTCTAAACTTTCGGGCTGCGATTCTAAACCGCAAACGGCTTTTGCCCGCAAAGTTATTTGACCGAATTGCATCTTGAATGCTATTTTATGCATCTATGCAACGATTATGCAATCCGCTTGCATAAGTAGGGCGATGCAGAAAGAGACACGGCAGCAGAAAATTCTGAATCTGATTCGCGCTAAACGGATCGGGACACAGGATGAATTGACGGCGCACCTTGAGCGCGCGGGGTTTGCTGTCACGCAGTCAAGCGTCTCGCGCGATCTGGTGGAGCTTGGCATAGTCAAGCATAACGGCCATTACACTCTGCCGCGAAGCTCTAAGGGCGCCAGAGGGCGCGGGCTTTTGAGTCTGGACACGGCTGGCGACGTCTTGATCGTAGCAAAGTGCGAACCCGGCATAGCCTCTGCGGTCGCAGTCGAGATTGACCGCGCCTCGATCCCGGAGATAGTAGGCACGCTCGCGGGTGAAGACACGATCTTCATAGCCGCAACAGAGCGCAAAGCGCAGCGCACGGCTATGAAAAAGGTTTGGGAACTGTTTGGATAAAGCTGTCAGTAGTCAATTGTCCGTTGTCAGTTGATAAAAGCGAACAACGGACACCTGACCACTGACAACTGGCTACTGACTATGACTGAAAAGAAGATTAACAAAATCGTATTGGCTTATTCGGGCGGGCTTGACACCTCCGTGATGCTGCGCTGGATCAAGGAGCGCTATGGGTGCGAGGTCGTCTGCTACTGCGCGGACGTTGGACAGGGCGAAGAGTTAGATGGACTCGAAGCGAAGGCGCGTGAGACTGGCGCGTCCAAGTTGTATGTAGAGGATTTGCGCGAAGAGTTTGTGCGCGAGTATGTGTGGACGGCTGTCAAGGCGAACGCCGTTTACGAGGGCGTTTACCTTCTCGGCACATCGCTCGCTCGCCCTGTGATTGCGAAACGTCAGATAGAGATTGCGCGGCGAGAAGGTGCGGATGCCGTAGCTCACGGCGCGACGGGCAAGGGCAACGATCAGGTCCGTTTCGAGTTGACCTACTACGCGCTTGAGCCTGATATAAAAGTCGTTGCACCCTGGCGCGAGTGGGAATTTAAGGGACGCTCCGATCTTATAGCTTACGCGAAAGAGCACAACATCCCTGTGACGGCGACTGCCGAGAAGCCTTACTCTACGGACCGAAACCTGATGCACATCTCATACGAGGGCGGCATTTTGGAAGACCCCTGGTCCGAGCCTCCTGCGGACATTTTCCGTTTGACGAAATCGCCGGAAAGGGCACGCGCCGAAGCAGAGTACATCGAGATAGGTTTCGAGAAGGGCGAGCCTGTCTCAATCAATGGCAAGCATCTGGATGCTGTTGCTATGCTCGAAACTCTGAATAAGCTCGGCGGCGAACACGGCATTGGCCGGGTTGATCTGGTCGAAAACCGTTTCGTAGGGATGAAGTCGCGCGGCGTTTACGAGACGCCGGGCGTGACCATCCTTCAAGCTGCGCACCGCGCTCTCGAATCAATCACGCTCGACCGCGAGGTGATGCACTTGCGCGACTCTCTCGGAGTGAAGTTTGCGGAGAGCGTCTATTACGGCTTCTGGTTCGCGCCTGAGTTTGAGTTGATGCGAAAGATGATTGATGAAACTCAAGTGAATGTTACGGGCGACGTTCGCTTGAAACTCTATCGCGGCAACGCTGTGGTTGTCGGACGACGCGCGCCTCGCTCGCTTTACAGTGAGCGGCTCGCGACCTTCGAGGCCGAAGACATCTACAACCAGCGCGACGCAGAGGGCTTCATCAAACTGAACGCGCTGCGACTGAGAGTAAAAGCATTAGGGGAGAAAGGTTAAAAAGGGAAATGGTGAAATGGTTAAAGGGAGTTAAGGAATTTCCCATTTAACCCTTTACCTACTTCGCCATTTCCCTTTGAAGTTCCTGCGATGTTGATGACGAAGCTTACGGACAACGCGGCGGCTGCAACGCTCATGGTGGTTGAGGCGGACAAGATAGGTTCTGCCGCTTCGTTGCTTAATCTGCCGAAGACTGTTGCGGTGGTTGAGACAGTTGAGATGCCGCGCGCGGGCGATGTTGTCGTGGTGCGTGCGTTGACGGATAGCGCTACATATAACCAGTTGGAATTGCCGACCGGAAGACTTACGAAGGTCAATCCGGGCGATGTGCTAATCGGTGTCCTGGGTCGCAGGCGCGCGTTGAAAGGTTTTGTAGGCGACGTGCCTGAGAAGGTAGAGGCGGGCGACCATCTTCATCTCTTGAACATGGGTGGCGTCATAGGCTGCTGCACAGGACATCATTCGAGTTTGAGCGATGCAATCAGCCTGGAAGTCATCGGTCTTGCCTGTGATGAAGAGGGTCGCGTCCTGAACATTGCTGATGTCGCACTGCCGCCGCTTGAGAAGTTAGGGAAGACTTCGCCATTAGTTATCGTCGCGGGCACATGCATGAACAGCGGGAAGACTTACGCTGCGACTGAGTTGATTAAGCAGGCTACGCGCGCAGGGTTGAAGGTCGCAGGGGCGAAACTATCCGGCGTTGCAGCCTTGCGCGACACGCTCAACATGGCGGACCACGGCGCGGTTGCGACGGCGAGTTTTCTTGATTGCGGTTTGCCTTCGACCGTAGGCATAGGCAATCTGGCTTCCATTGCAAAGGCTGTCATCGCTCGCTTGAACGAGAGAGCGCCCGACATGATTGTCATTGAACTAGGCGACGGAATACTCGGCGGCTATTCGGTTGATTCCGTCTTCGACGATGAAGAGTTGCGCGCGGCTACAGCGGCGATAATCTTCTGCGCATCGGATTATGTTGGAGCGTGGGGCGGCATTGAACTGTTCCGAAGGCGCGGCATCAATGTTGATGTCATTGCAGGCTCTGTGACCGATTCAAAGATGGGCGAAGATTACATAGAGCGCGAGTTCCATGTTCCAGCAGGCAATGCGCGAAGAGACGGCGCGAGGCTTTTCAAGATTGTGCAGGAGAAATTGAACGGCAGTTCCAAGTTTCAAGTTTCATGTTCCAAGTTGGAACTGTGACGCTCGAAGCTTGGAACATGAAACTTGGAACATGAAACTTAAAGTAGGCATCTTCGGCGGTTCTGGCTACGGCGGCTCAGAGCTTTTACGGTTGCTGCTAATGCACCCGCAGGTTGAGATTGCGCTTGTGACTGCGAACGAGCACGCTGGCAAAGCTGTTGGTGATGTTCATAAGAATCTTTACGGGCTGACCGATCTTCGCTTTGAAACAGCGCCGGAAGATTTCAGTGGCTTGAA
Source organism: Acidobacteriota bacterium (assembly GCA_003222945.1). GTDB lineage: Bacteria > Acidobacteriota > Blastocatellia > Pyrinomonadales > Pyrinomonadaceae > QHXM01. Next base: position 4,998 of record QHXM01000155.1, read on the forward strand.
TGATTTTGATTTTCTTTTTCTAACGCTCCCACATGGGCAGGCGATTGATGTCGTGCCGCGATTGCCGGAAAACCTGAAGGTGATTGATCTTTCGGGCGACTTCCGACTTCGTGACCGCGAAGTGTTCGAGAAGTTTTACAAGCGCGAGCATACAGCGTTTGCTGCGCAGTCCAGTTTCGTTTATGGCTTGACGGAGACGAACCGCGAGGCTATAAGGACGGCGAACCGTATAAGCAATCCAGGATGCTTTGCGACCTCAACGCTCTTGGGACTTGCGCCGCTGGTTGCTAATAATTTAATCGAAGGGCGCGTGATTGTTGACGCAAAGACAGGTTCATCCGGTTCAGGCGCGAAGGCGGCGGCGAACACGCATCACCCTCAGCGCATGAACTCCTTCTACGCCTACAAGCCTTTCACGCACCAGCATGTGCCGGAGATTGAACAGGAACTGCGCGCCGTTGGCGATTGGACGAGCGAGCTTATATTTATGACGCACAGCCTTCCTGTCTCGCGCGGCATCTTCGCTTCCATTTACGTTGAGACAAGAGATGAGATGACGGCGGACGATGTGCGCTCGGTCTTCGCGGAGTTTTACAGAGACTCTTTCTTCGTTCGTCTGGTCAAAGATTCCCCGGACATCAACTGGGTGAAGACCACAAACTTCTGCGACATCGGCTTAGCTTCGCGTGGCCGTCAACTCGTAGTCTTCTCCGCGCTTGATAATCTTGTTAAAGGCGCTGCGGGTCAGGCCGTGCAGAACATGAATCTGATGGCTGGCTTGAACGAGAAGACAGGGTTGGTTCTGACCGGGAGCAATCCATGAAGCAGGGCGAGGGCTTTGAAGTCGCACCCGTTAAGCCTCAAATCTCTTTCGACGTGCTTGAAAAGATTGATGTGCGCGTCGGCACTATCGAGTTGGTCGAAGACGTTAGAGGCTCGAATAAGCTTGTAAGGCTCACTGTGAATTTCGGCGATCACAAGAGAACTATTCTCGCCGGGTTAAAGCAGGAGCGCGAGAATCCCAGAGAGATAGAGGGACGGCAGGCGCTTTTCGTCGTCAACATCGCGCCGAAAAAGATTCTTGGTGAAATCTCCGAAGGGATGTTGTTCGACGTTGGATACGCAGACGGAATCAGGCCGGTGCTTGCCGTTCCTGAATCAAATGTGCCGAATGGAGCCAGAGCAGGATGAAAGCAGAAACAGTTTCAACTTTTGAGACGATCAAGGCGAGCGAGGATCGCTTCCAGCTTGCGACTTACAAGAAGATGCCCGTTGCTGCTGAACGCGGGCAAGGCGTGTGGCTTTATGCGAGCGACGGCGAGCGTTACCTGGACCTATACGGCGGGCACGCTGTTGCGGGAACAGGCCATAGCCACCCGCACGTTGTCGAAGCGATAAGAGCGCAGGCAGAGCAGTTGATCTTCTACTCGAATCTTGTTTACTCGGACGTTCGCGCGCGTGTCTCTGAGCACCTTGTCTCGCTTGCGCCTCAACCGCTCTCCAAAGCTTTCTTCTGCAACTCTGGAACGGAGGCGAACGAGAACGCTATGCGAATGGCGCGCATGGCAACCGGGCGAGAGAAGATTATAACTTTCACGGGCGGCTTTCACGGTCGCACGGCGGATGCGATTAGCGCGACTGCGCTTGGAAAATATCGTGAGATGGGAAAGCCGAACGTGCCCGGACATCTGTTCGCGGAGTTTGGCGACATTGAATCGGTTGAAAAGATAGCTGATGAAACGGTTGCCGCAATCATGCTTGAGCCGATTCAATCAATGGCGGGCGTTCGCATGGCTGATGCAGAATTTTATCGCGCATTGCGGAAACTTTGCGACGAGCGCAGCATCGTTCTGATTTACGATGAAGTGCAGACGGGCGTAGGTCGCACGGGCGAATGGTTCTTTGCCGGGAATGAAGCGGGCGCGGCGCGCGTGCCGGACATCATCACGTTAGCGAAAGCCCTGGGCAGCGGCGTTCCCGTCGGCGCGTGCCTTGTGACGGAGAAGATCGCTTCGCATATCAAAGAGAATGATCTGGGAACGACATTCGGCGGCGGAATGCTTGCTATGGCTGCGGTCAAAGCGACGCTAGAAGCGATTGAAGAAGACCGTATGCTTGAGAACGTGAAGGCGGTTGAGAGCCATTTGCGCGAACGCCTTTCAGAGATTCCGCAGGTCGTTCGCGTGCAAGGGTTAGGTTTTCTGCTCGGCCTTGAGTTTGAAGAGAAAGCCGCGCCCGTTCACAAGGCTCTGCTTGAAAGACGAATCATCACAGGCACGTCAAGCGATGCTAATGTGTTGAGGCTTCTGCCGCCGCTCTGTTTGAAACGCGAAGAGGTTGACCTATTCATCGAAGCCCTGAAAGAAGTGATGAAGTTAGCTAAGCAGCAATTATAAATTGCCACTAGCTTTAGCTAGTGGATTAAGGCAGGCTAACAATAGAGGCTTTAGCCGAATCAAAGTAGAAAATATCCTTTTGCTTTAGCCCAAGCCGCTTTTAAGATTCGGCTAAAGCCAAAAATTTATTAGCAAACTTGATCTACTAGCTAAAGCTAGTGGCAACTGATAATGCTGAGAGATTTTCTGACAACAGCAGATTGGACGCGCGAAGAGCTTGAAGAGTTGATTGAGTCTGCCTTGAGGTTCAAGCGCGGCGAGAATCGAGTGAAGCCGCTGGAGGGTCGCTCTGTCGCGCTCGTCTTCTTCAATCCCTCTTTGCGGACGCGCGCCTCTATGCAGGTCGGCGTCTTCGAGCTTGGCGGGAACGCTGTAGTGCTTGAGCCGGGCGGGACGAGTTGGACGCTCGAGCATCGTGAAGGCGCTGTGATGGATTCGGATAAGACAGAGCACGTGGCGGAGTTCGTTCGCGTGCTTGGAAGATACTGTGTCGGCATCGGCGTCAGAACTTTTGCTGCTTTGAAGAATTGGGAAGAGGAGCGCACCGATCCCATCCTGAATGCGTTTGCGAAGTATGCAGATGTGCCTGTCATCAACCTTGAATCTGCGATGCAACATCCGTGTCAGGCTCTAGCGGACATGATGACGATAAGAGAGAAGCTTGGTGTTTGGCGCAAGCGCGTGTTGCTCACCTGGGCATGGCATCCGAAGCCGCTGCCTATGGCTGTGCCGAATAGCTTCGCCCTCTCTGCGGCGCAAATGGGGCATGACGTGACGATTGCGCACCCGGAAGGCTACGAGCTTGATGACGAGTTGATGAAGGAGATCAGAGCGCAGGCTGAGCAGGCGGGCGGCAGTCTGAGCTTGACGAACAATGTTAATGAAGCGTTCGACGGCGCTGAAGTAGTGTACGCGAAGAGTTGGGGAAGCAAGAATTTCTACGGTGCTCAAGAGAAAGATTTGGAAGAACGTGCACAATATCGTCATGATTGGATCGTTGACGAAGAGAAGATGAAGCGGACCAACGGAGCTATCTTCATGCACTGTCTTCCTGTGCGCCGGAACGTGATTGTGACGGACGGCGTGATTGATTCAGCCTCTTCAGTTGTGATTGACGAAGCGGAGAATCGCCTGCATATTCAGAAGGCTATAATGGCGCGTGTGCTAAGCTCGTCATCGTAAGCGCGCACTCGCTCGCGCCTCAGGAGAACAAGTTGATGAGAACCTGTCCGACCTGTCAACGCCCCGTCGCTGAAGGGCAGAAATTCTGCTCTCACGATGGAACAAGGATTCCGCAAGACGTTGCACCCCAGCAAGTCTCTGCACCTGCGCCGCCTGTCGCTCCAACAGTCCCGCCACAATACGCGCCGACGCCAACGCAACCGCCAAACGTTTCTCATGCTCCGCACGCTTCCGCTCAGGATGCGCCGATAGAACGTCTGAAGTGCCAGTGGTGCGAGAGCATGAACGAGAAGGGCGCTACGACCTGTCGCACGTGCGGAGCGCCGCTGGACATTAAGAATCTTGTGAGCGAGTCGGGCTGGCGCGAAGCTCCGCGCCTGAAGGACATGACGGAGTTTCAGTTCGGGCAGAGCACCTGTCAGGTCGAAGGCGAGATTGTGCCTGTCGCGGAACTGAATTTAGCGCCGGGCGATGCTGTCTATTTCGAGCATCACGTTCTGCTATGGAAGGACGACATAACGCCTATGAGCACAATGCCGTTGCAGGGCGGCATCAAGCGTGTTCTGGCGGGAATGCCTTTCATCATTAGCGTGGCGAATGGACCGGGGCGCGTTGCATTCTCGCGCGATGCAACGGGCGAGCTTGTTGTCTTGCCGCTTCATCCCGGAATGGAACTGGACGTGCGCGAGCACGCCTTCCTGCTTGCATCGCACCATATCAACTACTCGTTCGTTCGCGTAAAGGGACTGCGCAACATACTCTTTGGCGGGCAGGGAATGTTCATGGACCGCTTTGTGACTGGTCCGACGCCTGGGATGTTGATACTGCACGGCTACGGCAACGTCTTCGAGCGCGTCCTGCGACCGGGCGAAAGTATAATGGTCGAGCCGGGCGCGTTTCTTTACAAGGATTCGTCGGTCACTATGGACGTTGAGTTCGTGCAGTTGACCAGCGGCTGGTTCGGCGGCTCAACGATGAGTCTTGCGCGCATGACAGGACCGGGACGCGTCGGCATTCAATCAATGTACGTTCATCATCACACTGAGTAGGGTGAAGCATGATTATAGTAGTTAGACGTTTCCCGTATAGAAACTTATGAAAGTTGGGATGAGAAAATATCACTCAGCTAAAGATTATTGGGATGCAGCGAAATCGCCGGAAACTCCCATAGAAGAGCTAGATTTTTTGGCAAAGTCTGAATATGATTTCGTTCGTGTCGGCGTTGCTCAGAATCCGAACGTAACATCAGAAATTCTTGCTTCTCTCATCCCGTCGAGAATCGAATCTTGGAACGAACAGACGCTTGCTGCTGCCTTAACTGAAAATTTGAGAACTCCAGTTGAAGTCTTAATGCTGCTTGCAACAGAATTGATACCTGTGTTGAATCATGGCAGGGGAAATGATCAAGGTTTCCGAGCGGGCGTGAATTTGTGCTGCAATCCGAACACACCTCTGGATTCCATTCGAGAGGTTTTGAATCCAGATAAAGTAGCAACGCAATTCCGAAAAGTTGTTGCAAGGGAAACGCGCAGACAAGATGTATTGAATCTGCTGCTTTCTGACAGGAGTGAAATAGCTAAGAAACGTGCCCATGAAAGCTTAGAAAAGATGAATAGAGTTGAATCTAACAATCCATGACCTGTCTAATAACTCATTGAACCGGAGCGCGAATTAGTGTCAAACATTCCCGTTGAGCGCCATTACACTTGCCCCTGGTGCAACACCGTGAGCGACGGAACGCAGCTTAGTTGTCCGGGCTGCGGCGTCTCCATTGACGTTGAAAAGATCGTCACTAAATCCGGTTGGATAGAGATGCCCGGACGCAAGGATATGACGAAGATTCAGCTTGGTCATTCGTCGCTGCAAATTGAGGGCGAGTATGTTCCTGTAGCTGATTTTAACTTAGCGCCCAACGACGGCGTCTATTTCTCGCATCACGTTCTGCTCTGGATGGACACGCAAGTTAAGGTAAGCGCAATGTCGCTCAAGGGCGCTTGGAATCGTCTCTTCGCAGGACTGCCGCTCATAATGACAGAGGCCCAAGGGCCAGGCCACATAGCCTTCACGCGCGATGCGCCCGGCGAGTTGATAGCTCTGCCCATACAGCCCGGCCAAGCCGTTGACGTGCGCGAGCACATATTCTTAGTTGCGACGCACAGCGTCTCTTACGACTGGTTTGATACAGGCGTCTGGTTCACTACGCAGGAGGACAACAGCAGCAAGACGCATTATCCTCTTGGCAGGTACATGGACCGTTTCTTTGCACAGCAAGCGCCGGGTCTCTTGCTGCTTCATGCGGCTGGCAACGCCTTTATACGACACCTAGCGCCGGGTCAATCAATTCTCGTCAAGCCGACAGCGCTCTTGTTCAAAGACCCTACGGTTCAGATGCACCTTCATCTTGAATATCCGCGCGGCAGTAGCGGAAGCTCCTGGGGCTTATTTAGCTCTTCGTGGCGCAGCCGTCACCTGTGGCTGAAGCTTTATGGACCTGGACGTGTGGCGATTCATTCGGCATACGATCCGGCTGGAGATGACGGACGCGTCATCTGGCGTCATTCCGACGCGACTCAACAGGAATGGTGAGTTGTCGAGAATTTATTCCGCTTGTTGTGTCCGTGATGGACGAAAAGCTCGGTCATAGGGATAATTGCGACCAGAATAAACGGGGCTAGCCAAAACATGAGAAGAACCGGAGCACTTCTATTCGCCATCTGTCTCTTGTTAGCTGTCGCCCGCCTTGCGCCTGCACAGAAAGAGAATCAAGAAGATCAACCGTTCGATTCTTTCGGCGCTCTGAAATCCGACGATGCCGGAGCGCGCATGGATAATTTTGCAATCCAATTACAAAGCAAGCCGGAGATGGACGGCTACAGCCGAAAGAGATTCTCAACCGCGCGACGGGAGAGCGCGAGCACGTTGATTTCGGTCACGTGGGCGACATCCTAGAGATAAACGCGCGTCTGCTCTGCATGCTGCTGGATCAAGGCTACCTGCCCGTCATCTCTTCTCTGGGCGCAGACGATGAGGGCATGGTCTTCAACATCAACGCGGACACAATCGCTTCAGAGATAGCCGTGCAGTTGGAGGCAGAGAAGTTGATACTGCTCTCTGACGTTGACGGCATATACCTGCGCGCGGACGAGCCTGAAACGAAACTCTCGCGCCTCTCTCTCGACGACGCAGAATCTCTAGTGCGCGAAGGCGCTGCAACAGGCGGCATGATTCCCAAACTTCAGAGCATCATCGACCTCTTGCGGCGCGGCGTCAAAAGCGCCCACATCATCAACGGCACTTCGCGCAACGCCCTTCTGGCAGAAGTCTTCACAGATCAGGGCACAGGCACGATGATTGTCGCCTGACCACAATAACGGCTCTTTTCCTCAGATTTCTTTAATAATTCCGCGAAATGCTCCTTCATTACTAATTGATGAATGTCCGTGAAATAATGTAGTCGCGGCGGAAAAGATCGTGCGTGATTTCTCCAAACGAATGCTTGCAGGAATCGCTGTGACGCGCGGCCCTGACAGCAACGAGTATGAGATGGCTGGCGGCACACGCGACAGCGAGCGCAAGAAATCGGACAACAAGAAGAAGAAGGGAACGACTTAGAATTCTATATGCATCACGAAGGCCGAAAGACAGTTAAGTTATGCCTGCCTTCTTGACTATCTTTCGGCTACATTACAATCTCATCTTCATCCGTATCCAATTCGTCTAGTTTCTCTAAGAGAGACGCCTTGCTATCTTCAATGAGGTCCACCATGCGCTCCACAAGCCACAGCAGGCCGTAAACAAGAGAATCTATATTCTCCTCATACACCTCTACTGCACCGGCCTCTCTTGGAAATTGCAAGACGTTTCTCATCCACGCAATCTCTTTAATGAGCGCCCAGTTGTTATCATGAATCGGAAGGATATAATCGGAACAGTGTACGCGCGCGAAGGCGTTGAAGGCGAACTCGAGGTCTTCTAGCATCTGCGTCTGGCTAAATGTCTTTACTGCTTCACGATCTTCATCGAAATCGTAATAGTTCTCAAGCCTGATTAGTTCGTCGGGCGTGAACAGAACGTCACTGCGATGGCGCGCAATGTAAGCTTGGAACATCATGCGGTAGGTGACTCCGTCAATGAGGGAGAAGACCGAGAGCGCATACATCCTGCGCCAGAACGATCTGGCTTCCTCATCATCTTCCGGCGTTTCGTGAAGCGACATCATGCATCTTTTAACATCCCTGTTAAGACGTTTGAGGAGATTCCAAAAGCTTTCCAGCGAAATATCGTTATCGTTCATCTCAAGAGTCCTCGCAATTTGGGAGAGTGCTAGAGCTTCAATCGGCGGCTGCTAATCTTACTTCGCATGTCCGGTTTTTGCATCAAAAACTTGTTTCCAGTTTGA
>QHXM01000059.1 GCA_003222945.1 Acidobacteriota bacterium
TTGGGTGGGGCTGCCAGTTGTGCCGCAGGTTTTGCGGGCGCGTTCGCCGCTGGCGGTTGAGGCTGAGATGCGGCTGGTCCGTAGTTACACTTGACTGTGAAGGTGACGACTTCAGGCTTCGGAGCGTCCGGGTCATCCTTTGAAGCTGAAGAGGTTGATGAAGAACTATTGCTTGGCTGGGCGTCAACCTTGGCCTCTTCGCGCTGCGTCTCAATGCTAAGATTTGTGAAGAGACCTGACGAGAATTCAAGGCTCTTTGCGAAGTTTGTTACGGAGACTTCGTTCGGCGACTCGCCTTTGATTGTGAGTTCAGCGCCCTTCTGCTCTACGCTCTGAAGGTAGAGGCCGGGGATGCTGTCAATGCGTGACTTGATTTCACGAAGCACCGTGCCCGGACCTTGCTGAGAAGCGCGCAGATTCTGAATTGCGTTGATGCGAGCCTGTATATCGTTCGTCTTCTTCTCAAGATCGGCGCGCTCTTTGTTGACAGCAACCATCTGAGCCTGAACCTGCTCCTGCACGGCCTTATCTTTCTGCTGTTCTTCGCGCGCGCTCACGGAACTGTGGTAATCGTAAAACATACCGGCGGCCAACAATCCGAAGATGACAAGCGCCATCAGCATCGTTTGGTTGTGCGGGTTCGCAACTTTCTCTTCGACAGCGGCAACGCCTTTGGCCCTGTCGGTCACTGAATCTAAAAGGTTGACTTTAATCATTGGGCGTCAACTCCTCTCAAAGCGAGACCGACGGCAATCACCATTTCCGGCACAACCTCGCGCATGTAATCTGGATCGAAACGTCTCGTGTCAACCTTGATCTCGCGGAACGGGTCAAGGACTTCGACAGGTATCTCGAAACGCTTTGAAAGATATTCAGGAAGACCCGTGAGTTTCGAGCCGCCTCCTGAAATCAGAATCTTCTGAACATTACCGTCGCCGTCTTCAGCCGTAGCGCGATAGAAATCCATCGTCTTTGAAATTTCAAGAGCGAGAATGTCTGAGACGGTTTCAAGAATCTGCTCAAGCCCCTGAACCTCTTTGCCGTCTGGCGCGGGCATTCCACGCTTAACGGCTTCGGCCTGCTCGCGCGTTAGATCAAGCTCTTTCTGCAACAACGAAGTATATTGATTTCCGCCGACCGATACGTCGCGTGTGAAAACCGAGCGGTTTCCGTTGAGGATATTTATGTTCATCGTTGAAGCGCCGATGTTGAGAAGCGCAACGATCTGTCCGGGCTGAGGCTTGTAGTTCACTTCGTAACAGTTCTGAAGAGCGAAGGCATCAACATCAATAATCGCAGGCTGCTTGCCGGAAAGCTGTATGGCCTGCTTTACGTTCGCAATCTTGTCGCGCTTGCACGCGGCCATCAAAACCTGAAGCGCGTCGGGCGATGAGCCTGTCACCTGATAGTCAAGGCTAACGTCGGAGATGTCGAAAGGGATGTGCTCTTCAGCGTGCCATTCGATTGACTCTTCCAATTCGTCAGCGCTCATCTGCGGGACGACGATGTTTTTGACGATGACGGAGTGGCCGCTCACACCCGCTGCGATTCGGTCCGTTTTGATCTGGTGCTCGCGGAAGATGTTGTTGATGACGTTAGACACGTCGTTCAACTCCATTATCTGACCGTCAACGATTGAGTCGGTTTGCAGATTCTCGTAGCCTAGGCTGACGAGTTGAAGGTTGCCGCTCTTTCCCTGTAGTTCGACGGCCTTGACGGAGCTTGAGCCTATGTCAACTCCTACGAGGCCCTTTTTGCCGAAACCTTTTTTGAACATGACTTAATTCCTCTCGACCCTGGAGACTTGGACTCGCCTGCGATGAAGTTGGCGAAGACGCATTCGCGCCTTTCGCGCTCTGGAGAGTTTGGTTGGCATTAACTTCGGTTGCTGGACTTGGATTGCAGGTTTCATTGTTGTCGGGATGTAGTGTGTGCTCATAAATGAATGTGTTGAGCGAAGGGCGCTGCAATTTTTTTGAGGGAAAATTGCGATTCAGAAAATCGCAAGGTTGCAAACGCCATCGAAGTTAAAACATTTGGGAAAGCGGGAAGGACAAGCGTGAACCTCTAGGGCGTCTGCACGCGTTGACCGTCACACTTCGGTAACCCAGCCGAGTCGAAAATAAAGCGAGCCGACTCCCGTTGGCTTTGCGACCCACGCTCGCGCGCGGTGTGCCTTTATCGGTTGACTTTCAAAAGAGGTCGGCGGGAACTGCCAGAAAACTCTTCGCCGCCGAACTTCAAACAGAAAGGCTGAAGCCTTTGTCTGGCGGTTCTATGACCACCGCCAAAGTCAGAGTACAACACTGGTCAAACATTGTCAATCGCTATTTTTAATTGTTTAAGTCCAATAGAACAAGCATATATAGGCGAGATCAGGAGGCGGGCTGATGCTCTCAAGCTCTTTTTCTGGAACTTGGCGGGACTACTTCCAGTTTTCTTATTGCGTGAAGACCTCGTAAATTTCAAGCGTTGGACGACTTTCTGCAAGACCTGGAGACTGTTTACGGTGGGCTGCGATGAAGGCTTCGCTCTTGGTCCATTTATCGAAATCCTCGCGTGATTTCCAGCGGGTCATGACGACGTAAGTGCGGCCTTCCGTCGGGCGTAAGACCTGTAAATCAACGAAGCCCGGCATCTGGTCAACCGCACGGTCGCGCTCTGTAAAAGTCTTTTCAAAATCACTCTCGCGCCCCTCAGCAACAGGAATGCGATTCATTACTACGATCACAACGTGCGCCCTCCATCTGATTTCATGACTTACATCTTTCAACCGTTACTTGGTTTCGCCAAAATCAATCCTGAAATATTCAGCTAACGCTCGCTCATGCGATTCGCACCTTCGTCCCCGTACTCTTCTATGCCCGCGCCGCGCTTCACCTTAACTGTCTTTGCAGGAATGCCGACCTTTATGTGATAAGGCTCAACGTCTTTTGTCGCAACGGCGCTCGTACCTACCATTGAATGCTCTCCAACCTGCGTGCCCGCGAGCACTGTCGCGTGATACGTGATTCGCGCTCCGTCGCCTATGCGCGTCTTGAGGTTATAGACATTGTGTATGTCTTCAATGTCGTGTGTATGAGAATAGATGTTAGCGTAATCGGAGATAGAGACGTTGTTGCCTATCTCAATCCCGCCGCGATCATCAAGAAGCACGTAGCGATGGACGACGACGTTATCTCCGAACGACAGGTTGTAACCATAGGACCACTCGACAAAGTGCCAGCATTTGAAATTCTCGCCGACACGGCGAAAGATTAGCGGCGCGAGCATCCTGCGAAAACGATGTCCTAGATATGCGTTCTGTCCTGCGGGCGAGCGGTCATACATCTGCCACAACCAGATGAAAGGCTTGCGCTCGCTATAAGCTGTTGCGTCTATGTCCGTGTAATATTCCGGCTCTGTAGTAATGTTGCGCGGATCGAAGCTGTGCAGAACTGCGCGTGCCGATGGCGACAGAGTGGAAAGGGCAGGTGTTCTACTTATTCCCTCACCGAACCGTCCTGCGCCGTAATAGAGGTCATACAATGTATCGCGCACAACGTCGTTAGGGTCGCGCTTCCCATCTGTCAGAGCCTGATGGAGTGTTCCCAGAAATTCTTCAAAATCCGACTCAACACCGGGTTGAGGTCGTAGCTCACGATAGGACATACAGGGGTAGTTCTCCTTCAAATGCGCCGCAGACTTCTGACTAAACAAATCGTCTTAAAGGATAGTGAAACAATATCAAAGTATCACATACACTTTGAGCGCAGCAATGAGAAAGGCAGAATTCAGGAGTCAGAATCCAGAATCCAGAATAAATGAAAACAAGAACGTGTTTTATCATTATCCTCTTCTGAATTATGACTCCTGAATTCTGCCTTTAGTTCATCGTTTACTCTTGCCGTCTTGCCTGTCTTGCTGGCGAAAAGTTAGGATTCAATGAGGATGAGATTTTTTCGCAAAGCTCTAATTGTAATCATCACGCTCATACTTATCGCAGCCATCTGGGTTTGGTGGAATCGTCCGCGTAAAGTGGACATGAGCGCATACGTGCCAGCCGATTCCTTAATCTATTTGGAGGCTAACGACCTGCCAGATATTGCCAGCAGTCTCGTGTCAACTGATGCCTGGAAGGCGCTTGCTCCGTCGGCAGGAATCAGGTCGGATATGGGCCGCATAGGCTGGCTCAGTCGTCTGGCATCTTGGACCGGCATTGGCTCGTCTGAGGCAGTTGTCTTATCACGCGCCCAGGTTGCGATTGCAGTCCTCGGTTTCGATGCCGCAGATGCAGGCGAAACTTTGAAGATAAAGCCGCGCTACGCTGTCATCGCCGAAACTCATACGGGAGAATCGCGCACGCGAACCGCTGTGGAACAACGCGTAGGCGATTTCGCAAAGCGAGCTTATGGTGAACCGCATGTCGAGCAGAAGGAAGCGGACGGCGTGAAGTTCACGACATGGTTAGCGCCGGATGGCGAGCGGAGAATTATCGCTGCGGTCACTGGAAGCCTAGCCGTCATCGGAAACGACGAATCGGCTGTGCAGGCGTGTTTAGCTGTTCACAGAGGCGAGCGTCCAAGTCTCAAAGACAATCCGCAGTTGGAGGAGATGCGCAGGCGCGTTGGGGGCAATGACGCTCTGGCCTTCGGCTACATCTCGCCCGAAGGTGCCGAGAGACTTTTGGAGATAGCGGCCACAGCCTACGCTTCGCAGATTTCTACAGACCCTCGCGCGCAGAGCGCTGCTGCTAGCCTTCTTCCCTCGATTGCGAAAAAGATTCTGGGAGGCGCAGGCTGGAGCGCTCACCTGTCTAACGGATCAATCGAGGATCGCTACTTTCTTGGATTGAAGAATGGCGTGGCAGACAAATTAAAGTCTGCGCTTGTGTCCGAGCCGAATGCGGCTTTGACTACGAATGAGCTATTGCCTGCCGAAACTTATTCGATCTCAAGATACAACTATAACGATCCGGCGCAGGCGTGGCGCACCTTTAATTCAACCGTAACTTCGCAGCTTGATACTCTGAGCGCAATCCTTATTGGGCGTCTTCTGGACACGGCGCTAAAACCTTACGGGATTGAAGAGCCTGACAATTTCCTTCGCGCAATTGGTCCTGAGATTGTTACGGCGCGTCTGGATGATTCCGGCGCAAGAACAGTGACGATTGTAGAGGTGCGCGACGAAAAAACCTTGCGCGATTTTGTTTCAAAACGGCTCGGTGCAAAGACGCGAAGCGAAACGATTGGCGATGCTTTACTGCTCGTCTCGAATAACGAAAAGCATGACGCTGCGAGTTTTGTCGGGAATCACCTGATTTTAGGCACGGAGGAGACTGTTCGACGCTGTCTCGAAGCTATGGCAGCGAATCAAACGCTCGCAACAGCAGATGATTTTCGGAAAACTATTCAATTCGTATCCGCATCCAGCCCTGCAAGTGTCGTCACATACACAGAAGATCACGCGCCCGCGCTCACTTTCATCGAAGCCATCTCTAATCAGAAGGGGGCGCGCGAACGGCCCATGAATCAGAAAGGGTTGGAAAAATCTCTGGGACAATTGCGCTACGCAGTCAGCGAAACTCAAGTAGTGGAAGGTGGCTTTGAGAGAAGAACCCGCTCATCCTTCGGACAGTTCGGATCGCTCGCCTCTCAGTTTGTGCCGCCTGAAAGTGATAAGAAGCAGGAGAAGGGGCGAGTCGAGCAGTAAGAACCGGAAGCATTCTGCGTTATGCGTTCTGCTTTTCCTGCGCCTGCCTCCTGCTCCTATTCTTCTTCTATCTCTGGATAATCAAACGGATGGTCTAACAGCACTGCGCGCATGTTGACCTGAGAGCTTAGGGCTTCCAGGTATGCTGTGAAGCGGTGAAGCACGGGGCTGAGTTCGGCTGCGCCGCGCGCCGCGCCAATCTCTTCCATGAAACGCTCGCAGGATTCCCAATCCTTGAACATCAGGTAGCGCAGACTTCCCTCGTAAAACGCGACGAGCCTTTTCATCAGCCGCTCAATCGCCTGCGGCTCTGGCTCTTTCTCCGCGCGGCGTACAAGCTCCAACAGCACCCAAAGGTCTCTGCGCAGAACAAGGGATTGTTCGAGCCTCGTCTGAAATTCATTGAAGAGTTGCGAGCCTTCTATTGAACGATTGAAAAGCTGAGCCAGACTGATCGCAGACTGACGAAAACAGTTGCTCAAAAGACCGTGCGCGGTTTCGACTTTGATGTAGATGGCTGGAGCTTGCCTGAGCGAACTCAGTTCCAACAGTTCATGCGCGAAGACCTTTCTGAGTTCCATTCTTATCGCATAGTTTGTTCCATCCAATATCTCAAAGACTTGCTGCTCAAGCCCCTCTATCTTCAGCGTGCGCGTTCTTATGAAATTGTTCAGGGCGCGCGCCTCTTCGTGCACGAGAGTAAAAACGGGCAACATCTGTTTGAGAGATTGATCTCGGCGCAAGAGCTTTTCCACGTGACTCAGATAATTGAGGAGTTCAAAGATGCCGGAAAAGATGTGCAACAGGTCCGCTCTCAGAGCAGCAGGCTTTACATCTCGCGTGACGGCGAGCAGCGGCGCGGGAATATTCAGCGCAGCCTGTCTTGATGTTATCTGCTGGAAAGCCTTCGACTCTTCAATACGATCAAGGATGCGTGCCAGGCTTTCTCCAAAATTCGTCCATGCGTGAAGATTGACTCCTTCCGCCTCGAGCATGGATTCGCATAACTCGCAGGCATCGCCGAGCAACGCGGCGACTTTATAAAGAGAATCATTCTTATGCTCGGCTTCAACCTCTGCGTCAACGCCTGATGAAACGCCGTCGCTCAATGAAAGGCCGACTCCATCCTCGTCGAAGATCGTGCTATCGTCTTCCTCCAGATGAATCAGGTGGAAGACGAGTCTTGACGCGCGCAGTAGCGCTCCCCTGACTATGCGCAACTCGCTCGTCCAATCATGCTTTACCAAATCCGAACGATTTATTTCTGCTTGAGGACGGTTGCGCAGATTGAAAAAGGAACGAAGCCCGCGCACCCACATTTTAAGTTCGCGCGCCTGCCCGCCCACTTCCAACGCGTCAGAATCTTTGCGCCCGATTAAGGGGAGCATGGCACTCTGTTCTGTAAGTGTGCCCAATTGCATTGTAGAACTGCTCATGCTAAAAGCTTCCGTCTTACACTTAAGATTACGGCAACGCTCTCTCCAGAGAGCCTGCTCATTCGATTGTAAGCATGAAAGCCCTCGGCTGGCAAAATATTTATTTCCAGGCGCTGGAATCAGACTTTTTCCGAGGTTAATGATCGAACAAGAAGAATGACAAACAGGCTTCCAACTGAACTTCTGATAGCTACACGCAACGAGGGGAAAGTTGCAGAGCTTCGGCCAATGCTCGTCGAACTTCCGCTTAGCCTACGCAGTCTCAAAGAATTTCCAGAGATTGATGAGGTCGAAGAGACCGGCACGACGTTCAGTGAAAACGCCGCGCTCAAAGCCAGGAGTTATGCAGAGCAGACACGGCTCTGGACTCTATCGGACGATTCAGGACTTGAGGTTTACGCATTGGGCGGCGCTCCCGGAGTCTATTCGGCGCGATATGGCGGTGCAGACTTAAGCTACGACGAGCGCATCAAACGATTGCTTGACGAATTATCACAAACCGGGAGCGATGATCGCCGCGCGCGTTTTGTCTGCGTCATTGCAATAGCCAACGCGCAAGGCGAGATTATAAATCTTTCGACCGGAACGTGCGAAGGGACTATAGCTCGCGCTCCGCGAGGGACGAACGGATTCGGCTATGATCCAATTTTTGTTCCTGATGATTATGAGCAGACTTTCGGAGAGTTATTGGCGGAAATTAAAGAGAAGATAAGCCACCGCGCAATTGCCCTCGAAGCAGCGCGCTCGTTTCTTCAAAATCAATTCTCACTTACATAAACTTGCGATTAATTCCGTCTAGACTTTTCCGACGGGTACGCGCAATTCAAACCGCGCGCCTTCGTCTTCACGCGCGGGCGCGAGCCGTGCGCTTCCGCCAACCTCTTCCATGCGCCTGCGGACGATTGCCAAACCCAATCCTGTGCCGCGTTGCTTGGTCGTGAAGAAAGGCTCCCATATTCGCTCGCGCAATTCGGGCGCGATGCCACGACCATTATCTGTGACCGCGATTAGAAGTTCTTTCTCTTCGATAGCAGTTTCCACGCGCACGCGCCCGTGCGCAGGTGTGGCCTGCAAAGCGTTAATGAGAAGGTTCGAGAGCGCGTCACGTGCGGCAGTCGTCGCCGCGCCGTCCAGTTCAGTCTTCGTATCAACGCGGCACTCGATTTTGATGTCGCTCGCCGCAGCTTCCGCCCTGAAGAGTTCGACCACTGCGCGTATGAGTTCGTCAGCGCGGGCTGTTGAGGATGATGTAGGCGTGCGGCGTGCGAAGCTTAGGAGTTGCGTGACGCTGCGGCTCAGGCGATCCGTTTCGCCCACGATCATTTTGAGGTCGCGCGCGTACTCTTGATTGAGATTCTCGTCTTCGCGCATCACCTGTGCTATGGATTTGATTGCCGAGAGCGGATTCTTAACCTCGTGCGCGACAACGGCGGCCATCTGGCCTAGCGCGGCGAGACGTTCGCCCTGTGCGAGCTTGCGCTCAAGGCGCACGTTCTCTTCAACCAGACGACTATCTTCGATTGCAATCGCCACTTGTCCCGCCAGAACTTCGAGCACAGTTCGCGCATCAGGAGTCAGAGCATCCGCAGCAGCGTCAACAAGCATTAGACCTACGGTACGCTCTTCCCTTCGCAGAGGATATGCAAGCTCGTAGCCGCGCTCGCGCAAAATTCTATCGCCTGATAGTGGCTTCCAATCGCGCTCGTCCATGATTTGTAGAATCTTGTCGGTCCACACGCCCGCGTCCTCCGTCTCTCTCTCATTATTCGTCTCAATCGCCGTCTGAGACGAGTCCTGATTCTGATACCGTACTATCAAACGAACACGACGCAGGCCCATAGATTGCGCAGTCTGTTCTTCGACGAACCGCAAGAGTTCTGGCAGGCGCGCGTACTGGCCCGCGTGTACGCCTATGCGTGCGACGACATCACGATAGAGCGCAGCCTCTCGCTCGAAGAGTTGATGAAAGCGTCGCTCTAACCATCCTCGAAGCGGCGCTGCGATTAGCGCGAGCGCAAGTATCAAAAGGGCTTCGACCGCGCCGGAGCGAAGACCGAAGCGTGAGCTTATCCATTCACCGAATGTTCGTATGACCAGAAGATAGACCGAAAGAACGACGACAGCGAAGGCCGCGACGACGAGGCTCTCCTTGATTATCAATTCAAGGTAGCGATAGCGATAGATGTAATAAGCGATCAGAGCGGATGGTAGCAGCGACCCCAGATTGGCTAGAGTCTTCAAATAAAGTCCGAGCTTTGTCCCTTCGCCAAGTCCGAAGACATAGATGGCAAGTATGAGCGCGCCTATGCCAAAAAAAGCTGCGGCCAGCGTCTGCATTGAGCGACGCTCGTTTACGGCTACAGAAAGGCGCGCGATAAGAATGTCGGTCGCTGCGACAAACACGAGCACGTATGCGGCCCAGATTCCGAAGGCAAACGAGTAAGTAATTTCGTGTGAGAACGGCACGAACGAATGCGCGAACTTATCCAGCATAGGCTCATAAGCGCCGGTCCAGATGTGAGGCACTGCCGTCGTGAGAAAGATCGCCGGAGTGTAAGAAAAATAGACGCGCCCTTTTTCGGTCTTCGTCAAAGCGCGCCCGCGTGCGCTTGCCCACAGATGAAGATGAACGTGCAGAAGAAAAGAGTAGGCGAGTGTGATGCTCACGACTTCAAATGTGTCAGCCGCGCGAAGCATCGTGACCCAGCGCTCGCGCTCAAGTCCTAACAGGTTGTGAAGCGTGACAAAGAGGTTTCCAGCGTGCCACACGCCCATCGTGACCGCGAGCAGGAGCAGAACACGCTCGACCTTGCTCAACCCCCGCCGACGCTTCACGAGCAAGCCCGCCATCCACAGGTGAAGCAACGCGCCCGTGCTGTAGCCTATGAACTGTAAGACTTCGAGAGGAGACATGGATTCAGTGACGAGTGATGAGTACTGAGTACTGAGTACTGAGTTAAGAATAGTTTTTTACTCAGTCCTCAGTACTCAGTACTCATCACTGCTTTTCAGTTTGCGGCGCTGCTTGGCGCAGCCGGAGAAACAAGTGTGATTTCGATGCGGCGATTCTTTGCTCGTCCTATTTTTGTGTTTGGCGCAACGGGATTCGCTGTGCCCATGCCGTTGGCTTGAATGCGGGAGCCGTCAATGCCTGCGCTGACGAAGCGTTCGGCCAGGATGCGCGCTCGATCCTGTGTGAGTTGTTGAAGGAGATTCTCGTCGCCCTGATTGTCCGTGTAGGCTTCGATTACGATCTGATAGTCGGGGTTGTTTGCAAGCAGCGCAGCCAATGGCTCAAGCTTTGCCGCTGCCGCCGCAGACAGGTCGCTCGCACGCCCGTTCGACCAGATTGCTTCGGGAAGTGTTAGAACGATGCCGCGCGGCGTGTCCTTCACAGTGCCGTAGTGCGCGAGGTTCTGTTTGAGCGTAGCTGCGTTAGCGCGTAGCTGCTCTGCCTTCTGCGCCTCTGCGCGTCTAGCTTCTTCAGCGGCACGCTCGCCTTCGATGCGAGCGAGTTTGACACGGGCCTCTTCGCCTTCGCTGCGCGCGGCCTGCAATTCGTCTCTTATGCGCGCGAGTTCTATCCTGAGTTCGCTCACCTGCTGCGCGGAGTTGCTTGCGTCGCGCTCGGCCAGTTCGCGCGCGTGCTGCTCCTTTTCAAGCGCCGAGCGAAGGTTTGCAATCTGCTCGTTGGCTGATGCGGCGTTCTGCTCGGCATCGCGCACGGCACGGTCTCGCCGCGCAATCTCTTCTCGACGCTGGCGCGCAGCCTTCGTTGCCTCGGCCACTTCTTCAGCTTTCACGCCAAGGCTCGTCGCGCGGCGCGCAAGAGCGTCAACATCAGGCTCAGGCTGGCGCAGACGCCATGCTTTCTCTGCCTGCTCAAGCGCGTCCTGTGCTTCCTTCAACTCATCGGCGGCGTCGCTCGTTGCCCCGGCGTAACGCGCGAGGTTGATAGCTTGGCGCGCGCCCAGGAGTGAGACGGGCGTCTTCAAGTACTCCTGGTCAGCAACATCCGGCACGCGGGCGTCATTGAAGTAGTCGCTCGCGTTTCCCAAGTATTGAACGTTGGCGGTTGCGATGTCTGCGTTGCCGAGTCTTTGCGGCGGAAGATTTTCGAGAACGACCATGCGGCTCGGCGTGCGGACCAGAAAGTGTGGCTCGGCTGTGACTATGAGCGCGAAGGTCTGTAGCGGAGTGGTCACGTCCAACTTTGAGGAGACGAACATGCCTCCGCCGCGCTTTATCTCGCCCATGTTGTCAACGTGGCCTTCCGGCGAAATGGCCCACAGCACGTAGGTCGTATAGACGCCGCCAAGCTCGCTTGCGCGAGGCAGATTGTCAACGCTCAGCTCTACGCGCGTTCCGCGTCGGCCAGCCCTTTTCACTTTTGCCTCGCCTTTAAGACGCGGCAACCGAGTCGTCCCGCGAAACTTCACCGTCACAGCTTCCTCAAGCGGGTAAGTTATCGCTACAGTTTGGCGAGGCATGTCGCTCTGTGCATAAGCAAACGGGAGAGCTAAAAGAACGACAGACAGGATAATAAATAGACGTAAAGGAGAGGCAGGGGTTTTCATAAAGCAATTGCTCCTTTAATTGGATAAGCGCTCGGCGGCGCGTCTCTGTTCGGCGCTCATGGATTCAGACTTACAAAACAATTGATGCGCCCGACGCGCTCATTGTTGCCGAAGCCTTAAAGAGAATCAAGCGGCGATTCCGTAATCGGCTTGAAGTCAAATGAGGCTGCTTTCAATTGAAAGCAGCCTCATAATCTAAATTTTGAGCATAATCACTGAACCTTTGCATATACATCTTTAAGCGTTAGCTCACAACCAATCTCGTTGATCCTCACAGAATCCTCCGCACGATGATACTCAAAATATCTCCATTCTTTATTACTTTGCCTGACATATTGTTCGATCCTGTATGGCTCCTGGGAAATCAACAGATACTCTGTCAGAGAATCAATATACTGATACTGTTCAATTTTCTTCCCACGATCATAGGCTTCGGTTGACTCTGACAAAACCTCTATTATGGCGGCCGGATTAAGCAGAGTATCATTCTCAGCGTCGTCAAACTTTTCCTCTTCGCAGGCCACGACAACATCCGGGTAAGTATATTTTCCTGTCGCGCTCACCTTCACACGCATATCGCTCGGATAGACATTACATGGGCGGTCCAATAACTGGTTGCCAAGAATGCGAATGATATTTGACATGATTAGATTATGGCGCTTACTCGCGCCAACCATAGCAAACATCTCGCCAGCAAAATACTCGTGCTTGATTTCAGACTTTCGCTCCAGAGCTAAATATTCTTCCGGCGTAAGTAATGTTTCCGGTTGAGATGACATGGCGATTTTTCTTTCCGTCAGTAATGCCATCTAAACTGCACGTCTTCCTGCGACAAGTTGAACGACGATGATTGCGAGCGCTGCTAGCAACAGAATGTGTATGTAGCCTGTCTTGTGCAGAACCATTCC
The DNA here is from genome assembly GCA_003222945.1 of Acidobacteriota bacterium. Taxonomy (GTDB): domain Bacteria; phylum Acidobacteriota; class Blastocatellia; order Pyrinomonadales; family Pyrinomonadaceae; genus QHXM01. Next base: position 12,613 of record QHXM01000059.1, read on the forward strand.
GACGGACCAGACAATCACCAGCAGGATAGCCACTATCCAGAGTCCCATATCTATCGCTCCTCTCTTCACCTATTCTTTCGCAGCCTTGACGGAATCTTTCGGCAACTCTACGGCGCGAAGACCAGTGCGCGAAGTGTCTGTGCCAACGACCAGAAGTTTAGAGCCATCGCCTATGCGTCCTGCGACGAGCGCGCGTGATTGATTTGAAGAAGAGGTCTGCGCGCCGCCTTTGATCTCCTCTTCCGCGCGCCAGATGAGAGAGCCGTCGCGACCTGAAAACCCGCGCGCGAAATCCTGACCGCCCGCGACGATCACATCCACTACGCCGTCTTTGTCCAGGTCTGCGAATGTCGCAGAGGCCGCGTCGGTCGCGCTTGGAGGAGTGTGCCATTTTATCTTGCCGTCAACAGTACTTATTGCCGCGACGCGCCCGCGACTTGTCAGAAGAATAACTTCCGGTGTGCCGTCGCCATCGAGGTCTGCTGCCGTCAATCTTCCGCTCGGCGCGTCGCCTTCTGTCGCTATGCGACCCGTAGGCTTCAGGTCAGATGCTGTGAGCGAGATCAAACCACTTTCAGTTCCGACAAGAACAAGCGTCCCGCGTGGACCTTTAACGACAAGAGGCGGTGTCGTGATCGTCGTGTCCATCTTAACGAACCGCACGCGTTCGCCTGTGCTACTGCGAACGTCCAACTCGCCGCCTTCAAGAGCAAAGATGACTCCGTTTCCATTGCCCAGAGGAAACTGCGCTCCCTCTGCAATAACAGGCGCGTCGAGTTTGACTTCACTGATACTCTTGCCATTGTCAGGATTGAGAACTGCAAGTGCGGTTGATTTATCCGAAGCGATTAGAAGTGTCCTTGCCCCGCCATTTTCCGGCGAAGCTATTGCGCCGCTGATTGGACGGTTCAAGAGTGTTGTGCGCCACAACTCGCGCCCCGTCGCGCCTTCTATTGCGCGCACGCCGCCGTCGAAAGCAACGACAACATTCGTCAACCCATTGCGCCCGTCAATCAAGACGGGCGTGAAGGTTTGAGCGCCGCCATTTCCAGTAGGCTCTCCCTGTTTGGCATTCGGGCGAAAGCGAGCGGTCCAGAGCGCAACGCCGTTTGTTCCATCCAATCCGTAAACCATGCCGTCAGAATTCACGCCAACAAGATCATTGCTCGACGCCGAGCGCAGGTGTGCTATGAGAGGAAGAGTCACGGGGCCTGTAGTCGTTCTCCAGCCAGTATCTATTACAGCCGTGGGCGAAGGCGTTGACTTTATCTGCGTACCCGCGTCTGAGATTGGCTGCTCAGTTATTACGACAAGTCTGGGCGGCGTAAAAGTTCCGGTCTCTTTCACCGCAGGTGCGACGCGCCAGTAATAACTTCCGGGCGCAAGCTCCGTGACCAGATACTCTGTGCCGAAGACCGCGCGGTCGAAGACTATGTCTCTGAACTCTACATCGCGCGCAACCTGCAACCTGTAGCGCAGAACTCCCTGCTGTCCGGGCCAGACCAAATGAAGCGAAGTCTTACTCTGCGTCGGCTGCGTCTTATTCTGCGTTGCCTGTCGCCCGCTCTGAGCAAACGTCGAAGGCGCAACAACAAGCAGACTCACCAGAAGAACGAAACGAAGCGTTAATGACTGTTTCTGTGACATAGGAAAGCTCCACTGTAAAGCAGAATTCAGAATACAGAATTCAGAAGGGGATAAGGCTGAAACCTGCTTTTGGATTTTCTTTTATTCTGACTCCTGCCTTCTGGATTCTGAATTCTGCTTTTCCTCACGGTTTCTCATTTAGTTTGTAGCCGACTCCGCGAACGGTCAGCACGTAATGTGGATTCTTCGGATCGGCTTCCAGTTTCTTGCGCAGACGATTGATGTGCGGGTCTATGTTACGTTGGTAGCCTTCGTATTCTGTGCTCCACACTTGATCCAGAAGAGAGTTGCGCGACCAGGCGCGTCCCGGCTCTGAAGCGAGCAGCTCAAGAATCTGAAACTCCAGCGGCGTTAAATCCACTCGCTCACCGCCCTTCAATACTTCATGACGCCGTTTGTCAATCACAAGGTCGCCGACCATGATTCTCTCTTCGTCCGCTCTTGGCTGAGCGCCCTGCGTGCGACGCAGCAATGCTTCTACGCGCACCTCAAGCTCTCTGGGATTGAAAGGCTTGCCAAGATAATCATCCGCACCGGCCTGGAAGCCTGCGACCTTGTCCTCAATCGTGTCGTGCGCTGTTAGAAAGAGCGCTGGCGTTTCCACGCCCCTGTCACGAACGCGCCTCAGTAGATCAATGCCGGTCATGCCCGGCATTGACATATCCAGTATGAAGCAGTCGAAGTTTCCAGAAGTAGCTGGCTCGATTGCTGCCATGCCGCTCTCTTTCTCCTCCACCTCGTAACCAATGCGACGGAAATAACCCGCCAGAAGCATACGCAAGTCTTCATCATCATCGACGATTAACAAGCGCCGACCCTTGCCCGTCTTAGGCTCTCGTTGCTCCACGATTCCCTCTTTGATTAATTGGTCTCGAATTATCGCTGCCGATTATAGCGCAATTGGATGCCGGAAGGCTGCAAAAACTGAGCGCCTTGAATCAATTTGTACTTTAGGCTGGGAGCGCAAGGCTGTTGCCTGCAAGATTGCTCTAGCAATCTAACTTCTATTCGCGCTCTTAGCGCTCAATGCAGGCCGTGCCGCCTGCGTTCCCAGCCATCGCGCTTTCCAGAGCCTTGACGCAAACCTTAAGTGGTAAGTATATTCAATTTTTTTACCGATTACGGGCGTCGGTTCAACCCTTCCCTCAAGCAATGTATCAGTTGGCGCGATAATGCAGGACATTCGGCGACTACTAAAATATCTGAAGCCATACTGGGGAATATTCTCACTGGCGACGGTCGCAATGGTGCTGGTCGGCTTGCTCGAAAGCGCTACGGGCGCGCTCATCGTCCCCATATTCGATCAGGCTTTCGCGGGAGCAAGCGGCCAGCGGACGCCCACGCTCTTCGGCTTACAAAATATAATTCCCGCATCCGGCATCGGCGCCTGGCGAACAATCTCAATCCTGCTGATAATCTTCACGGCAGTCAAGGGCATAGCCGAATATCTCTCGTCCTATTTGATGGCGCGCGTAGGCCAGGCTTCTGTCTTGAACTTACGTCAGGACCTTTACAGTCACGTGCTCGGACAGAGCGCGGACTTCTTCGAGCGGCACAGGACCAACTACATAGTCTCGCGTCTGGTGACGAGCGCTGCGGCAATCGAGGTCGCTGTGACGGCAACCTTGCGCGACATGCTGCGCGAGAGTTTTACGCTCATAGCTTTTCTAGCGGCATCCTTTTATTACAACTGGAGACTGACGCTCGGCTCTTTAGCCATCGCACCCGTCATAGCCGTTCTTACCGCTCGCTTCGGACGCTCTCTTAGAAATCTCGCGCGCGAATCCTTCGAGGGCAACAAGCGTCTGACAGACACTGCGCAGGAAGCTTTAGCTAATCAATCAATCGTCAAAGCCTATCGCGCTGAAGAGCATGGGCGCAAACGGTTCACATCAGTTGCGCTTGAGATAGTTCGCGCCAATCTTCGTTCCGCAAAGATCGCTGCGCTTTCGCCTCCGACCATAGAGATGATAGGCGTCATTGCGGTCGTCGTACTTCTCTTCTTCGGCCAGCGCGAGATTATGGCGGGTCACATGAACGCTGCCCAGTTTCTTACCTTCCTGTTCTTTCTCTTCCGAAGCTATGACCCTATGCGAAAACTCTCGCGCTTACAGAACAGCATGGAGCAGGCGCTCGCAGCAGCGCGCCACGTCTGGGATGTGATGGACGAGCACGCGGAGATTCCAGAGAAGGCGGGCGCGATTGAATTGAAGCCGCTCGTCAGCGAGATAGAGTTGCGCGACGTTTCGTTTGGCTACGCGAATGAATCCGCCAGACCCGTGCTCCGGGAGGTGAGCTTGCGCATTCCCGCTGGCACAATGGTCGCGCTCGTAGGCGAATCCGGCGGCGGAAAATCTACTTTGACAAAACTGCTCCCGCGTTTTCACGACCCCACGACGGGCGCTCTGCTCTGGGACGGGACGGACCTGCGCGATGCGCGATTGAGCAGTCTTCGCAAACAGATTGCGCTTGTCACGCAGGAGACAGTGCTATTCAACGATACTGTCAGAAATAACATTGCCTACAGCAAGCTCAATGCTACCGATGATGAAATTAAAGAGGCCGCGCGCGTAGCCTTCGCGCACGACTTCATCATGGAATTGCCGCAAGGTTACGATACTCTTGTCGGCGAGCGCGGAATATTTCTTTCGGGCGGACAGCGTCAGCGCCTCGCAATCGCACGCGCTGTGCTCGCAGATGCGCCGGTCCTGATTCTGGATGAAGCTACATCTGCACTGGACGCAGAATCCGAAAGACTCGTTCAGCGCGCTCTAGCAAACCTGATTCGCAACCGGACGACAATCGTCATAGCGCATCGCCTCTCGACAGTGCGCCGCGCAGACAAGATAGTCGTCATTGAACGTGGCCGCATCGTGGAGACAGGCAGCCACACTGAGCTACTCGCTCACGGAGGAATCTACAGACACCTTTACGAACTTCAGTTCGCAGATGAAGAGGAGGAGGTAGTAGTGAGTAGTGAATAGTGAATAGTGAATAGTGAAAAATTTAGTCGTTCACTATTCACTTTTCACTTTTCACTTTTCACTGTCTTTATGAAGTCAATGACTGGATTCGGTCAGGGGTCAGCTTCGGGCGAGAACTTCGCGGTCGCGGTTGATCTGAAGACCGTCAACAACAGATTCCTAGATGTTCATCTCAGAATGGGCAATGAGCTTTCCTCGCTCGAAGCAGTCGTCAAGCGGCGCATAGGTTCAAGACTCTCTCGCGGGCGCGTTGATGCGAGCATCACGTTCGAGCGCACGGGCGAGGTCGCTTACGAATTGAATCGCCCGCTGATAGCAGGCTACATCTCCGCACTGCGCGCCATGCAGCAGGAGTTTAATTTGACGGGCGAGCCTGATATAAACATTTTGGCGCGTCTTCCGGGCGCGATGCAGCCCGTTCGAGACGGTCTGGATGAGAAGATGATAGCGGGCGTTGTGAACGCGATTGACCAGGCCTTGAGCGAGTTGGAGCAGATGCGCGAGCGCGAGGGCGAGGCTCTGGCTGAAGAGATGCGAGGGCGGCTTGATGAAATCTCCCGCCAAGTTCCTCTTATTGAAGAGGCCGCGGGCGGACTCGTTGATGTCTATCGCTCGCGTCTTCAAAAGCGCATCGGCGAATTGCTTGCGCGCGACACGCAGGGCGTTGAGATTGATCTGGGAAGGCTTGCGCAGGAGATCGCGTATTTAGCAGACCGCAGCGATATATCGGAAGAGATCACACGTTTGAAGAGCCACCTCGTTCAGTTTCGAGAGACAATTGACAGTCCGGGCGAAGCTGGCAAGCGGCTTGACTTTCTCTTGCAGGAGTTGAACCGAGAGGCCAATACTGTGCTCTCGAAATCAACAGACCTTTCGATTAAGGAAGCCGCGCTCGCAATCAAAGGCGAGGTCGAGAAGCTGCGCGAGCAAGTGCAGAATGTTGAATGAGACGGAAGAAAAATCAGCGGGCGAGGCGATGTCTGAAATAATCACGGGGCGCGGAATGCTCATCGTCGTAAGCTCGCCTTCGGGCGGCGGCAAAGGCACGCTCATTCGCCGCGTGTTGAAAACTGTGCCGAACCTTGGCTACTCCGTCTCTTTTACGACTCGTCGTGCGCGAGCGGGCGAAATTGATGGCCGCGACTATTTTTTCGTTTCGGAAGATAAGTTCAAAGAGATGGCTGAAGCTGGCGCATTCCTTGAATACGCACGAGTTCACGGCAATCTGTACGGCACTTCGCACGCACAGGTCGAGCGTGAATTGGCGGAAGGGCGCGACATAATCCTTGAGATTGACGTGCAGGGCGCTGAGAGCGTTCGCCATCTTGTACGGGACGCGGTGAGCGTTTTTATCCTGCCGCCTTCGTTTGATACCTTGCGCGAGCGGCTTGAGGGAAGAGGCTCTGAGCGGCCAAACGATCTCGCGCTGCGCTTGAAAAACTCTCGCGGCGAGGTTGAGCGTTACAGGGAGTTTCAATACGTCATCATCAACGATGATGCTGAAGCAGCATCCTCGCAGCTTGCGTCTGTAATTTACGCCGAGCGAGCGCGGCGCGAGCGACAGGAAGAGGCTGCACAGAGAGTGCTGGCAACTTTCAAAGAAGAGAATGCGATCTGAAGAAGATTATGAATTATGAGTTTTGAATTAAAGGCCAGAATTCAAAACTCATAATTCATAACTACAATGAGGTCGGAGTAAATTATGGCTAAAGCAATCGAAGAGGTTCTTGAAAACGCGGGCGAGAGCGAAGTGCCGGAGTTAGACTCGAAATATCGCATGATTATCGTCGCCGCAAAGAGAAGCAAGCAGCTTCAGCGCGGCGCGCGGCCACGCATTGATATTAGCCCTCTGAAACATAAGCCCACGCGCATCGCGCTCGAAGAAGTCCAGAAGGGCAAAGTGAATTTCGAGATCATTGACGAAGAGTGAAAAGCAAGGATGAAGTAAAGGGGAAAAGGGAAAAGGGTAAAGGATTTTACCCTTTTCCCTTTTCCCTTCTTCTCCTTCATCATTGCCGCCTTCATCCCTTGCTCTTCATCGTTTCCCAGATTGGGTAAGCTGCTTCGGCTTCATAAGCCTCGCGTTCCTTACTGATCTTGAAATACGCTGCGGTGCGCGCTGCTCTGCCCCATCCTTGTTTCTGTTCTCGTAAGAAGCGCAAATATTCAGTGATGTAAGAGAGCAGAAAGTTCACGAATCCTGCCTTGTCGTACTGAACAACGTGCGTTGCTTCATGAGCGATCAACGCTGCTGGAACAGTCAAACGGTTCTCTTCACCTCTTGCCATCACTTTAGGCGCTACGAAGATGCGTCGTCCAAAGGTAACCGCAAGAAACTGAAGCCTGCCGGTAAGCAAGCGCGCGAATCCTCCGCTGTAAACATGAATAGGCGGAAGCTTCAGCTTCGCATCATGAAAATAGTCCCGAAGAAAACTCTCAATTCGTTTGTGAGACTCTGAGGTGAGCTTCATGAGTTTTGAATTATGAGTTATGAGTTTTGAATTAAAAGCCTTAGCTCAAAACTCATAACTTCTTTCACATCCCCTTGTAGTCGGGTCCTCCGCCACCTTCGGGCGTGACCCAGTTGATTATCTGGTATGGGTCCATTATGTCGCAGGTCTTACAGTGAACGCAGTTGGAAAAGTTAATCTGCAACTTTCGCTTCCCATCCGCGCCCGATTCCACCATCTCGTAAACTGCCGCCGGACAGAAGCGCTGGCAGGGGTTTCCGTACTCTTCTGCGCAGCGCGTCGAGCAGATGTTCGTGTCAAGAACGTGCAGGTGCACGGGCTGGTCTTCGTCGTGGCCCACGGCTGCGTGATAGATATCCGTTAGTTTGTTGAAGGTCAGTTTGCCGTCAAATCGAAGGCCGTCGTAGCGCTGCTCAAGGTTATCGCCGTGATAACCGTAGGCCGAGAGCATCTCCATAGCTTCATGCCCGGGCTCGGCGCTTGCCCGGTCAAAGAGTCCCCATGAACGTCCGCCTGTTAAGAATTGCAGACCGGCGTTTGCGAGTCCGAGCCAGCGGCCATGACGAAAGCTTGCGTGAAAGTTTCTCACACGCCGAAGCTCTTTCATTATCCAGCTATCGTTGACGAGTTGCTCATAACGACTGAGTTGTTTCGCGGAAAAATCATTTGCGAGAAGAGCCTCGAAGATTGTTTCGGCAGCGAGCATCCCGCTCTTAATCGCCGTGTGAATTCCTTTCAGGCGCTGAGAGTTTAGAAAGCCCGCGCAGTCTCCTACCAGTAGAACGCCGTCCGCGTAAATCTGCGGCATGGCGAATGGTCCGCCCGCAGCAATCGTCTTCGCACCGTAGCGAATCATCTTGCCGCCTTCCAAGAGGCGCGCTAGGAATGGATGCTGCTTGAAGCGTTGAAACTCCGCGTGAGGGTCAAGCAAGGGGTCGCGGTAATCCAATCCTGTGACGTAACCAATGTTCAGAATGCGATTTTGCATCCCGTAAATCCAGCCGCCGCCGTAGGTCTGCGCGTCTGAAGGGTAGCCTAGCGTGTGCGTCACGCGACCAGTAGGGTAACGATCATCCGGCAACTCCCAGAGTTCCTTTATGCCGAGACTATAGACTTGCGGCTCGCGCCCGTTGTTCAGATTAAGACGCTGTGTGAGTTGCTTTGTTAGAGACCCGCGCGGGCCTTCGCCAAGCACTGTGACCTTAGCGCGAAGATCAACGCCCGGCTCAAAATTAGCTTTCGGCTTCCCTTCCTTATCAATCCCCTTGTCGCCAGTGCGAACGCCTACGACGCGATCATCTTCGTCATAAAGCATCTCAGCGCCGGGAAATTCCGGGAAGATGTTGACGCCAGCCTCTTCGCATTTCTCGCCGAGCCAAGCGGTCAGGCGATTTAGAGATACTATGTAGTAGCCGTGATTCTTCAAAGGCGGGGGCGTTATGGGAGAGCGAACGGTGTGCGTTTTTGTCAGATAAAGAAAATAGTCTTCCTTAACGGGAGATTCCAGCGGCGCACCTTGTTCTACAAAATCCGGCATCAACTCCTTCAAGGCTCGCGGGTCCATAACAGCGCCTGAAAGAATGTGCGCGCCGACGTAAGCGGCTTTTTCAATCACCCCGATTTCAATTTCACCGAGCGCCTTGCCTTCGCGCTTCCCGCTTGCGACCATCTCATTATGTTCTTTAACAAGCCTGGCAAGATGCAGCGCGCCGCTCAGATTCGCCGGACCTGCGCCGACGAAGACAACATCCATCTCCAGAGTCTCTCGTTCCAAACTTCCACCTCAATGAGAAAAATGAATGGCTATTCAGTCGCCGAGTATAACAAAGGGCGCACAGCTAAGTCGAAGCCAAGAGATTACGTTTACATCGGAGTGTTAGGCATCCTGTACTTGAGCATTGTAGAATTCTTCAAAATCAAACAATCAAGAGGGGATCATGCCGGAGCACAAGCATACTAATCATCTGTCCGATGAAACCAGCCCATATCTTTTACAACACGCGCACAATCCTGTGGACTGGTTTGCGTGGAGCGATGAGGCTTTTGAAAGGGCTAGGAATGAGAACAAGCCAATTCTTCTAAGTATCGGCTACGCAGCCTGCCACTGGTGCCACGTCATGGCTCATGAATCATTCGAGAATGAAGAGATAGCTCAACTGATGAACGAGCATTTCATCAACATAAAAGTGGATCGTGAGGAGCGTCCAGACCTTGACCAGATTTACATGAACGCTGTGCAGATGATGACTGGTCATGGCGGCTGGCCTATGACTGTGTTTCTGACGCCCGAAGGAGTTCCATTTTACGGCGGCACATATTTTCCGCCGGAGGATCGCTACAACATGCCGGGTTTCCCGCGCGTTCTTCTTGGCGTGGCGGAAGCATACAGAACGCGCCCGGATGAAGTGGCGCAGACGGCAGTTTCAATGCTGGGAGAGTTGCGGCGCATTGGACACGCGAGCGAGTCTGGCGAAGTCTTGACAGTTGATCTTCTAAGCGATGCTGAACGAAGGATAGCGCGCAGTTACGACCCGCGATACGGAGGCTTCGGCAGCGCACCGAAATTTCCTGCTGCAATGAATCTTGAGTTTCTACTGCGCCGGTATCATCGCAACCATCGAAGCGAAACTTTAGAGATGGTTTTGAACACCTGTCGCAAGATGGCTGAGGGCGGAATGTACGATCAACTCGGCGGCGGGTTTCATCGCTATTCGACGGACGCCCGCTGGCTCGTGCCGCATTTCGAGAAGATGCTTTACGACAACGCGCTTCTTTCGCAGCTGTATCTGCACGTCTATCAGCAGACGAAAGACAATTTCTATAAACGCGTCGCTGAAGAGACGCTTGATTACGTTGTGCGGGAGATGACGGACGAGCGCGGCGGCTTCTATTCAACGCAGGATGCGGACTCGGAAGGACACGAAGGAAAGTTTTTCGTCTGGAGTGTTGATGAGATTAAGAAAATTCTTGGCGAAGAGGACACTGCTCTCTTTTCCGCTTATTACGACGTGACTGAGGCCGGGAATTTCGAGGGCAAGAATATTTTGAACGTTTCTCGTGAGGTCGAGAGCGTTGCTGTAGAGATGAATGTGTCGGTCGAACGTTTGCGGGAAGTTTTAGAGCAGGGGCGTCGGAAGCTTTTTGAGGCGCGAGAGAGAAGAGTAAAGCCCGCTCGTGATGAGAAGGTGCTGACGGCATGGAACGGGTTGATGCTCGCAAGTTTCGCAGAAGCGGCGGCGATTCTTGAAAGAAAGGATTACAAGGAGATCGCTGAAAGATGCGCGGAGTTTGTTCTTGAGAATCTCAAGCGTGATGGCTTACTTCTTAGAACTTATAAAGACGGACAATCGAAGCTCAACGGCTATCTTGAAGATTACGCTTTCTTCATTGACGGGCTGCTAGCACTTTATCAGACAACGGGCACTCTGCGTTGGATCACGGAAGCTAAGAGTTTGACTGATCGCATGATTGAAGAGTTTTGGGATGAAGAAGACGGAGGATTTTTCTACACGGGCAAGAGCCACGAAGAGTTAATCGTTCGCTCGAAAGACTATTTTGATAATGCGACTCCTTCGGGAAATTCTGTCGCGGCAGAGGTGCTGCTTTATCTTGCAGAGCTTACTGGAAAAGAAGATTACTCGCGCAAGGCCGTCACGATCTTTCGGCTTTTGCGCGATCCCCTGACACGCTACGCTTCTGCCTTCGGGCGGCTTTTAGGCGCGCTCGACTTCTACCTTTCAACGCCGAAGGAGGTCGCCATCATAGGCGAAAGCGAGGCTGATGAAACGCGTGCTCTACTGCGCGAAGTCTGGACTAGATATTTGCCCAACAAGGTTGTCGCGCTGGCTTCAGGAAATGATCTGCGTGCGGCTGAAATCGTTCCGCTTCTGCGCGACCGTGCGATGATTGACGGACGAGCAACCGCTTACGTCTGCGAGAACTATACCTGCCAGCAGCCTGTAAATTCGCCGGAAGAACTCGGAAGACAGCTAGAGTCTGTATAAAAGATTTTTTTGGCGTTTATGACGTTAGAGCCTGATTGAGTGCTTCTAAAAGTTCAGCGCCGAAGCGTGCGATCTTTGATTCTCCAAGACCGTGAATTGAATTCAGAGCTTCGAGCGTCGCGGGCCGGTCCATCGCAAGATGTTCGAGCGTTCTATCGGGGCATATCATGTAGGCCGGGACGTTCAGTTGGTTTGCCTTCGCAAGTCTCCACTTTTTCAGACTCATTACGACCTGCCTCTCTTCTTTCGTCAGCGGGCGCGGTGGAGGCTGCGGCACACGTCGCTTTCTGGGAGCGCGTGCTTCATTGCTGGGTGAAGCGAGTGTTGCCGCACGCAAAGCCATTTCAAGTTTTCCTTGCTCGATCAGTATTCGTTGAAGTTCGTCAAAGACGCGCAGGGTGATGAATGCGTCCATCGCGGCGTACTCAAGCTGAGCGCGTGAGAGAGGTCGCCGCCTCCAGTTAGATTTCTGAAAGCTCTTGTCAAGCTCAATGCCGAAAAGATGCGCCGTGACTCCGGCCAGGCTGTAAGAGGGCAAGCGAAGGGCCGTGCGCGCGAGCCTTAGAGTGTCAACAAAAGCTGCGGGTTTAAGACCTGCGCCTATCAGCATCCCTTCATCGAAGCGCGCGTTGTGCGCCGCCATAGTAACGTCTGCGGATTCGATCAGAGGCCGCAGGATTTCTATGTCAACTTTTTGTAGATCGAAGACGAGCACATCGCCTGCGCGCGGCGCAATTTGAACGAGCGAGACGTGCGATCTATTTGCGGAAGGCTCCCAATAGGTTTCCGTGTCAAGTCCTACAGCAGTCTGCGGTTTCAAATCCTCAAGCGACCTGCGCGCTTCCGCATCATCAGTGATGAAACGAAAGACGGGCTTCATTATTTGCTCAAGGTAGCTCACGACAGCTTTTGAAGAATAGAAGGCGCGCGTCTTACGGCAGGCTTCACACACAATCTAAAAATTGAGGCGCGCTGAACGTTCTCAACGCGCCTCAACGATTCAGCCTTAAGGCAACCGACTACATATTCTTATTGCCAGCCTTCATATTCGTGTTGCCAGCCTTATTTCCACCCATGTTGCCACCCATATTAGTGGTCTTATTTCCACCCATATTGCCGCCCATGTTGCCGCCCATATTCGTGTTCGACGGAGTCATGGTCGGGGTCGGCGTGCTAACGGGTGTTGAAACGGTATTAGTCGTACCCGTGTTGGTCGTCGTCGTTGTATTCGTATTGTCGCCACCACCGCAGCCGACACCGAGAGCGGCAACTGCAAGCAGGGCGAGGAGAGCTAAGGTTCTTCGCATCGAGTTTTTCTCCTGTAACCCAAAGGGTCAGATTGTTAGGGAGTTGAACGTTTAAGCATCCCGAAAAATTATCCGCTGGGGGCTTCCGCGTCCAACTCAAGTTAATTGTTTGAGCATCAGGCGTCTCTTCTCTACAACCCTAGGTGTGGCAGAGAGCAAACGCATGGCGCAGTTAATAGATCAAGTAAAGCTTATGTCCGCCGCCAATGCTTTCCGTCGCGGCTAGAGAGATCAAAGAGTAAGTCTAACGCGCTCCCTCTTTGATCTTAAATCCGCACCCGTTTGAGAAGGAGCGCATAACAGAATTCTAAAGCCTCATGCGCGCTGCCTCTCGTAAGTCCAAAGGCGCTTCTTAATTTACGGCGGGCGAAGTGTAACACTAGAATCGCAGGAAATAAACCGAAAAATTTGATTTTCTTCGATAATCTATCAATAAATCTGCCGGGAAGCGCCTGAGAAAAGCCTTGACTGAGGCCAATAAATTAAGTATTGTTAGGCACATGCCAACGTTGTTTGGCATGAAGCTGTTTTTTTCAAACGCTCCTCCGACCAGAAAAGCCTGAGAATTTCTCTTTTGAGCTTTCAGAGTCGCCTACAGTCACCTATAAACAGACAAACTCCCTTCTAGTGTTCACATTCTGAGAGGAATCAAAAAAATTTCGCTATGCCAGAAGGAAATTGGAAAACTCTCGCACTTCTAGGCTGCGTCACTGCGCTTGCCTCCGTGCTGCTGATTCTTTCCCTCGTCTCAATCACATCACTACCTCTTACGGGCTGGACCGGGTTGACGCCGCTTGCCGGTCTCTTTCTTTTGACCTTGGCAGCTAGCCGCGTCACGGTCTCTGTCACAAGCCACGACGGTGTTAGCCAAAGCGACAAGTCCGTAGCCGATACATTTATCTTTTTGGCTGCGATGATGTACGCGGTCGAGCCTACGCGCGCCGTCGGACCAGCCGTGATTCTGGCAGCAGCCGTCGGCTTTATCTCCTCCTGGAAGTCAACGGACCGACGCGTCACGATCTTCTCAACCGGCGCAGCAATCATCTCCACATACGTCGCCGCCTCGCTTTACGGATTTCTCGTTCATGTATTTTTAGAGAGCACGAAGAGCAGTTCGGAATCCATCCGGCTAGAATCTCTGCTTCTACCGCTTTGCATACTCGCTCTGGTTCAATATTTCCTGAGCACGATTGCGACAGCAGCTTTCATAGCTTTTGATTCCGGCAAGACCCGTCTGACGCTTTCGCGCGAGAGTCTTGTCTGGACATCAATAACTGAAGTCGGAAGCGCTGCGTCTGCCGCGCTCTTCTACTCTGCGCTACACACGAGCAGCATTCCCTTCGTCTTCGTAGGTATCTTAATCATTGGTCTTGTTCATCTACTTTATCGCTTCGACGAGCAGCGCGTTTCAGAAGTTCGTCGCGCCGAAGCGGAGAAGGCTCGCCACATACAGGAGATGGCGAACCTTCACATGAACACCATCGAATCGCTCGCCATTGCGATTGACGCGAAGGACCAGACCACTCACGGCCACGTCCGCCGCACGCAGATTTACGCGACCGAGATGGGCAAACTTCTCAAGGTTGACGAATCTGAAATACAGGCATTGATAGCGGGCGCGCTTCTTCACGATATAGGAAAGCTGGCCGTTCCCGAATACATTCTGAACAAGCCCGGCAAGTTGACTGAATCCGAGTTCGCTAAGATGAAGATTCACCCGACCGTTGGCGGAGATATCCTAAAGCGTGTCGGATTCCCTTACCCGGTCGAAGACATCGTTCGCTACCACCACGAGAAGTGGGACGGTACAGGCTACCCGAAAGGTTTGAAGGCTCAGACGATTCCGCTCGTTGCGCGCATCATCTCTGTTGTTGATTTCTACGATGCGACGCGCTGCGACCGCCCGTACCGCAAAGGCATGACGCGCGAAGATTCCCTGACGCTTCTAAGAAAGATGTCAGGCTCATCCTTCGACCCGCGCGTTGTCGAAGTTTTCATAGAGCACGTTGAAGAGTTTGACCAGATGATCGCGTCTCAGGACATACAGGAGCAAGTCTCTTCAGATGATTCAGATGAGATGAACTCTGCGCGTCCAGACGCTGGACTCGCCTCAGAAACTCTCGGCACGCCCAACGATGTAACAGGCTTCCGCTCAATTACGGAAGCGCAGCGCGAAGTCTTCGCCCTTCATGAGATTGCGCAGACAATCGGCTCGTCCTTGAACTTGCAGGATACTGTCTCGCTCGTTTCGAGTAAGCTGCGCGCAATAGTTCCCTTCGACACCTGCATCATCTATCTGGTTGACGAAAAATCCGGCAAGGCCATGCCCGCGCACGCCGCAGGCGAGAACACCGAAATCTTTTCAAAGCGTCGCATAAACATAGGCGACGGCATCACTGGCTGGGTCATAGCCAACGGGCGCTCCATGTGCAACGCTTCGCCTGAGCTTGATCTGGTCGGCGTGTCCGAAGAGGTAACGAAGAGCATACGTGGCGTTCTAGTCGCTCCTTTGATTCGTGAAGACGGAGCGTTCGGCGCGATCACGCTCTATTCCAAGAGTCGCATCTCGTACACTTCCGAGCACGTTCGGCTTCTCGAATCAGTTTCTCAGCACGCTTCATCGGCTCTTAACAATGCTCTGACCTTCGAGCGGACCAAAGAGAGTGCGCTCACGGATTCCTTGACTGATCTGCCGAACTCGCGCGCCTTCTACATGATGTTGGAGCAGCGCATAGCCGAAGGGCAGCGTCTTAATAAAGAGTCGCTGGCAGTAATCTCTATGGACGTTGACGATTTCAAGAAGGTCAACGACATTTACGGCCACGCGATTGGTGATCGTGTTCTGGTGGCAATTTCAAAGGTCATCAAAAAAGAGATGCGGCAGATGGACATCCTCGCGCGCTATGCGGGCGATGAATTCGTAGCCATCATGCCAATGGCGTCAGCGACTATGGCGAACATGGTGGCAGAGCGCATAAGGTCTGCGGTTGAGTCGCAAAAATATCCTGTCAGAACGGGCAAGACCGTAGAGGTTGGCATAAGCATTGGTATCGCCTGCTTCCCCTCGGACGGCGAGACGACTGAAGAGCTTCTCACAAACGCCGCTCGCAACATGCAGCACGACAAGCACGCTCGAAAGCTTGTGCCGACTTTGACCGAGACGCTGAATGCTTCAGCCATAGATCACTTGAGATAAGCGCGAAAGCTCAAAACCTTTACAGGCGCACATTGTTTCCAGGAAGCAATGTGCGCCTTTCTCTTTTCTCGCTGGCCTTTTGCACGCAGTCGCGTTAAGAGCGTATAATCCCTTGCATCGCAATCTGAATTTTCGGAATCGCATTGTCGAGCGTCCCCTTCGTCTTGAGCGGAAATTTTATTTAGCAGGACGTTTTCTGAACGCGTTTGCGAGAGAACTTTCAATGACTAAACAAGCCACACCAACGCCGTCACGCGCCGGAGCGGAAGAAGCAAGCTCGACCGGCGTGATTGAAAAAGAGACTGTAGAGACCGCCGACAGAGCGCAACTACAGCGAGAGCACGAGGAGAAGAAAGCGGAGCAAAAGGGTCGAATCGAAGAGCTTGACGCTGAAACTCTGCTGAAGCTTCTACATCAGATGATCCTCATTCGCCGCTTTGAGGAGAAGTGCGCTGAAAGCTACAGCCTGGGAAAGATTGGCGGCTTCTGCCACCTTTACATAGGCCAGGAGGCCGTAGCCGTCGGCGCGCTCGCTGCGATTAGAGAGGACGATTATGTTCTAACAAGCTACCGCGATCACGGCCACGCGCTGGTCCGAGGAACTTCGCCCGACGAGATCATGGCAGAGCTATACGGCAAAGCTTCCGGTTGCTCGGCAGGCAAAGGTGGCTCTATGCACCTCTTCGACGCTGAGAAAAACTTTCTTGGCGGTCATGCAATCGTAGGCGGCCAGATTCCTCTGGCAACAGGCGTAGCGTTTGCGAGCAAGTATAAGGGAACGGACCAGGTGACGCTCTGCTTCTTCGGCGAAGCGGCGGTCAATCAGGGCGCGTTCCATGAATCTATGAATATGGCACAACTCTGGCGACTTCCCTGCATATACATCTGCGAGAACAATCAATACGGAATGGGAACATCTTTGGAACGCGCTATGTCTCTGCAAGACGTTTCTCAGAAAGCCTGTGCTTACGAGTTGGCTTCCGAGTTTATTGACGGCATGGACGTGCTCGCGGTCAGAGAAGTCGTCGCACGCGCCGCCGAGCGCGCACGTAAACACTATCTGCCGACTCTTTTGGAAGTCCGCACCTACCGCTTTATGGGCCATTCAATGTCCGATCCTGGCAACTATCGCTCGCGCGCAGAGATTGAGAAGTATCAGGAGCGCGATCCTATCAAGCTCTTCACGGCGAGTCTGAGAGAGAAAAATATTTTAGACGACAACCGTCTCGCCGAAATCGAGAACGAAGTGCGCGAAGCGATTGAGCACGCCACGCGCTTTGCAGACGAAAGCCCTGAGCCTGATCCAAAGGAACTTTACACGCACATTTATGCAAATCAGTGAATAGTGAATAGTGAAAAGTTAAAAAACAGCTTTCCACTATTCACTATTCACTATTCACTTTTCACTGAGGTTAATATGGCTGTAATGACAATGCGCGAGGCGCTCAACCAGGCACTCAGGGAAGAGTTGCAGCGCGATGAGAAAGTCTTTCTGATGGGCGAAGAGGTCGCAGCCTATCAGGGAGCATATAAAGTATCGAAGGGGTTGTTGGAAGAGTTCGGTAATAAGCGTGTGATTGATACGCCGATTACGGAGCTTGGCTTTGCCGGACTCGGCGTTGGCGCGGCTATGGTCGGCTTACGCCCCATTGTGGAATTTATGACCTTCAACTTTTCTATACTTGCGACGGACCAGATAATCAACTCCGCCGCGAAGATGCTCTACATGTCAGGCGGGCAATACAATATTCCGATTGTCTTTCGCGGTCCGAACGGCTCAGCCTTTCAGGTCTCGTCGCAACACTCGCAGGCTATGGAGTCATGGTACGCCTACTTTCCCGGCATCAAGGTCGTCATGCCTTCGACCCCTGCCGACGCGAAAGGTCTTTTGAAGAGCGCCATACGCGACGACGACCCCGTCATCTTTCTTGAGCAGGAGAGAATGTATGGCAACAAAGGCGAAGTGCCGGAAGATGAAGATTTCACTATCCCGCTCGGCGTCGCGGACGTTAAGCGCGAAGGCAAGGACGCGACAATCGTCGCGCGCTCTCTGATGGTACCTGTCGCTTTGAAGGCCGCAGAAGAGTTAGAGAAGCAGGGCGTCTCATGCGAAGTGATTGACCCTCGCACGATTCGCCCGCTCGACATTGAGACGATAATTAACTCTGTGAAAAAAACTAACCGCGTAGTCATAGCCGAAGAGTCGCATCCTTTCTGCGGCGTCGGCGCAGAGATAAGCGCGGAGATAATGGAGCGCGCATTCGATTTCTTAGACGCTCCCGTTCGTCGTGTCTCCGGCGCTGACGTTCCCATGCCCTACGCGAAGAATCTTGAAAAACTCGCAATCCCCGACATCAACACGATAGTAAAGGCTGTGCGCGAGGTAGCGTACCTTGACTAAGTTTTCAGTTTTCGGTTTTCAGTTTTCAGACGGAAAGAGTCTCAAGCTGAAAATCGGAACTGAAAACTCAAAACAGGAAACTGGAAACTGACTATGGCAACGCAGGTCGTAATGCCCAAGCTCTCTCCGACGATGGAAGAGGGACAGATAGCAAGGTGGCTCAAGCAGGAGGGTGACAAGGTCTCCATGGGCGAGCCTCTGGCGGAGATTGATACGGACAAGGCTACGATGGAGATGCAGGCGCTCTCGAACGGCGTGCTGCGAAAGATTCTCATCAAAGAGGGCGAGAGCGCGCCGCTCGGCCAGATGATCGCCGTCATCGGAGAGCCTGACGAAGATATCTCTGCTCTACTGAAACAGAAAGACGCGAGCGCACAGGTTCAAGACGCGCCGCAGCCGGACAAAACTGAAAAGATTGAAGCAGCAGCCGAGCAGAGACCTGCGGCGGAGACTTCAAAGGCGACTGCACCATCGGGCAATGGCGCACAGAGAGCGGCAGGCGATGGTCAGCCTAGCGACCGCCTTGTCGTCTCGCCGATTGCCGCGCGAATGGCTGCTGAAGCAGGCATAAACTTGCGATCTCTGACGGGAAGCGGTCCGGGTGGAAGAATCATCAAGCGCGATATAGAAGCCGCTATGAGCAAAGGTGAAGAGGCAGCAGAGCAAGCCCCGCAGCGCCATCTTCGCGCCGTTGAGCCTAGCCGTCATCCCGCGCAGTTTCCTCCAATCGAAGGCGCTTCGCCCTACAGAGACGAGCCTACTTCAACCATGCGCCAGACAATTGCGCGCCGACTTGTAACATCCATCGGTCCTGTG
>QHXM01000156.1 GCA_003222945.1 Acidobacteriota bacterium
TAACTTGTATTCGCGCTATTCGCGCTCATTGCAGGCGAGCCGCCTGCGCTCCCGGCGAGGAACACCTTCTATGTCATCGGATTTACCTCAAGCGAAAGGATGGTATGGACGTAGTTATTTGCCGCACTTCGATGGCGGCGAAATTCCGCAGTTCATAACTATTCGATTGGCCGATTCACTGCCGCAGAATATTTTGGAAAGGTGGCGTCAGGAACTCGCTCACGACAAGATCACAGATGCGGATTTCCGGCGGCGGGTTGAGCATTATCTTGATCAAAGTTACGGTTCTTGCGTCCTCGGTGATGAGCGCGTGGCAAAAATAGTGCGAGATAATTTGTTACATTTCGACGGCGTGAAATACAGATTACACGCTTGGGTGGTAATGCCAAATCATATTCATTTTCTCGCTGTTCCCAAAGAAGGGCATACGCTCGCCGAAATTGTCCACTCGTGCAAATCCTTCACTGCGCATGAGGCAAATAACATCTTAAGCCGAAGTGGACGCTTCTGGTTTCCAGAACCCTTTGACCGCTACATACGCAATTACGAACACTTCGAGAAAACCTGCTCCTACATAGAAAATAACCCGGTCAAAGCAAAACTGTGCAAGAAACCTTCCGACTGGCCTTTTTCCAGCGCCCATTTTCGTCTAAACAAAAATAAGTAATTGCTGGGAGCGCAGGCGGCTCGCCTGCTGAGTGCGCGAGCGCGAATACAAATGAGATTGCTAGAAGCAATCTTGCAGGCGAGCCGCCTGCGCTCCCAGCTTATGCTTTCCTTTCCAATGAAGTGCGGTCCCATTTCGCAAGGTTCGCGCCTGCTTCATAAGTGCTTTGCAGAAATTCCATTAGCGCAGCATCAGGAGAGTCTGACTGCCGCACGTCGTCGTACATTAGTAAGAACTCAGACATCTCGCTACTGTAGAAAGCCTGAGCGGGAACTTCCCCAGAAGAAATGGACCGGACTGACCTTGCCTATGAAGCGAGCGCGGAACTGCTTGAGCACATCGTCTATGAGAACAAGTGCGCGCCAGAAGCGGTTAGCGTATTCGGGGTCGTAAGCGTTGTGAACCTGATCCTCGTCAAACGGAATCGCCTCGCGGACAACTGAGAAGGGCGAAGGGACTTCCACAGGAACGGTCCAAATCTCCACGTCTATCCCCAGGCCATGAAGCGTCTGCATGAGTTCTTTGTAAAAGTCTGCAACCGATTGCGGACGAAGCGTGAGCGCAGAGAGAGCGCCGTCGCTGCACTCGATTCGTAGTTTGTGCTCGATGAAATCAAACTCAATCTCAAAGATGCGATTACCGTAAGGCATAGGCGAAGTCGTCAAGCCTCTTGCTGAGACATAGAGCGGAACATTCCACCAATGATTGATTAAAGGGGTCAGCTCCATGCGAATCTTGCCGACAATCTGCGTCCACATGTGAAGGGTGGCATAAGTATCCTTCCACTCTTCAAGAGGAAGACTCGGCCAGACATCTTTCGCAGGAGGATTAGTGTCAATATTAGAATCAATCATCTATCTTCTCCGTTCGGTCTATCGTTCTGGAATCTCTAAAGCAGTTTTACCACAGAGGGCACAGAGGAGCACAGAGGAAAAGAAATTATGAGTTATGAATTATGAATTGAAAGCAGTAATTCAAAACTTAGAATTCAAAACTCAAAATTATTTCTTCCCTCTGTGCCCTCTGTGGTTAATATTTCTCTCTCATCTGCTTTGTAACAATTGATGCCCTTTAGCGTATAATCCACCCGTTCTGGTTCGTCTCGCTTAATCCAAAAGCAATCTAATCTCGGAGACATGGAAGATGAAAGACCTGGCCGACGTAGCCTTAAATACTGCGAAGCAGAAGGGCGCAGCTTACGCAGACATTCGCATTGCGCGCACGCTCAACAACTTCATCAACACGCGCGAGCGCCGCGTTGAGAATGTGACGAGCACGGAGACTTACGGCTTCGGCGTTCGCGTTCTGGTTGACGGCGCTTGGGGATTCGCCGCATCGAACAAGGTTGAAAGGGAAGAGGTCGCGCGCGTCACAGACCGCGCCGTCTCAATCGCAAAGGCCAACAAGGCAATTCAGCGCAACCGAATCTCACTCGTCCCTGTTGAGAAATACCCTGACGCGACATACACAACTGCGGTCGAGCGCGATCCCTTCACCGTTCCGCTCACAGAGAAGGCAGACTATCTTCTCAAAGTCAACGCTGAAGCTTTGAAGGTCAAAGGGCCTGGGCCTATGTTCGTCACCTCAAATATGTTCTTCACGAAAGAAGAAAAATATTTTGCCTCGACTGAAGGGTCAAGCATAGAGCAGACCTTGATTCGCTCGTGGCCGAATTTCATAGTGACATCGGTTGACCCGAAGACAGGACGATTTGAGCAGCGTTCGAGTCTGGGTTCTCCAATAGGCAAAGGCTACGAAGTCGTTGCGCAATACGACCTCATCAGCGAAGTCCCGCGCGCCGCAGAGCAGGCGATTCAGAAACACACGGCGAAGCCAGTTGAGCCGGGACGCAAAGACCTCGTTCTTCATCCAACGAATCTCTGGCTCACGATTCACGAATCCATAGGCCACCCGACAGAGCTTGACCGCGTGCTTGGATTGGAAGCCAACTACGCGGGCACGTCCTTCGCCACGCGCGAGAAGCTCGGCAAATTTCAGTACGGCTCGAAGTTCGTCAACATCAAGGGCGACAAGATTCAAAAGGACGGACTCGCAACGTGCGGCTGGGATGACGACGGCGTGAAGACTATGGAGTGGGACATAATCAAGGACGGCATCCTCGTTGATTATCAAACCGTGCGCGACAACGCAGCCGTCATAGGCCACAAGTATTCTCATGGCGCGTCATACGGTGATAGCTGGGGCGCTGTCGCTTTCCAGCGTATGCCGAACGTCAGTCTTCAACCCGCGCAGGGAAGCGCAAACATCAGCGCCGACGATCTCATCGCTGATATTCAGGATGGAGTCTATATAGAGGGCGACGGCTCTTACTCGATTGACCAGCAGCGTTACAACCTACAATTCGGCGGTCAGGTCTTCTGGGAGATTAAGAACGGGAAGAAGACAGGGATGCTGCGCGACGTTGCCTATCAATCGCGCACGCCAGACTTCTGGAACAGTTGCGATGGCGTAGGATCGCGCGAACACTATCGTCTGGGCGGCTCATACTTCGACGCCAAAGGCGAGCCGACCCAGATCAACGCTGTATCGCACGGCTGTCCACCCGCGCGCTTTCGCCGAATCAATATCATCAACACGGGGAGAAAGATTTGAGAGCAGTGAATAGTGAATAGTGAATAGTTAAAGAACTGCTTTCCACTATTCACTATTCACTGTCTCAGAAGGAGCACTCATGTCACTACTTTCTAGCAATGAAGCTGAGGCGATTCTCAAAAAGGTTCTGAGTTTCTCGAAGGCTGATGAGTTGGAGGCGACGTTGCAGGGCGGGCGCGCTGCCTACACGCGCTTCGGTATGAATTCCGCGAGCAGTAGCGGCGACACTGAAAATCTCTCGCTTGCCATCAACGCACACTTCGGGCAGCGCAGCGGCATCGCTACGACGAATACGCTCGACGATCAGAGTTTGGAGAAAACTGTGCGCGCGGCTGAAGAGATAGCGCACCTGCGGCCTGAAGACCCTGAGCAGATGCCTTTTCTTCCGAAGCAGCAGTACGAAACTATCGCCGCCTCGTTTGATGAAGCGACGTACAACGCTGACGCTGAGACGCGCGCTCGCGCCGTTGCCGCGACGATTGATCCTGCGCGTGCAAAGAATCTCACAGCCGCAGGAATCTTCGATCACACGGGCGGCTTCGTTGCGCGAGCAAACACTGTAGGAAACTTCGGCTATCACAGAAGCACAAACACTTCATACACGACGACCGTGCGCTCCGCAGATGAACTCGGCAAGACAGGCTCTGGCTGGGCTACATCAATCTCGCATCGCATCGCTGACATTGATGCAAAGGCTGTCGGCGCACGCGCAATCGAAAAGGCGGAGCTTTCGCGCGAGCCGGTCCAGATTGAGCCTGGCAACTACACAGTCATACTTGAGCCGAACGCCGTTGGCGACCTGCTCGCGCCGATGATGAATCTCTTCGCAGCGCGTGCTGCTGACGAGGGGCGTTCGTTTCTATCAAAGAAAGGTGGCGGCAATCGAATCGGCGAAAAGCTCTACGGCGATGAGATCAACATCTACACGGACCCGAACCTTGCGGCTTCGCCCGGCGCTCCTTTCGATGCTCAGGGATTGCCGACAAGAAGAATTGATTTCGTGCGCGCTGGCGTTGTTCAGAATCTTAACTACGCGCGCTTCTGGGCAAAGAAGATGAGCAAAGAGCCTACGCCGTTTCCCTCCAACATAGTCATGGACGGAGGCAAGACTTCAATCGAGGATATGATTAAGACAACGGAGCGCGGCATTCTAGTCACGCGCTTCTGGTACATACGCTTCGTTGACGCGCAGACAGTTCTACTGACTGGACTCACGCGTGACGGCACGTTTCTGATTGAGCAGGGTCGTCTGAAGTACGCTATAAAAAACTTTCGCTTCAACGAGACGCCCGTCAAGATGCTCAACAACATAGAGGCCATGTCGCCCGTGGCGCGCATCATAGGCTCAGAGCGCGCAGGCGCAAATCTTCCGATTCTTGCGCCCGCGCTACGAGTGCGCGACTTTTCGTTCACAAGCTTGTCGGATGCGGTGTAGGAATTTTAGATTTTAGATTTTGGATTTTGGATTTTGGATTATAGAAGGCGATGTGAGCCGTCCCCTCTTAATCCAAAATCCAAAATCTAAAATCCAAAATCGAAGTATGTTCTTCGCTCTTGCCTTAGCTTTGATTGCGATTGCGGGCGGTGCGCTCGTCACTTATCTGTTTGACGAAGGCGCGCCCGTGCCCGCACGCCTGTGTTCGGGTGCTTGCATTGGGATAGCTGCGCTTGGCCTTGTTGGTTTCATACTCGCTTCATTTCTGGGATTTAGCTATCTGGTTCTGATACTCAGCGCAATAATCCTGGCTTCGCCGTTACTCGTTTTGAGAGATCAAAATCGCAGGGAGCAGGTGCGTGTCGATGTGCATGATGCTATTCGTAGCGTGCGTCGCGCCATCTTGCATCCCTCGCGGCGGACAAATGTTTACATTCTTTTCTATGCTGTCTTTGCCCTGTTGCTCTGGGCAGTCTTTGATCGCGCGATGATTGAATTGCCGGACGGGATTTACACGGGCGTGAAGAACAACTACGGCGACCTGCCCTTTCACCTGAGCATCATCACGAGGTTCACAGAAGGCGCGAACTTTCCGCCGGAAGACCCAACGTGGGCGGGCGCGCGTTTCACTTATCCTTTTATAGCTGACTTCGTCGCGGCCTGCTTCGTGCGCGCCGGAGCGACCCTCAGACAGGCGATGCTGCTGGAAAACTTTGTGCTCGCAGTCTCGCTCGTCGGACTTCTGCATCGCTTCACGTTGAAACTGACGCGAGATTGGCTTGCAGGTCTCGTTGCGCCCGCGCTTCTACTTTTCAGCGGCGGTCTTGGCTGGTGGCACTTCCTTAAAGATTCACATTGGACGAAGCAGGGACTCTTCGGAGTTCTATTCAACCTGCAACAGCAGTACACCATAAACGATTACGGCTATCGCTGGGGCAACTCTCTGACGACGCTTCTTGCCCCGCAGCGCGGAATACTGCTCGGACTCCCGCTCGCCATTGTTGTGTTTACAGTCTGGTGGACTTCGCTTGAAACGAGCGAAGAAGAAAAAAGGCAAGAAGAAGGCAAAAGGCAAAAGGTAAAAGGCAAAAGTAAGACAAAACAAAGAGCACATTCCTCTTCACTTTTACCTTCTACCTTTTTCCTTTTGCCTTCCGCGAAGCGAATGGTTGCGGCGGGCTTGATCGCAGGTCTTCTGCCGCTGGTTCACGCTCACAGCTTCGTTGTCGTCATGGCGGTCGGGGCGTGCGTGGCGTTGTTGATGGGACAGAAAAAGTGGCGAGAGTGGGCTGCTTTCTTCGTTGTCGCTGGTCTCATCGCTGCGCCGCAGATGTGGTGGGCTACGCACGGAAGTTCGGTTCAGGCAGAGAGCTTCTTCGGACTACACTTCGGGTGGGATAACGAGAAGGATAACTTTTTCTGGTTCTGGTTTAAGAATACAGGTCTGTTCATTCCGCTCATCATAACGGCGCTACTTTGGCGCGAGAGCAGCCCGGATGGTGAAAAATATCTTGTGCCGAGACGGTTGTTCTTCTTCTATCTGCCCTTCACGCTCTGCTTCATCGTCCCGAATCTGGTAAAACTTGCGCCCTGGGTTTGGGACAACATCAAAGTCATCTTCTACTGGTTCATTGCGTCCGTGCCGATAGTCAGCCTCTTGCTCGCGCGTCTTCTTCGCGGAAGAGCAGTGCTTCGCACGACCGGCATCGTCCTGCTTCTGACATTAACGCTGGCAGGTTTGCTTGATGTCTGGGCCGTCGTATCGCGCAACGCAGAGTTCAGAATATTTGACGCCGACGGAGTGGCCTTCGCCGAAGTTGTCAAAGAGAAGGCGCCGCCGCGTGCAACCGTTCTTCACGCGCCGACGTTTGACACTCCTATCTATTTGACGGGTCGCCGTTCTGTGATGGGTTATCCCGGACATATCAGTTCGCACGGGATAAAATATGAAGACCGCGAGCGCGAGATCGATAGAATCTACATGGGCGCTGCGGATGCCGAAGCTTTGATGTCGAAGTACAATGTCGAATATGCGGTCGTCGGTCCGCAGGAGCGCAACGAGATGAGCGCGCGAGGTACAATCGTCAACGATTCATTCTTCATGCGTTATCAACTTATCGGAGAAAAGGGTGAGTACAGGCTCTACAAAATCACTGGACCGTAAAAAGGCTGGCTCGCAAGAGACAACGCAAGCTCAGGCCGAAACAAGCTTGGCTGAATTGGACGCGCCGGAAATCTCTCCGCTCGCCTGGCGGATTGCAAGCCTTCCAATTCTCGCTGGCGCGGCCTTCATACGCCTTTATGAACTCGGTCTCGTCCCCATGCACCACGACGAAGGCGTCAACGGTTTCTTCCTCACGACGCTTTACCGCAAAGGCGTCTATCATTACGACCCTGCGAACTATCATGGTCCGACGCTCTACTATTTCGCGCTCGCCATCACAAAGCTCAACGGCTTTCTTTTCGGCGAAGCCGCTGGCCTGAACACCATTGCCGTTCGCCTTGTGCCCGTCATCTTCGGCGTAGCAACCGTCTGGCTCGTTTTGACGCTGCGCCGCAACATTGGAACAATCGGCGCGCTAGCGGCTGCCGCTCTCATTGCCCTATCGCCCGGCCACATTTACATCTCGCGCTACTTCATACACGAAGCGCATTTTGTCTTCTTCACGCTCGGAATCATCGTCGCGGCCTTACGCTACTACGAGACAGCCGATCCCGTTTATCTGTTGCTCTCGTCGCTTTCCGCCGCGCTTCTCTTTGCGACGAAAGAGACTGCTATTATCTCTGTCGGCGTGCTCCTGCTCGCACTCGCGGTGGCGCAAGTTTACATGCGGCTCACTAACGGAAGAGCGAGCGTGACGTGGGAGAAGAAGGCTTCCAAGAAAAAATCCAAGAAGCGGAGTATGCAAAAGGAAGAACCTCTGGCGCGGTTCGGCGGTCTCACGAACTTTCTGTTCTGGTCTAGCATAGCGCTCGCACTCTTCGTCTTCGTGAACATTCTCTTCTACTCGTCCTTCTTCACTTACTGGCAAGGCGTAGGCGGCGCAATCGAGAGCCTTCAGGTCTGGGCGAAGACCGGAACGAATGAGCACGCGCACCCTTGGAACACTTATCTTAAATGGCTCTTGCAGGAGGAAGCGCCGGTGTTGTTGCTCGGCGCGGCTGGCGCGGTCACAGCTTTAATCCGTCAGCGAAATCGTTTCACTGTCTTTGTAGGGGCGTGGGCCTTCGGAATTCTAGCGGCCTACTCGCTCATCCCTTACAAGACGCCCTGGCTTATGATTAACTTCACAGTCCCGCTCGCAATCATAGGCGGCTACGCCATCAATGAGATTTACAACTTCGACAAGAGTTTGAAATCACACTTTGTTGCCATCGCAATTGTCGCAGCCGCGCTCATCATCTCAGGCACGCAGTCCGTCATCTTGAACTTCTATAATTACGATGACGACAGATATCCTTATGTCTATGCTCACACGCAGCGCCGCTTTCTGGACATGGTCCAAGAGATAGAGCGCCTTTCGGGGCGCGCTGGCACGGGCACGCAGACAGGCATCACCATCACTTCGCCAGATTACTGGCCGCTACCTTGGTATCTGCGCAACTACGAGCGCGCAGGATTCTTCGGCCACATGACCACAACGGATGAGCCGCTCGTACTTGGCTCCATTGAACAGATACCCGAACTGGATTCTATGCTCGATGGTCGCTACCAACTCGTTGACTCTTATCCGCTCAGGCCCGGCGTCACGCTTGTGCTCTACGCTAAAAAGGAACTCGTCGGGCAATAGAAGAGAACAGCCATTAGAGTCGCGCCGGAGCGTGGAATGGAAACTTAAGCCTGCTTCTCGCAACAATAAAAGCTCTTGGCCTGAAGTACTGGTTGACATCCTTGCGGACTCCAACATATAGTGTGCACTTGCTCGCAGCGGTCTAGGGGCTGTGCTCAAGGTCTGTCCCTGAGTCTGCAAGACAATCAAGACGCACAGGCATGTTCAAACTTCAACGCTTAGAGATTGCCGGATTCAAATCCTTCGCCGATCACACGGAAATTGTCTTCACAGGCGACGGCATCACCGCCGTAGTCGGTCCAAATGGCTGCGGTAAAAGTAACGTCGCGGACGCAATCGCATGGGTGCTAGGCGAGCAGAGAATCAAGCACCTGCGCGGCGCTGAGATGAAGGATGTCATCTTTCAAGGCTCGCGCAACCGTCAGCCTTCAGGCATGGCCGAAGTCGTCATGCACATGGTCCGCGACGAGACCGTCGAGCACGAGCCGGACATAGATGACATAGATTCCACGCTCGAAGAGATAGACGATCACTCTGTCGCCATAGAAAATTTAGCGACAGAGCCTGCTGTAGAAGCTGATGAGACCGCGCAAGGCAACTCTGAGGCGGCGACGCCAACAGTGGAGAACGTAGAAGCGCAAGCGGCTGAAACTGCTGCGATAGATTCTACGAATCCTCCTGCCGAAACGGCAGCACTTAAAATTCATCACAAGCGGCACTGGCGGCCCAGCCGTTTGGCGCTAGAGTTTGCGCCCGGCGAGGCTGTTTCGGTCACGCGCCGTCTGTATCGTTCGGGCGAGAGCGAGTATCTGCTGAACAATCGCATCTGCCGGTTGCGAGACATTCAGGACCTCTTCTCAGGCACAGGGTTGTCGGGCGCGCACTACGCCATCATAGAGCAGGGGCGCATCGGGCAGATTCTTTCCGCCAAGCCTATGGACCGTCGCACGCTGATTGAAGAGGCAGCAGGGATAACAAAGTTTCGCGTGCGTCAACGCGCAGCAGAGGCGCGACTTGAATCCGCGCGCTCGAATCTCTCTCGCGTCTCAGACATCATCTCTGAGATTGATCGCCAGGTGAACAGTCTTCGCCGACAGGCTGCGAAGGCTCGCCGCTACCGCATCCTGCGCGAAGAGTTGCGCGAGCTTCTGCGCCGCATGTACGTGGCTGAAGAGCATTCTCTCACAGCTCTACTGGAACAGACGCGAACACAGCTTGAAGAAGCGGCAGATGAAGAACGCGCGCTCACAGAAGAATTGGCGGCGCGTGAAGAGGATGCGCGGCGCGCAACGCAGGAGGCGCGAAGCTTTGAAGAAGAGTTGGCAGAGGCGCGCGCTGCCGTAGCCGAGAATGAGCTTCGGCGTGATCGTCGTTTGCGCGAGCGAGGCTATCAGCAGGAGCAGATGCTTGCGCTTGAGAAGCGACGCGCAGAAGTCGAGCAAGAGATTGAAACTGTGCGTGAGCGACTTTCGCGCGTCGAAGAGGATTGCGACCAGTTGCGCGAGCAGGATGCGAATTTGCGCGCAGCGAGCGAAGAGCACGCGCTCGTTCTACAAACTGCCGAGGCCACTTATGGCAATCGTGTCCTCGCCGTCTCTGATGCCGAAGCCGAGATAGAGAGAGCGCGCGCAGAGCTTCTGACGCACACGGCTGTCGCTGAGAGGCTGATGGAGATTGGCCGCCAGCTTGAAGCCGCGCTCGAACGTCTTGCTCTTCAGGCCGAAGGTTTGGCGCGCGAAGGCGAACGCGCGGCCAGTGTTTACGCGGAACGTGTTGCCGAAGCGGAGAAGTTGAATCAGGAGGCTGCGCGCGCGCGTGAGAATCTATCGAAGCGCATTGCTGAGCGCGAAGCGGCGGTCCACAAAGTTGTGGAAGGGCATGAGAGGGTTTCGGAAACGGATGCTGAGTTGACGCGAGTGCGCGAAGAATATTCGCGCGTTCGTCATCGTCTTGACACTCTCTTTGAATTGGACGCAAAACGCGCGCATTACTCTCCGGCAGTCCAGCGATTATTCGCCACAAGCGAAGCGCCTGAAGAGTTTCATTTCATGGGCACGCTCGCAGATATGCTCAGCGTCGAGCCACGCTGGGAGCGTGCGGTCGAGGGCGCGTTGGGAGCATCCTTGCAGGCGATCTTAGTTCCGACGCCGGATGATGCTGCTCGCGCAGCCCTTTGGCTCAGGGAGAACAACGCCGGGCGCGCAAGCTTTCTCGTAGCGGGTCTTCACGGCGCGAGCGAAGAGACGGACACGGGCGTCTATAGAATCTCTGCTGCTGCAAATGAAAGTGCTTCAAGCGGCTCTGAAATCTCCGGCGACGTTCGCATACGCGACATATTGGGAGCGCCGCGCGAGCTTCTAGCTGTGCTTAATCGCACGCTGCCGCAACGCATGAACGCTCGCGTCGCTCAGAATCTTGAGCACGCCATGACGATGTCGCTTGCGACAGGCGAGATGTGCGTGACGACGGAAGGCGATTGGGTCATGGGCGGGCAGTTCGTAAACGCCGGAGACTCTCGTGCGCTGGAAGAGGGTGCAGGGCTTCTCGCTTTCAAACGCGAGTTGCGCGAGTTGGAAGGAGACGCGCCCGCGCTTCAATCGGAAGTTTCTGTGGCTGAAGCTGCTGTGAGCGAAGCGCGCGGGCGATTAGTTGAGCTTGAAGACGCGGTTGTTCTTCTGAACGAAGCCATAGGGCGCGAGGAGCGCAACACTATGGCGCGTGAGTTGAACGCTGGCGCAATCGCGCAGGAGATCGAGCGCGCCGAGCGTCACATGCGTGTGGTCGCGGACGACGCTGCGAGACTCGCTGAGGAGCGACTTGAGCTTGAAGAAAGGCGCGCGACTGCGCTTGCAGAAGCCGAGACGGCAGAGGCCGCGCGTCTGGCGGCTTCGGAGACGATTGCTCAAACCGGAACACTTCTGGCAGAGGCGCGTCGCGCCGCCGAAGCGGAGAACGAAGGTCTGGGCGAGCAACGCGCAGCAGCAGCAGCAGCGGCGGAACGTCGCCGCGCAACTTCGGCAGAACTCAGGCGCATGGAGGCCGAGCGAAGCGAGCTTTCAGCGAGACTTGAAAGGCACGAGCGCGAAGCTGCGGAAGCCGCAGAGCGCCTTGAAGAGTTGGGCCGCTCTATAGGCGAGATGGAGCAAACGGAAGGGTCTGTTAATGAAGAGCGTGCGCGCGAAGAGCAATTGATTGCATCGCGGTCTGCTCGGCTCGCAGAAGCGCGCGCGAGAGCCGATGCGCTCTCCGAAGAGCTTGTCGAATTGAATCGTCGCGCTGCTCTTGCGCGAGATTCGCGCGCCGCGCTTGAAGTTCAACGTGCGGAGGCAACCGCGCGGCTCGGCTTCGTGCGCGAATCCTGCACGACGGAGTTGAACCAGTCGCTTGAAGAGTTGTCGCGCGAGCGCACGGTTGAAGAAGATTTTGATCTTGAAGCAGGTCGCGCGCGTGTCGAAGAGTTGCGTGCGCGATCAATCAGAACTTCGGCCAATTCTTTCAGGAGCTATTCGGCGGCGGGCGCGGCGAGATGAGTTTGATTGATGCTGACGATGTATTAGAGTCAGGTATTGACATCATCGCGCAGCCGCCCGGAAAGAGGCTTCAGAATGTGCTGCTCTTGTCAGGCGGCGAAAAGGCTATGGCTGCGCTTGCGCTCGTGCTCGGAATCTTTCATTATCGTCCCAGCCCGTTCTGTTTGCTGGATGAGGTTGACGCGCCGCTTGACGAAGCAAACGTAGGGCGCTTTGTTGACAAGGTGCGAGAGATGGCCGAGAGCACGCAGTTCATTGTCATCACGCACAACAAGCGCACGATGGAGATGGCGCGTGCGCTCTACGGCGTTACGATGGAGGAGGCGGGCGTTTCCAAGCTAGTCTCCGTGAAATTCGATTGAGTAAGCGAAAATCTTTTCTTCATCTGACGATTGCCGCGCTCGTAATTTTGGGCGCGGCGATTTACGCTGCGGGGCAAACTTCCGGCAACGCCGTCAAACAGAACAAGCGCGAGCAGGCAACTAAAGCTGCGATGCCCGATGCGAAGAGCGCACCCGCTGAAGATGTCGTTTACTCTTACGAATTCAGTCAGCCTCAATTTACAATAGGCCATATCATAATTGAGCATGACGCGCAGGGGCGTGGCCACATCTCTTTCGAGCGGCAGGGAGAAACTGAACCGATAACTGACCCATTAGAACTGTCTGATAGTGCGCGCACGCGAATTCTTGGTCTGTGGGACGCTCTGCACTTTCTTGATTCGGACGCGAACTATCAATCCGAGAAACAGTTCCCGCATCTGGGCACGATGAAGTTGAAGATGAGACGAGGCACACGCGAGCGCACGGCGGAGTTTAACTGGACGAATGATGCAAACGCCAAAGCTCTTGCCGACGAGTACAGGCGTGCTGCTAACCAGGCCATCTTCATCTTCGACATTTCAGTTGCGCGCGAGAACGAACCGCTCAATTCGCCAAAGCTTCTGGATACCTTAGACCTCTATCTAGCGCGCAATGAGCTTTCAGACCCGCATCAGCTCATTCCGCTCATTCGTGACCTTAGCACGGACGAGCGCCTGCCACTTATGGCGCGCAATCATGCCGGAAGAATCTTGAAGAAGTTGGAAAAGTGAAGGCGAGCAGCATTTAACCACAGAGGAGCACAGAGGAAAAGAAATTATGAATTATGAGTTATGAATTGAAAGCAGTAATTCAAAACTCAAAATTATTTCTTCCCTCTGTGTCTCCGTGTCTCTGTGGTGAATTGATCTTTATCTAACTATCCCGCCAATTTTAATCCGAAAAATCTTCACCCCTCTTGGGCAAAATAATTTTCAGCCTCCCGTCCACACGTCGTGAGCGGCAGTCCAGCTTGTGAACCTTCAAAGCCGCTCGCTAGAAAAAAAGAAAAGACGTTGTTACCTGAATACGCGCGCGTTTTTAGTTTATGCGCGTAAAGGTCTTATTCCATGCAGTTCTTTGCCAATCGAAAGCGGGATGCGAAACCGCGCCGTTTAATTTATAATCGCGTATCGAGTGACCACTGAGTTGCCCACAAAACTTGAAGGCGCGATCAAAAGTTGCGTCGCAGACATTGACGCGCTCTACGTGCGCTTGTATGAGGCTGCGCCCAATTACGGAATCAACGCCGAAACTTTTCACGCGGCGATTCGCACGGCCATCGAAAAGTATCTGGTGAACGAGGAGAACGGAAACTCACCTTCACCGGACCAGATACGACAGTTCATCAGCGAGCTTCAGATTAACGATCTATTTCTTGCTCTGGCCTGTGCTCGCGGAAACGAACACGCCTGGTGGGAGTTTGACCAGAGCTATCGGCGCTACATAGAGCGCATTTCTCACCACCTTGCGAGCGCAGAGACGGATGCAGAAGAGGTCCTTGATTCGGTTTACGTTGAGCTTTACGGCACGCGCGTCGTAAACGATGTGCGCCAATCGAAGTTCGCAACCTACACGGGGCGCGGCACTCTGCGCGGCTGGCTTCGCACGGTCGTGTGGCACGCAGTCATTGACTTGCACCGCGCGCGGCATGACGAGGTTTCGATTGAGGATTGGTCCGAGTCGGGCGGCGAGGTGAGGGATCGTCCCGGCTGGCGAGCAGAAGCGCGTGGCGGCGAGAGCGCCATGGTTGATCGCGTCATGCGCGAGCGTTACCGCGAGGCGACCGTCGCAGCGCTCGACGAATCGTTCTCAAAGCTGGACGATCACGAGAAGCTGTTGCTGCTCTACTATCACGTCGAAGGATTAAAGCTGCGCGAGATTGCGCGTCTTGTGGAAGAATCCAATTCGCCCTTGCGTCGATGGTTTCAGCGCCAGTCGAAGCGGCGCATCAGCGCTCCAGAGAGTCGCGTTCATGAGTCAACCATTATGCGTTGGCTTGAGAAAGTTTACGGCAAAGTCCTTGAAAATTTTCGGTCAGAGTTGAAAGAGAAGAGCGGGTTCGGCGACGCCGAGATTGAGACCTGCGTGGAGATGGCTACTGAGGATTTAGCGCCAGAGGACGTGCGTCGTCATCTTCTGGATATCCCTGCTGAGAGATAGAGCAAACGACCGTAGAGACAAGCGTCCACAGAGTTAGAAGGAGAACAAGGAGCAGCCAAGATGCCTAGACCTAAGAGCAACAAAGAGAGCGAGCGATTTCGTCGCATGGTTGACGATCACTTGCGGCGCAGCCACTCTTCTTCCGCTCAAACTCTTCCGGCGGGCGCGCATCTGGACGAAGACATGCTCTCTGCTTTCGTCGAAGGTCGCCTTAGCGAGATGGAATCCGCTCCATTCGTCAAGCACCTCGTAAGTTGCTCGACATGCCTACACATAACTGCGCAGCTAATTCGTCTGGACACGGAACTCGCTGGTGATGTGAATGAAGCGACAGCGCCGCAGCAAAAAGAGCATGGACGCATACGCAGCCTTCTCTCAGACCTTGCCTCACGCGTTCTTCCTTCGACTGAGACGGAAGTATTCGCTTATCATGCTCCGGCTGATGATTTCGAGCAGAAAGATGAAGCGAAGGAACACGGCGAGCCTGATGAGGGATCGCGCGAGAGTTGAAATCCGTTCACTACGCGCGCTCCGGTTACATAGGTTGTTAAGAATTGCCCGATCTATTGCTTGAGCCGCACGTTAAGCATCTGACGGTCATCCCAATAAGGTTTCAGTCCATAACTACTATAAAGCGCCTTTGCCGCAGCGTTGTCGTGACCTACTTCGACATGAACTGCGAGCACATTTCGTCGCTCGCACTCATCGAAAAGAGCGTTGAGTGCGGCTCGACCCACACCTCTGCGACGGTATGACGGACGAACGAACAGATCGTCAATGAAAGCGTCAAGACCGCCATACTCCATGCTGAATCTGATAGTCAGAACGACGTAACCGGCAGGCTCGGAATCATGTAAGACAATCCAAACCGCACCACGCGAATCATCCTTCAGGAGTGACGAGAAACTAGCAGCCCCCAATCTCTATCAAGCGTATAATTGGCCTCTGCGTAGAACTCCTCCATTAAGTCAACAAGAACTGGAATGTCATTCGAGGAAGCTTTATGTGTTGTAATTCTCATAAGGCAAGAATGAATGCGAAAGTTGTCGTTGATGCGACTACCTCTTCAACCGCAACGGCTGCATAGATAATACTTAAAAAGTTGCACTATCAATACAACATAAGCGGTCATGGAAAAACGCAAGCCGGGTGACACTATCCTTAATTAACAAACCGACGGAGTTGCACGCTGATGGCGAAGCCTATGGCTATGAAGGTGGCTAGGATGTTTGAGAGTCCGGCGCTCATCATGGGCAGAGGCACACCTATGACGGGAAGCATTCCGAGCGCCATCCCTATGTTGATGAAGAGTTGAAAGGCCAGGCCGCCCACGATTGCCATGATGACGATCATTCCTGTGCGGTCCGGCGCGCGACGCGCCCCCGTAATCAATCTGGAAAGAAAGAGCGCATAAGCCGCAAGCAACAGTATGCAGCCCATGAAGCCAGTGGTCTCAGCCGTGACCGCGAAGATGAAATCCGTGTGAGGCTCAGGTAGAAATTTCAAGCCGCTCTGTGAGTATTCTGTGGACGTGCCCGCGCCCGTCACCCCGCCATGCCCGACCGTCAATATGGATTGCCATGTATGATAAGCATAGCCGCGCTTGTCAGCGTGCTCAGGGTCAAGTATGACGTTGATGCGCTCAAGCTTGTAGCCGCTCAGGACTCCTGTCTTGACTGCGGCATAGTAAGCTAGAGGCGCACCCGCGATTGACAGAACGAGCGCCGCTATAACTATCCACATTCTTATTGAGGAGAGAAAGAATACGACGACGAGCAGCGGTAAGTAAGTGATTGCCTGTCCCATGTCAGGCTCAAGCAGTATCAAGCCAACGGGCAGCGCCAGAATCATTACTCCGACAATTATCTCTTTTATAGTCAGAGCAGAGTAGCGCGGGCGTCCGAAGTATCGCGCGAGCATCAAGACGGTCGGAATCTTCACGAACTCCGAAGGCTGAAACTGTCCGAGCGCAGGCAGCTTTATCCAGCAACGCTGCCCGTTAATCTTCATCCCTATG
>QHXM01000157.1 GCA_003222945.1 Acidobacteriota bacterium
AGATTATCCGCGCTCGCATCAGCGCCGTTGCCTAAGAAGGTGTTATAAGAGCCTGGAATGTTTGAGAAGCCTGCGCGATAGCCGACTCCTGTATTACTGCTCCCCGTCGTTTGAAACAGCGCGTTCAGGCCCATTGCGACGTTATAGCTTCCCGTGACGTTGCTATAGAGAGCCTGTACACCAACCGCCGCATTCTCGCTGCCTGTTGTATTAGCGTGCGATGCGAAATGACCGATGGCGGTATTGCTTCCGCCAGTGGTGAAAAAGTAAAGGCTCTCTTCACCGAGACCTAAATTGTATTGCCCCGTCGAGCCTGCCGTGCCATAAAGTGCCGAGACGCCGATCCCGATATTATGACTTGAAGCTTGAGGCTGAAACAGCGCGTTCAGGCCCATTGCGACGTTATAGCTTCCCGTAGTATTACCTGATAAAGCATTGTAGCCAGCGGCCACGTTATACAGTGCAGAGGTAAAGGATGAGAGCGCTCCTTCACCTACAGCCACGTTGTAAGCGCCGGTACTGCCGCGCGTGCCGCGCATGGCGTTGACGCCTATAGCCGTGTTGTTCGTTGAAGCAGAAGGCTCTCGAAGTGCTTGCCACCCGAAGGCCGTGTTATAAGAGCCTGTTACATTCCAACCAAGAGAAGTTTCGCCAGCCGCCGTATTGAATGAGCCTGTTGTGTTGTGGAAGAGTGACTGTGAGCCGATGCCTACGTTTAGACTGCCCGTTGAGTTATCAAGCCCTACTTCATAGCCAACATAGACGTTGAAAGAGCCGATGGTATTATTCGGGGCTACACGCGGACCGAGATACACATCGTAAGAGCCGATATTCCCGGCGAACCTTGCATCATCTACTGCGCCGGCGCGGAATCCTAGATGCAGGTCTGTCTCACCAAAAAAGAAAGACGGTACAGTTCCGATATAGCCACGCGCCGATGTGCTGTTATTTATGACCAGACCGCCGCGAGTGGTAAGACTCGCGTCCGTTGCGTTGTCTGTATAGCTCGTCGTCGTGTTGTCATTGATGGTCGTGACGAGCCAATAGACGCTTACCTCACCACTTGGGTCTGCCGGGTCAAAGACTATCTTCGAGCGATAGATTTTTCGCGCAATAACAAGAGGGCTTGAACTGACGGGTATATTTGTCAGCGAGACCTGTGAGGGAGCAGAGAGCGTCACGCTCGCAGGTGTTGATGGAAATGAGTCAGTCTCTCCGTTTGCTGTAACGTATGAGACGATGTAAGAGTGAGTGCCAGCGTCCACGTTGCCGGCACTACCCTGCGCTGGGGCAAACGTGCCTACCGAGGATCCGACCTCTTTTGAGAAGATGAGTTGGCCGCGATCAAGGTCAAGGCTTGATACGTGACTAGGCAGCGTCGGAAATGTAAAACTCGTAGGCATATTAACTTGACCAATCGCTGTTAGGGCTTCCTAAGAACCTCGCGCGAAGCTCGACCGTCCCGCCGCCTGACCATGGCACAGCCACATCTCGTACATATCCTTGAATCAAGAGATAAGGCAGTCCAGGAGGCTCGACAATCGTTGATTGTATCCAGCGCGAGACGTGACCCATTGGACCTTTAAGCCGCAAATAGCCTCCGTTAATTATCGGGTAAAAAGGCGAACTCTTATCAATCAACAAATCTGCGCGCGGACCTCTGTATATAAAATTATCCGTCGTGCCGCCTGTGAAGTAGAATGGCGGTCCACCCGGAGCAACTACAGCGCCCGTCAAGTTCTCATATATCTCGTATTCCCCTCGCGCTTCGTCCGGGCTTGCGCCCCAATTCCAGCGACGATGATTCTGCGGTAAGGGGCTTGGAGCGCTGGGATCATACGCTCCCGCAGCATCCGAGTGTGGTTCGTAAATGAAAGATGGAATATCTTCAAAAGTTACGGTGCTTGGAGGTTCGCCAATCAAAGTGAAATTGACAGTGAGTGCTCCTGCAACATCACTCTTTCCGTAGAAAGATTCCGTAAGAATCTGAATC
Organism: Acidobacteriota bacterium; assembly: GCA_003222945.1. Taxonomy (GTDB): domain Bacteria; phylum Acidobacteriota; class Blastocatellia; order Pyrinomonadales; family Pyrinomonadaceae; genus QHXM01. The sequence continues at coordinate 1,994 of QHXM01000157.1, forward strand.
GTATAATCACCCGGCTTTAAGCCCATAAGCTCAAATGAACCTTGATTGTTCCCGTCCGGGAAGACAGGCCTATGCGCCTCAATATATTCAGTATCAGCCGAACCATGTGGCTTAACGAAGAATCTGGCGCGTTGCTCGCCAATAAACCCTCCGAAGTTGAATACGCCGTTCATCTGCGGCACCCATATGCCGTCATTGGACCAGAAGCCGCTTTCCGTTAATACGAGGGTGCTGGCAGGAGGAGGCGCAGCGGTCGAGTAGCGTAGCGTTGTCGGCAGCGGTATGACGTGTTGGCGTGCGCTGTCTCTATGCATTGAGCTTGCATAGCGACGCGCACGATTTATAGATACCTGCCACTGTGGACTGATTGAGATTGATTCAATGCGGGTTGTCACGTTCACGTGGCCGCCGGAGTCTGAGCTGCTCGCAATAATGTCATCTTCCTCTAACAGGAGCGCCTCGCCCGTCCAGGTTTTGAGTGCATTGAACCAATCGCCATCCCGGTATTTTGCAAGGGCAAGGTTGGAGAGGCGCGAAGCCTGATTCCAGTTATCAACGCCCGTAAGATCAAGCTCCATAGAGTTCTCTTGGCCTACGAGCGCTTGGTGCACGGGATCATTTACCTTGAAAGGCGTGAGCGCAAAATCATTCTTCGCATCCCTGAACTGGCCTGTAATCTGGTTTATGCTTGTCTGTTCACTGCCCAAGGGGAAGTTATAAGTATTGGTGAGAATGTTGGCGCGCGTGAGTGCGGCCTGCGCGAGAATAGATGCGCCCTGTGTGTTATCGGCAAAACTCATCGCCACGCGCAGCACCTCTTCGGCTGTTGAGTTGAAGGGAGGCGACGGAGCATTGTCTTTCGACGGCAGACCATTCATCGTGAAGCCGGAGCTTCCGTCTGTGTCAGTTGCAAACAGGAGAACTGGTGAACCAGGGGACTCAGACATATAAATACTCGCGTGCTCCACGCCCGAAGGTAGAGCGCCGATAGCGCCGACATGTATTGCCTGATTATCTGAGATGGTCAGACTCGCCAGGGGCGATAGCGTGGTCTCGCCGACGGGGTTAACGAAGGTGTAGCCTACAAGATATGTCCCTGCTTTCATCGTACCCGAAGCAGCGGTGAGAACAGGCGCGCTTGCCGGTGAAGAAGTTGCTGCTTTATGGGCAAAGGCGAGCGGAGCTACGACTAGCACGCCCCACTTCGCCTTTATGGTCACGACGGCACCAGCGGCAGACGCATCAATGAAGCGCGCGATTCGTGTTTCGGCGAGCATGGCCTGCACGAGCATAAGGGCAGCGGACGCGAGTGTGTCATCGGAAGTCAACTGATAGCCCGCAGTGATGCCGTTTATCGTGATGGATACACTTCCTCCCGCTCCAGCTACGCCGGAGAGCGTCACGGTCGCGCTCGCCTGGTGCGTCGCATCTCCGCCTGCGAGGGTTGCGCCGGAGGCCGCAGCGCCCACGCCTACAGAGGCGACAGCGAGCGTGATCGCATTTGCATCGGTAGTCCATTCGAAAGAGAGCGGAAAGCGAACTTCGGATTCAATGCTGCCCGGATAGCCTATAAGGATGCGCTGTGAGAGATCATATGCCCACGCCGTTACATCATCGATAGGAATTCTCGTCGCGCCTGCGGCAATATCTGTGCGCAGCAGCCCATTGTCTCCGACATCCTCCATCCTGATTTCAAGCCGCCCTGAGGCGTTCATTATGTGATAGCCCCTGAAGGCCTGGTAGAGCGTCTTAAAGAGATAATCGTAGGCCTTCACGCGGTCGGAAACCGGCGCATTGAAGTTGTAGCGCACGCGAAGAAAGCTTTGTACCGTGAAGACAGTAGGAATATCCGGTGGGTCACTATCGCCTGGGTCCCAGAAACCATCAGGGTCTTGTTCAAGAAGCACCGGGTCAGATACATCCTCGCCCAAGCGGTAGCGGCGCATCTGTAGCGCGTTCAGAATGCCGGTTGAACGAAAGCGAGCCAAGCTCGCGGCGGAAGAAGTAACGATGATCTGCTCACCATTAGTCCTGTCAATCACGGGTGCGTCGCATTTTTGTGCAGTGCGAATGTTCGCGGCATCTTCAATGAGCGCGGCGCGTATGCCCATGAACTTCGTCAGGATGAAGCGCGTGATATGCACGGGATTATCTGACCACTTCCACGCGGTCTCGTCTTCCATCGAAGCATAAACACCTGCGCCATCCGGCAGAGCTATTTTACGACCCTTTATAATCGCAGTTATCTCAGGGACGACCGCTGCCGTTTCCGGCCTCTCGCCTGTGGACCCTGCCGAAATACCAGCCGTGTGTGAGAAAACTCCCGCTGTAGGAAACTGTATCCAGCCTGATGCATTCGTCCCTGTTCCGCCTTTGTCTCCGAGATGAATTTCAGGCGGGGCTGGCGGTGTCGCGAAAGAATTAAGAGGGTCGGATATTCCTTGAGTGCGTGATTTTATATTGATGATCGCGTCAATCGGACCATTACATGCCGCCATGTTGTAAATAATGTAGAGGCCTCGATCAAGCCAGAGAAACGGCGTGAGCGGCATTTGGCAGCGCCCGAACACTTCCGGTAGTGGGTTGCCGTAGGGTGTCGCATCCACGCCGGAATATTGGTAGGTCGTATAAACAGTATTCGTTTTACCAAACAGCCTGCCGAAGAAGCTTGTGGATGGTACTTTAGATGGTTGAGTGAACTCGGCGTGCGGCAAATTGACAAAGCGATATCCCTCATACTCCGGGTCAGACGGGTCACGCCCTAGCGAGTCATATGCGAGAAAACTGCGCGGCGGCATCTGCTGATTCAGGTTGCCGATTTCGGTTGTGGCGTCCAAGCTGAATTCGCCATTGTTGATGGTGCTGGGCTTTCCTGCTCGCCCTACAATGAGAATGGCGCTCTGGCCTGTGATGTCGCGCTCGACATAGCGAATCACGAGCCACATCCCTTCGATCTGCTGAGTCTGCGCCCAAAATGCTAGGTAGCGGTCAGAATCCACATTCGAGAAAGTGACAGAGACCGTGTTGGCTTGCTGCCCGCGCACCTTCTGAATCGTTCCGCGCGAGACCACTTTGCGCATATAGACTTCGCCGCCGTAGGAGATGTCTATGGCCGCGAAGCGTTGGACGGCCTGCGCTGGGTCAAAACCGCCTCCCGCCGGCGGCGTATAGTCATGAGCATAAAATTCAAAAAGGTCGCACGGCTTTCTGACCGGATTAGGATCATCCGGGTCGTAAATATTACGAAGTCTATTTAATAGCTGTACGCCTACTTTTTGCATCTCGTCAGTTGAAACTCAAAATATTTTAAGTGAGCTATACCTCATGGCCTCTTAATGAGTTTTATCGTTATCGTGTGCAAACTCTGGCCCGCCGCTGGTTCAGCCACGCACGTTAAACCATTCTTATCGAACTGCACGCCCGCGAGTGTCCCATCGTTTAAGGGCGTGAAAGAGAAGCTTATAAGTGAACCTAAATTCGGGTTGTAGCGCGCGCTCTGTGCAAGACTGCGGAAAAGATCGCGCTCCGTTGTCAGATAGTGCTGATACTTAACATACCATCGACGTATGGGCGTATCCGCAAGCGATAGAAAATCTTTCCCACCATCCTGATAATCACCACCCTCAATGCCCGGCCACTCTGGTTCTAATTCGTAATATTCGGTGGGCGGATAGGTCGTAAGACTCGGATAGACGAGAGCCATCAGACTTTACCTCCATCTGTGGTGACAACAAGGCGTGTATTGCCGTTGATCAACCAGTCCTTAACAAAATGCTGCGCAACAATTCCGTCTTTAAGTCCAAGTTCCACGCGATAGGTCACGACGGGCTGGCTGCCGACTCTATCAGCAACTATTTCTGAAGGCGTGCCGGATGATGTGGAACTGCTGCCTGCCGGACCGGTACCACCTCCTGCTCCTGCGCCTGTCGTAGCGTTTGAATCGCGCGGCGCGATAGCCCGGCCCGCAACGGCGGTGCCGAATGCGATGCTTGCCATCAGAGCCGCAGCCGCGAACCACTGCGAAGCCGGGCCATAAATGGCTGCGCCCCAAGGAGTGAGCGCGGCGATGCCATATGCTGTGAAGAGTATGGCCTGTGCCGCAGCTTGCTCCGCTACGCCGGCGAGAACAGAAGCCACGAGCTTTTGTATCGCGTGGTCACCAAGGTTCGCACCTGACGCCCAAGCGCCGACCATCTGACCTATTCCAGAAGCTAAACTATGAAAGGCATCTAATCCCGACTGTTTAAGCTCACCAAAGGCTTTCTTTAGCGGGTCGAATTTCTTCGGCATATCCGGCGGTAACATGCCGCCCATCAACCGATCCATCTCCTTATTAAAATTTTTCAGAGCCTCTGATTGGTCATCAAGAATCGGAAGTTCCGGCATCTTCAAAGTCGGAACAGTGAAATTCTCCAAAGCCGCAGTAAGATTTAATTTTTCTATCCCCTTTCCTGTTTTCTCTATATCAAGCAGCAACGCATTCATCTGTAAAAGCTTTGTATTAACACCTGCAAATGACACGCCCGCTTTATCTGCTGCCTCTATCTGCTCTAGCAGGATGTCATAGTTGCTCTTTTCGCTCCCCGTTAACCTCTTAACCGCCTCATCCTGATTCGTTATAAACTTGGTAAACTCTTCCGTAGCGCTCTGCGTATCCTTCAGCTTGTTAACTTCCACCACCCACTGATCTGCTAATTTCGCAGCCGCAAGAATTTGGTCTCGTGTACGGTCTGAGAGTCCTTTGAACTTAGGGTCTGCTAGAGCCGCCTCTGCTCCTGCAAGGTAAGTCTGGTGCTGAAGTGAAGCCAATTCACCCTGCGCCCGTTTTGCCTGTTCAACCAAGTTCTTGAACATGTCGAGGCCATAATCTTCCGGTCCTTCAACCTTCTCTTCTTTAGGTGCACGAGTTGTGCGTGTGCGCCCTGCCCCACCCTTTGTGGTTCACTTGCTTTAGCTGCCGTGTCGTAAATTACGCCAAGAGTGTTTTTTAGATTTTCAGCAAAGGCTAGTATTGGCGCAGATAGTAATAGATTGACTAAATCAACGACTAAGCGAAGCGTCTCAACTACAGCCTGTAGTAGTCCGATGATGATCTTCAACGCCGGAGCAAGTGTTTCTAGCAAATCACGGCCTAGAGCGAGTGCGGATTGCCCGGTCTGTTTAAGTGAGTCTCTAAATTCATCGGCGGCTTTAGCTGTCTCCGTAGAAATTAGAGTCCCCATCTGACGATACTTTTCAATAGCGCCGTCTAGATCGCCGTGCATCTCTTTGAGGACGCCCAAAACATCTTTACCGGAGCGTCCGAAGAGTTGCATGGCAATGGCGGTCTGCTCTTCACTTTCAGGCATCTTTGAAAGGACTTCAAATACTTGACGTAAGGCTTTCTCATTATCTGAGGTGTCAACGTTTAGACTCTTGAAAAGCGCGGACATCTGCTTTTGCCCTTCGCGCGCCTTCTCCATATTTTTATCAAAAATTCCGAGTGAAGCTGAGAGATTTGTAATGCTGCTGCCAGAGGTTTCGGCAGCATTTTTAAGGGCGCTTAGAGTTTCGACTGATAGATTGACTTTGGTGTGGAGATCGTAGAGTTGTGCGGCGGCTTGATTGAGCTTTTCAGTAAAGTAGAAGACTGCCGAAGCTGCTCCTATCCATATTGATGCTGTGCCAGCAAGCCCAGATACAACGCTACCAAATGATGAAGCCTCTTGTGATGCTGTGGTTAGTGCTGATGATGTATTTTTGATTGACTGTGACGCGCCTAAAGCCACTCTCTCAGCGCTTGCTATAGCCTTCTCTGATTCGGCTATAAGAACATCTGTGGCACTTCTTAGGTCGGCAGTATATTTACCGTAAGAAGAGCTTAGCTCTGCCTGAAGCCGCGCTTCTCCTGCTTTTATAGAAGAATTCGCGTTTGCAAAGTCTGCGCCTACCAGACTTGAGTCGCCGCGAATTCTAAAAATTACATCTACTTCGTTTGCCGCCATAAAATAAAACGGCGGCTGATCTACAAGACGCTTTTAACGCCAAGAACAGCCGCAAATAAATTCGTTCGAGCCTCGTCCCTCTTCTGCTCTATTTCTTCCTCTTTAATCCAGAGAATCCACGCCGCCGCGCTATCAAAATCATAACCAATTGCATCATCACAAAGCTCTAGGCGACGGCTTGGTGTCGTACCAAACGCCCTCGCAGTAATAGCCAGACTGAGAAGGTGCAAGCCATCCTCCGCTATCACGAAAGGAGTGGAGCGCACCGACGCTCATCTCTCCATTTTCAGTTCTGACCGGAATATCTGGACAGCCATCCAACTGCCATTGAAGAGCAGCTTTAACTACTTCAGGGAAAGATAAGAAAAACTCTGCATAATCCAACTCATCATCGGCGAGCAGTCTTCCTTTACGCATTTCTTCTGTTGAGAATCTTGGTTCATCCATCATCGAACAGAAGGCAATGGCTTGAAATCGTAAATAACTTTCCAACTCTTCCGGTGTTAGATCGCTTTTCTTTTTCTCTGTGCTTTTGCCTTGCGCGGCAGCAAACATAGCTGTCGACAAATACTGAGGAAGCTTTCCTGCTTGTGCCCAATCAATTAGATGGAGGCGGTGCGCTCTACCTTCAAAGCCTTCAAAATAAACGGGCACAACTTGAGTTTGAGCTTCGCGCTCTGCTCTTTTTTGAGCGGCTTTCTCTTTCCACTTTTTAGCTAAATCTGATGCGCTCATAAACTTTCAAATCCTCGCTCTCTGTGCTAGCTCTGAATATTCATCGCGGCCAATTTGTCTCCCCCTGCCCGTGAATCAACACTTTGAGCCTTGAACTGGAAGGGGCTACTCGCCAGCTTCTGTGCGTCGATGTCGAACTCAACGCCCGCCATGTTAAGAGCTTTGTAAAGTTGCACGCTGATATACTTACCAGGGGCTTCTGGCTGCTGCCAGACCAGGACCACCGAGAATGTTGGCGGTACGCCACCCTTGCCGCCCATCTGGATGAGCGTTGAGCCTGTTAAGGAGACGGTTGTCGAACCGGCCATCATGGCAGCGAGCTTGGCAGCGTTTTGAAGCTCCATCCACGCACCCGAAATCATCACCTCTTCCTGCTGTAAGAGCTGGCGGAAGGAGTTTGGACTCTCATTCGATTTCCCTTCAAAGAAGGTCTCCTTATAGGCCCACTTGGCACCAGCTTCGAGCTTACCCATAAATATCGCGCTAGGGTTCGTCGTCGCGTCGAGCGAGCCATCTGAATGCAATACAACGGCTGCGCCCGCACTCGGCACTGAGGCCTTGATCCAAACCTCAGCTGGTCCTTGTGGCACGTCTACGCCCGTGTAGGGCCGGGATGTTCCGGTTGTCGGCATAAAATCTCTCCTTTAATCGATGGCTTTTATTGACACCAAACCTTATTGCTCGTCCTGTTCTTGCTCGCCCTCTGTGTCGATTGTGACGCTTACTCCGACACCAGTTCTGCCATGCGCGGCCTGTAGCTTTGGAAGCGTGCGATCCCTTTCGGCAATGTGGGTAATAAGTTCGACCTGAGTCTCCGGCTCTGTAACTTCTGCTACTTGCTTCTCGTCGATGATGCGCAGGCAAGTTTTGCGTGCTTCATCCGGCAAAAGTGCGATGTTCAGGTCGGGCCGGTAATTGCGCTCAACCGCAGGGTCGAAGAACAAGCGGCCTCGTCTGGCCTCCAAAGTTATGGGGTCGACGATGTCGCCTTCGATTCGCGCGATGGCTTCATATTTTGCAATCCCTTCGCGCACGCCGAACTCACGAATCAGCCCCTCGAAAGTGACGGCCATGCGAGCGCCCGTCTCAGGGTGCACACCCGGATGAGGCTTGCCATCATTATCAAAACCGGGCTGCCCTTTTTTATCTATACTCATTATCAACCTCCGCGTTTTATCTGTTTGTTGACTCGCCATAATTGGCGACCACTTTCAAGCCTTTGACTGCGCGACCGAACATCTTGTTCTCTTTGAACCAGACATAACGTCCCTGCCGCAGTTGCACGAAAGCCAGCGAGCGGTTCGTTATGTCTTTGAAAAGATCATCCCTCGCGGCAGACCAGAGGACATTCAGAACTGCGCGCTTGTAGCGAATGACATCAAGAGTTATCTTCGCCAAATCCTCGTTGGGCGGCGTGCAGATCGTAATGTCGAGCCGATTTTCTTCGTTAAGCGTTGATCTGTCCTTTGTCTCGACCGAGTCGTCCTGGTCCGGCTGCACGATTATTAAAGGGAACGCCGGGTCAGGTTTTTCTGCCTGTAGATACTCCTCAAAATCCGGCAGAAGATAAGCCGATGGATTGCCGCCGTAGTAGGTCGCAAGATCCACGGATTGAAGAGCCAACTCCTGTGGAATGTCGCGCTTTAAGATTCTGAGCACGTTGTTCCAGAAAGGCTCAATTCCCTGATATTTGAGTCGCCTTTGGTAGCTCATTCGAGTTCAAAGATCGATGTTTGAATAAAGCCTCCGAGAAAGCCTAGCTCTGTGACATACTCTCGCGCGTAAGTGACGATTTTGTCCGCCATGCGATTGATCACTTCTGGATTAGGCTGCTTCGGTATGGGCGCTCGCTCCGGCCTCTTCCCCGAAGGTTCCATATGAAAACCTCCATATGGTACGCTTGAGCCGAAGATTAACTCGTCGGGCGAAATCTCCGAGATCGAATCGGGCGCACCTTCCTGACCCAGACTGAGATAAAGTCTGTCAGTGAAGCGAAGTGTCAAAAGATATGCGACGCTTCCAAGAGCTTTCAGCTTTCTTTCAAGTGTGCTCTCAGCGTCTTCGGGCCAAGAGCCTTCTCCGCGAGAACCGAACCAGTCGCGCTCCATGTAGAGGAACTCTTTATGGAGGGCTTCACCGAGACCTGCACCGAAGTCTGAGAAGGGGTTCTTCGAAGCGCGCATCACCTGCTGAAGCGCCGCCCCTAGCCTTTCATCTTCGACCGTTACTCTAAAGAGCATTTAAGTTCTCTCTCTCAACACATCGTCGAGCATTCTCGTTGAACCTTTAATCACCCACTGTCGAGGTTCAATTAGTGGCGGCTGCACCCCATCATCCGGTATGTGCAGAAGTAAACCGCCGAAAGACATCCTTCTAGCCTTATTAAGAAGATCGGCTGTAACAATCGATTGCTCAGCGATGAAGACTGTATAATCAACAGCATTGCCTTGTGATACATACCAGCCCGATTGCACTTCAAGGATCGGCTGTTGATTCTCGCCCTTATTGTATTCAAAGAACTGGAGCGTGCCTGCCGGTCCAAGTAGGGCACGCTGCGCGTCGAACTTTATCGCCAATACGTCTGATTGTTTGATCACGCTAGGACAATCGCCCTCTTTTGAGCGTATCTGTTGGCAACCTCTTTCACCCTGTCGGGCACGCCAGCTTTTAGCTGTGGGCTTTTATCCAAGTCGAGGATGCGCTGAGCCAGCGCATCCTTTGATCTATAGAGTACGGTGGTAAGTTCGAGCACCACTTCCTTCACGTCTTCGGGCGTGGCAGCAAACCCCCACTTGGCCGTGATTGTTATGGGCAGCCCTTGTGGAAACCCCTTGCCCAAACCGAGCGGCGCGCTCACCGGCCCCTCGTAATAATCATAAGGGTAGTAGGGGGCGCGAAGGCCGGAGGCATCGCTTCGGATCAACCACTGCTGGCCCAGTTCGTCCGTGACCTCAGAATAGTTCGGTACCTGGTAGCCCGAGGGCACAGTCACTTGAGTGAGCGACCCTGCCACGTAAACCGGCAGTCGCAGGTAGTTCGTGCCGTCACCGGCAACTACTGCCTGCGTTGAGCTGCCGTCCGTCGCCTTGAAGTACCCGGGCGCGCGCTGCGCGACCATGTCAAAGATCCTTGATGACCTCAGAAGCATGTTCGTTAAGACTGGATCGTCCTTAGGGTCATATGGCATCACGTAGGACCACTCAGGCGGCGTGTGGTTCTTATCGCGCAGGTCATCAAGTGAGGCATACGCCGGTATAGACATCGGTCCGCCTTACTCGATCTTATCAACAGGCTGATCCGTCTGGTCAGTTGGCTTACCGGTCCCCTGGTCCACCGGCGGCGGATGCACAAGCGCGTCCGTCACAGGATCGGCTTCGCCTCCTGCGTTGTCCTTCTCGACTTCGCCAGAACTAGCTCTTTCCTTTTCGCTTTCTGACGGGCTGGACGAAGATGTCTCACCCTTGTCAACCAGACTAAAATTCTTCTCGTGCGCGTCCACGTGTCCGCCGAAGGGACCGACGCCTGCCTCAAGCGCGTTCTGCGGAGACGGAGACTGCTCCTCGCCAAGCGCATCAACCTCAACCTCCCTGGCAGCCTTTTGTGCTGCCGGGTTCGGGCGCGAATAGATGTCAGATTGCCTTGACATCGCTTCAGCCGTCGCTTGGTTCGCCTCCGGCGCGACGCCGTGAGAGATGCCGCCGCGCCGCGTGCCCGGCGGCAAGATTCCGTCGCGCTCCATCGCCTCATAATCGGCTTCGGTCTGACGACGAATCTTTGCCGAGAGCGTGTGCTCCTGCGCCTCTTCGTCAGGAATGAGACCCGTCAGGCCGTGGCGATCCGCAACCTTCTGGTCAATGCGCCCGCCTTTGGCTACGAGAAGTTTATGAGCATTCACATTGCCCTCTTCGACAATGTTGTTGTTTACGTCAACGTAGTAGTTCTTATCGGCTATCGGCATTTTGCTTTCTCCTCTTCCGGCTTGAATTCCAAGCGCCTTTGTCTCTTAAAATGTTTTAAGAGACGCGACTCGCGTCAGGTCGCAAAATAGTCAACAACTACGGGGCTTCCATTGAGCGCAGAATTAAGCTGCACGGTATTGCCTGAAAGATTCACGGCGTCAACCGCCACAGTCGGACGCGTAGCCTCTCTCACGCCGTTCAAGTAAGCCTGGTTGATAGTGTCGCGCTTTAAGCGCGTGCCGAGGCCAAGCTTCGAGCCGGTTCCGATTGCTGTCGAAACGCCTGTGCCGTTTGCCGGAATGACGATGCTCGTGATGGTGGCAAACGCTTTAGAGCCAACAACGGTGCCGTTCGCTCCTGCTGTGAAGGCTGGCAGGGTCTCGCTGATCGCTTTGCCCTCAGCGTCCGTTCCATTAACGACCACCTGAACGGCAGTGACATTTGCGCCCGTGCCTGTGGTCGTGGCCGTCACATTGCGCGGTACATCCGGGTTGGTGATGCCCGTCGAGATAGTCTGCTGCGCGCCGTTGTCGGCGACTGCCGCGTGAATCGCAGTGGCCGACGAAGCGGCGGGGCTTCCCAAGGAGATGCCACCCGTATTCATGCGGAATGCGTTCTCAATCGTGTTACCGAGTTGCGGCTTACCCATCACTGCTCTCCTTTAACTTTCAAACATGAGAGGTCTAAAACTTTGACCCCTCATGATCTGAGCAACAATCAACCTCTGGCGTTAGAACGTGACTGTGCAGAAGGCTGAAGCGCGGTAGATCAAAAGCGCCTCGCGCGTCTCGCACCTGAGCGTCTGCTGGTTGCGGATAAAATCATCGTTGACCCAGCCGATCTGCACTCTCGCCATCATGCGCCGCGCAATCTGGCTGTATAGGCGAAAATCGCCCGTCAAGGCCGTGCCCTGCGGCATCGCAACCGTCTGTACAATCGGCAAGCCCCAGAGTCTCTCTGGCCCGGCGGTCGAAGGATCGCCAAAGATGTAGCTTCCGATGGTCGTCTGCACGAGCCGGATCGTGGTCCAGTCATTCGGGTTCATCACGACACCCGACGGATTGGCGAACCCAACTGTTCTAACCTTCGTCATCGCCTTGAAGACCGCATCCACGTAGGGATCGCTTCCGCGCACCTGCGCGAGAACGCCTGTCTTCGTCAGGAAGCCTTGCATGTCAGGGGATGTGCCCGTGCCGGCCAGATACTGATTCTCTTCTGCAAGGTCAAGCATGAAGAGCAGACGCTGGTCAACGAGCGCGCGAAGCTGCGGCACGTCGTCGAGTTGCTGCTCTGTGACGGTGATGTAGTGCGCCACTACTTCCACGCTCTGCGAGCGACGGGTAAAGCCCAGACTTGAATTCGGCTTGACCGCGCCTTCGGCAACACTTGTTGCGGCGTTCGTAAACGTCGTCTCCTCGACGTAATAAATCGTATGCGACTGCGTGTCGAAACTCGGGATGAGATCGGCAATCACAGTCTGGCGCACTGGGTACGCGACCAGTCGCACATCAGGGCTGATCGGCGGCGGATAGCCTGCCGCCGTCGTGATCGGCGCTTTGATCGCATAGTCCGGGTTGATGTGTACGGCTGATTTCAGGGAATTAACCGAGACGTTCTCGAACTCCTCCTGAAACTTCGTACTGATTGAGAAGCCTTCCTGCTTCGCAGCCTTATAGCCGTCGCTCTCCGTAAAGAGCGTGCCGAGGCTTTTCCCGCGGGCTGCGCCGCCCAACTGATCAACCTCCTGCGGCTGCGGAAAGAGCGTCACAGGATCGTTCAGCTTCTTTAAGGTCTCCTCGCGCGTACTGCGTAGAGACTTCACAGCCGAGTCATCTTCGATCATGCGCTCAAGCGATTTCTGAGCTTCGCCCAGGATTTCATTCGCCTTATAAACCCGCTTGCGCTCGTCTTCCTCAAAGTCGTATCGGTCGCCGACCTTGCGCTCAGTCCACACCTTTTCCATCTCAGTGGTCTTCGTGGCGATGAAGGTTGCGAGGTCTTTAGCGGATTTGGCCTGACTCTCCCAGCCTGTGACATCCGGGATCGGATTCTGATACTTAGGCATAAATTTTCTCCTATTGAACCTGCGAGCTAATGGTTCGGGTTCTCAGTCGCTGGAAATCTGCACGCAAAGACTCGTCATCCACGCTCTTCATATGCGCATCGGAAGTTCCGACCGTCACCTCTTTGTTATCCGTTCCCGCGGGGATCAGATTGAGCAGGCCCTTGCGGACATCTCTCAAAGAGGATTCGACCGTTTTGATCTTGTCGTGCGCACGTCGGAGCTTTTCCTGATTGGCCGTGCTGATCGCGCGGCCTGCTTTGACGCGGATTTCTTGAATTGATTGGGCACGCTCTGACCAGTCTGAAACCAGGCTGGCGAGCGCGGTAACTTTCAAAGCGTACCCTTCAACAGCGGCAAGCACCGTTTCGGAGTGGTCGGCGAATTTTAGCCCGTCAGGCAGGCTCGTGAACTTCCTGAGAGACTTCGCCGCGTCTCCCTCGACCCCCTCGTCATCATCTGCGAAGACGGAGGCCCAGATTCTTTTCTTAAACTCATCAAATAAGAGATTGAACTGTTTCTCTAAATCGTAACCATCGGGCAGGCGGCTCTCTTCCCAGTATTCTTCCATGCACTGGAGCCGCCAGACGGCAGATGTGAAAATGTCAGTTAAAAAATAGAGTCCTTCAGTGCGCTCTTCGAATATATCTTCAAAGAGCGCCTTGATGGTTTTCCGCCCTTCAGCCTTTTGTGTAGTCAATTCGCTGAAGGCTTTGAGCGAGACGACGCGATTCTGATATTCAGCCGGGCAGGGCGTGAGGCTTCCTTCAGCGATGATCCAACGCTTGATCTCGCCATCTTTAGTTTTGCGCACTGTATGAGCAGGCGCGCCAGAGGAGAAGCCGAGCTTGCCCGCCACAACCAACTCATGCACTTTGGCCTCGTACTTATCCGCGAGGTCGAGTACCACTTCGGCGAAGATGCCGATATCATCCTTCGTCGTCTTCAAAGACTTGAAGATGTGATCGGTCAACTCCTGCGGCACATCGGGAAGCGGCAGCATGTGATGAAACAGGCAATCAACGCCGTTTCCATCGTGCGCGCCGAAGTAGGTGTTCTTGGTAAAATGTTCGCCGTCGAGGTCCTTTGAGTCGAAGCGCACGAGATAGCTACCGACGCGGCCACTATCGTCCAGCGCCTTGACTGCTTCTCCGATGTAGATCAACTCGTCGCGTTCCATGTCCACGCCAGGCAAAAGAAAAAAGCCGCCAATCTCAGCGACCCAGAAGGGCTGCTCTAAATTGGCGGCTTCAGAAGAAACCTTGATGCGCGAGCATCAATGATCGCGCTTTGTCGGACTATCCTATATCAGAATTATTTTCAGATTGCAACAACTTTTTATTCGGACGATGTTCTTCCGGGTTCAAACAGATGTAGTAATCGCACTTGCGACACAAGCCATAGAGGCCGTCGTGAGGACAAACGGTAGATACATATTCATCGTCGAAAGCATCGCCACATTTTTCGCAAGTAACAATCATATAGATTTAACTATTCTTCTAAGCATTTAATCTTACCTAGAATCTTCGCAGGTTGAATCGGGATTACCATTTTACCATTCACAATTCGCGCGGCCTCTAAGTCTAACTGCGGCTCTTCAACAAGCAGAATCTGACCGGAACGAATATCGTCTCTAACGATGACGGGGAAACCGAAAATCTTTTCTCTTATTTCAGCCATTGCTAATCATCCCATTCCATCCAGTGTCATCAAGAAATTCCGGCCAATCAATCTCGTCGCTTTCAGCTTGAGTGGGTTGCGCTGGCAATAACTCCAGGAAGAAGAACCGATCCGCGACGGCGCGAATGCGCGTGAGCCTGAATTGTCCGAGCAGAGTGGTGCGCCCCTCATCATCAGTGTCAGTTAAGAAGAACCTGTCACCATCCTGATCGTATCCGAGCACGCCTTCGAAGTAAGACATCTCATCGCCGCTCGGAATCGCAATGAGCACGCGCGTGCCCACAAGCTGCATGACGCGCGCCTTAAATTGGTTGATCTGCTCGCCTGCGGTTTTCATTCAACCTGCCTTCGATCTCTCGCTCGATACGCTCGACGATCTCCCTGAGCGTGGAGTTGTTCGCCTGCTTCAGATAGATGTCTATCAAAGCTTTCATGGGCCGCACATTCGCGTGCAGTTGCTTATCATGATAGCACTTCCAGACCAGAAGGCCATTGACAATTATAGCTGCGTCGCGCGGGCATTCGGCGCAAGCGAGAGCTTTGGACGGAACGTCGCGCGTTGAAATTGAGAGTTCAAGATTTACTTCATTGGCGCTCACAAAGTTTCGTCCTCTTGTTTTGCCTCTGCCTTATGATCGCCGTTTCTTTGCTCTTCGACGCCGACGATCATCTCGTACATCTGCCGCGTGATCTGCATCGCAAACTTGATGTTGTAGGAGGGGTTCTCTCGCGTCATAGCCGCCAGGTACACGACCGGATGAACATCAATCACAGCGTTCGCGCCTCGCAAATGCGCTTGTGGCGGCTGCTCGCCCGGAGCAACGATATTGGTCGCCGGACGCTCTACCCATTCGGCGTAGATAAAGAAGTAGCTTTTTTGTAGCGGGTTGCTCATTTTCTCACACCAATCAAATCGGCCAAGCCCATCTGACCATCACTGCCTTTATCGGACTTGCTCTCTTAAAACATTTTAAGAGAGACGATTATTTTGTATTCGCTGGCGGTGGTGGCGTTGGTCTCACTTTATCCCTGCCCGTCGCCATACGAGCCTTGACAGCAGCCATTTGCGCTTCCAGGCGTTTCAACTCCTCTTCGTCCCCGTATCTCTCAGGATGCAGGAATTTGTCAGCCTCCCGCCTTCCGATGTCCGTTGCGCGCCCCTTGTTGCCGCCCTTCTCCATATAGATGCCGACGACATATGGAGTCTCGTTTTCGGCTTCCTTGAACTCTTCGCTTTCAATCAACTCAAATACACTCTTCTTCTTCTTTGGGTCATTCGAAGGCGATACATAATGCACGAACTTTTGAAACTCCTTCGGTTCAGTGCGTGTGATTATCAATTCGCCCTTGTTAGGCACTAGAATCTGAATGTTCATTTATTCTCCTTCACTTCTCTGTTTGGTCTTGAACCTTTTTCTTCTGAGCTTCTTTGGCTGGAACTACTTTGGTCTCCGCGCTCGGATCAGGCATTTCCGTGACGTGTGCTCCCTGCAACAACTCCATGTCGGGTGAAATCAATGAGATTCCGCGCGGGACACAGAAGACATCATCGGCCTCTATATTGCTTAGATCAGACGATCCTTTGTCGGTCGCGGCGCGCGCCTCCCCACGCATCCATACGCCAGAGGTAAAAAGAAATCCCGCACGCTTGGCCGTATCGTCCTTGTTCTCCTGAAGCGCGTTGACATCT
>QHXM01000158.1:0-47500 GCA_003222945.1 Acidobacteriota bacterium
GAACGTCTGCCGAAAGCTGTGGCCTGCGCGAATCATCTTGCGGAGATTAACTCGGAGATTAAAACGGAAGCCTTGATTGCCGACGTGAACCATTCCAACGTCGAGCGAATCATCAAAGGTTGCGATGTTGTACTGGACGGGACAGATAATTTTGCGACGCGCTATCTAATCAACGATGCCTCCGTTAAGCATGGGATTATCTGGGTCTATGGCGCGGCTGTTGGCGCTTACGGTGTGACGATGACTGTGCGCCCGCACATCACTCCTTGCCTGCGCTGCATATTTGAAGAAGCGCCTCCGGCTGCGAGCGCTCCGACGTGCGATACGGCGGGCGTCATCATGCCTATCATCTCTGTCGTAGCAGCCGTGCAGGTCAGCGAAGCTCTGAAACTTTTGACCGGACAGACGGAGAAGATGCACGGCTCTCTCATGCAGTTTGATATTTGGATGAACGAGTGGAGAAGAATCAAGCTTGATGCTCCTGCGACTGAGTGCAGATGTTGCGCGCTCGGACAATACGAGACGCTTGAGGCGGAGGCAGAAGACTTCGCAACGGCTCTCTGCGGGCGCGATGCTGTGCAGGTTAGCCCGCGCCGTCCGGCAGAAGTAAATCTGCCTGCGCTCGCCGAACGATTGCGCGCGGCTGGCGAGGTTCAAGTTAACGCTTACCTGCTGCGCCTTCGCGTGGGCGAGTATGAGTTGACTGTTTTTCAGGACGCACGCGCGATTATTCGAGGGACGGATGATGTAATGACCGCGCGGTCGTTGTACGCGAAGTATGTTGGAAATTAAAAATTAGAGATGCAAAATGTAAAGTTCAGGACTGGCTTCGGCCAGAATTTTACATTTTGCATCTCTAATTTTGCATTACCTACGGTTTTATCACAGAGCTTTTCAGGTTATCATTCAATGTGTCTCTCGCATCGTTCTTCTATTTTCATAAGGCAGTCTTTATTCAATAAACGAAATCCCGATGACAACTCAAACTTCCAGTAAACGTGCCGTCAACATTTTTCTTCTCTTAATCGTTCTGACAGTTCTCGCAGTTCCAACTTTCGGTGGCGAGCCTGTCATCTGGGAGACGAATTCAAGAACGGAATTGCTGCGCGGCGATGTGCGCGGCGTCTCTATCACGGACACGGGCGCGCTCCTGCTCGCTCCTCAGTTCTCTCAGGTGTTCAATACGGACCAGCCTTACGTCTGGTCAAGCGTTGCGGACGGCGCGGGCAATATCTATCTGGGAACGGGACACGATGGAAAAATCTTTCGCGTCGGACCGGATGGCAAGGGCACACTCGTTTACGATTCGCCGGAGTTGGACGTGACGGCTCTGGCTGTTGGGCGAGACGGTGCGCTTTACGCAGGGACATCGCCCGACGGAAAAGTCTATCGCATAGGCGCAGACGGAAAAGCCGAAGTCTATTTCGACCCGCCGGATAAATATATCTGGTCGCTGGCTATCTTGCCCGACGGACAGCTTGCCGTAGGAACGGGCGACAAGGGAAAGCTCTATCGCGTCACGGCTGCCGGAGCAAAACCGGAATCGTCTCTGCTCGTTGACACGAACGAGACGCACGTCATCTCGCTCGCGGTTGATGCGAAGGGTCAGTTGATTGCAGGAACTGATCCGGGCGGACTCGTCTTGCGAATCTCACCCGAAGGTAAAGCTTTCGCGCTCTTCGATGCGCCGCTTCGGGAGATTCACGCGCTCGCGCCCGCACCGGACGGTTCAATCTACGCATTGGGTTTGAGCGAAGCCGCTGCTGGCTCGCCTTCGCGTGGGAGCAGCACGCCGACTCCTTCACCGCAATCTTCCGATTCTTCCAGCAGCGGACAGGGAACTGCGACCGTGACGATCACTGCGATTGACGAGAGCGGAACGCCGATACAGTCTCAACAAGGGGCAGGCTCGCGCAGTCGAAACGATCTATCGAACGCGCGTAGCGCAGTCTTTCGCATCCTTCCTGACGGCGGAACGGATGTGCTCTGGAGCAGTTCTTCGATTACTGCATTCTCGGTCGCGCCCGCGCCGCAGGGCTTAGGCGTGCTCGTTGGAACAGCCGACAAGGGTCGAATATATTCGGTCACAAACGAAGGGCGCGACACTCTTCTGCTTCAATCAACCGAAGGCCAAATCTCAACCTTCATAGTGCGCGGGCGCGATGTCTTCGCCACGTCTTCAAATCAGGGAAAGCTCTTTCGCTTCGGTGAAGGTTTAGCGAGCGAAGGAAGTTACGAGTCTCCTGTGCGCGATGCAAAGCTTGTGGCTTCCTGGGGGCGCATCTGGTGGCGCGCACAAGGCACAGTCGAGCTTCAAACGCGAACGGGCAACAGCGAGCGCCCGGACACAACATGGAGCGAATGGAGCGCGCCGTATCGTGATGCTGCTGGAGCGCAAGTTAACAGCCCGCGTGCGCGCTTCATACAATGGCGCGCAGTTCTTCGTGCTCCGGCGGGAGGCGCAAATAATGTTTCCACCAGAGTGGAAGACGTGAGCGTCGCATATCTGCCGCGCAACGTCGCGCCGGAAGTTCTGAACATAGCGGTCCTGCCTGTCGGCATAGGCTTGCAAACTATTGTTCAGATTCAGACAGACCCGAACATAGAATCATCCGGCCTTGATCCGAGTCTCTTCGGCGCATCTCCTCAAGTTCCACCGCGCAGAGTCTATCAACGCGGCGCGCGTTCTCTGCAATGGCAGGCCGAAGATCGAAACAATGATACGCTCGAATATGCAGTTTACTACCGCTCATTAAACGAGAGCAGTTTTCGTCTGCTGAAAGATAAGTTGCGCGAAAATTTTTATACCGTTGACGGTGCAGCGCTCGCCGATGGTCGTTATATTTTCAAAGTCATAGCGTCGGACGCGCCGGACAATCCGGGCGGGCAGGCATTGAGTGGCGAACGGATGAGCGAGCCTGTTGATATAGACAACACGCCGCCTGTGATACGAACAGTCGGAGAAGCGCAAGCGGCGGGCGATCATGTTCGCGTCGTCTTCGATGTGGAAGATGCTACGGGCATGGTCAAGCGCGCGGACGTGAGCGTTGACGGCGGCGCATGGCGCGGCGTGTTTCCAGACGACGGCATAGCGGACAGCCCGCGCGAACGTTACACGCTTGATCTGCCCATCGCTGGCGCAGGCGAGCACACAATATCGCTTCGCGCCTTCGACATGAGCGGAAACGTCGGCAGCATAAGAATCGCTGTAAGGCAAAAGTAAAAAGGTAAAAGGCAAAGGGAAGAATAGAAAGAGCGTAGCTTTCATCTTCCCTTTTGCATTATTGATTTAATGAGTGGCGAGACTTTTATCAACCGAATCGTTGTGGGTGATGCTCGCGCGGTTGCTCGCGCAATCTCGAAGGTTGAGGACGGGGCGCGGGATGCTGCGGAGTTGATGAAGGCTGTGTTCCCGCGCACGGGCCGTGCGACTGTCATAGGCATCACGGGTGCGCCGGGCGCTGGCAAGTCAACGCTCGTTGATAAACTCGCGCTCTCGTACAGAAAGTTGAATGAGCGCATAGGCATTGTTGCCGTTGACCCTTCGAGTCCATTTTCTGGTGGAGCAATCCTTGGCGACCGCATAAGGATGCAGACACTCGGACTCGATAAGGATGTCTTCATTCGCTCGATGGCGACGCGCGGAAATCTCGGCGGACTTGCGCGTGCGACCGTTGATGCGGTGGCTATACTTGACGCTGCCGGGTACGGCAAGATTATTGTTGAGACGGTCGGCGTAGGCCAGGATGAAGTTGAGATAGTGAAGACGGCAGATGTCTCTGTCGTAGTCCTTGTGCCCGGCATGGGCGACGACATTCAGGCTATAAAGGCCGGGATAATGGAGATAGGCGACATCTTCGTCATCAACAAAGCGGACCGCGAAGGCGTCTTGAGAACCGAGAAGGAGTTGGAAGCCCTGCTCTCACTTGCAATGCGGCCAGACGCGTGGCAGCCTCCGATTGTGAAGACAGTTGCTACGGAGAGCAAGGGTATCAGCGATCTAATCGCCGCGATTGCGCGTTACAGAGAGTTTCAGCAGACGGCGGAATCAAGCCTTGAGCGTCGCCAATCAATCGCGCGCTGGCGAATTCTTGAGCTATTGCGAGAACGATTGCTGGCGCAAACTCTCAACAAGGATTCCGCATCAGAACGCCTCGACGCGCTCGCGGCAGAGGTCGCACAGAAGAAACGCGACCCTTATTCGGCAGTTGAGGAGATAATGAAAGCAGTAGGCAGTAGGCAGTAGGCAGCAAAAACAAAAGCTGCTTTCTTTCTGCCTACTGCCTACTGCCTACTGCTTTATGAAGATCGAACACATTGGCATCGCTACGCGCACGCTCGATGATGCTCTCTCTTTCTGGCGGGATGCGTTGGGGCTTCAGGTAGTGCATACTGAGGTTGTTGAGGACCAGAAGGTGCGCGTCGCAATGTTGCCTGTGGGCGAGCCGCGAATCGAACTGCTTGAGCCTACGAACGAGGATTCGCCCGTCGCAAAGTTTCTTGAAAAACGCGGCGCAGGCATTCATCACATTGCCGTGCGCGTTGATGATATTCGCGCGACGCTCGAAAGATTGAAACGGAGCGGCGCGCGTCTTATTGATGAGACTCCGCGCGCTGGAGCAGACGGTTGCCTTGTAGCATTCGTCCACCCTTCGTCTGCAAACGGAGTGTTGTTGGAGTTAGTAGAGCATACTGATTCTGTTAATGATTGATTGACCGCGAGAGAGTGGTCCGTAATAAGGAGATAAGAATGAAACGTTGTCCAGAATGTCAACGCACCTATTCAGATGATACTTTGCAGGTCTGTTTGGAAGACGGCACTGAGCTTACAAGCGAGGGAGCGACGAGCGCAGACGAGACTCTTGTGATGAGCGCGCCGCCGAGCAGCATTGATAATGAGGAATTAGCTACAACCAAAGCTTCTTCAAAAGAGACAGAGACAGAGGCGAAGACCGAATCAGCATCTGCTGCGAAGGCTAGCAAGTCGCCGCATGATCAGAAAAGCTTTATGAACGCGACTACGAAGGCTTTGATAGTCGCCGCCGTCACAATTCTTTTCGCAATAGGAATAGTCTTCTGGCAGGTGAAGGCGAGTCGCGCAATGGCCGTGAGCCTTTCGTCTGACGACATGGCTACTTTGGTCGAAACCTTCCCGCCGCAGCTTCGTATGCAACTCGCTTCCAGCCCGGAGGCTCGCAAAGATTTCGCTAAAAATGTTCAGGAAGTGCTGGCAATCGCCGAAGAGGCTAGAGCCGCAGGCATAGCGGATAGGCCAGAAATGAAGCGACAGTTGGAGCTTGCGCATTCCGTAATCATCGGACAGAAATATATCGAAGAGCAGAGTAAGAAATCGCCGAACGCTTCCCCCGCGTCCGCAATCTCTCAAGCTGAGATTGATGCTTTCCTGAAAGAGCCTGGTCAGGAACAAAAATTCGAGGAGTTTGTAAAGGATGCGAAAGCGCGAAATCCTCAAGCGCCTGATCTGCCGGATGCGCAGAAGCAGCAGTTGAAGCAGCAGTGGGCGCAGTTGATGGTTGCCGAGCGCAAGGGCAGGCAGGAAGGTTTGGACAAAGACCGCGCTGTGCAGTTGCAGATAATGTTTCAGGACGCGCGCGTGCTCGCCATACAGTATGCGAACGAGCAGTTGAAGGATCGCATCAAGGCGACCGATGCTGAGATAAATGATTACATAGCGAAGCACCCTGAGCTTGATCCGTCGAAGGCTCGCGGACAGGCCGAAGATATTCTAAAACGCGCACGCGCCGGAGAAGATTTCGCAAAGCTCGCACAGGAATATTCTTCAGACCCGGGAAGCAAAGATAAGGGCGGCGACCTTGGCTGGTTCGGGCACGGGCAGATGGTCAAGCCTTTCGAGGACGCAGCCTTCCAGCTTCAACCCGGGCAGATAAGCGACATTGTGGAATCGGACTTCGGCTTTCACATCATTAAGGTCGAAGAGCGCGGCATGAAGCCCGGACCAGACGGCAAGCCTGAAGAGCAGGTTCATGCTCGCCACATTCTAATCAGCAACGGCGCGAAGCAAGCGAACCCGCTCGGCGGGCCGCCACAGTCGCCGAAAGAGCAGGCGCGCGAAGCCGTTGAGCAGGAGAAGCAGAAGAAGGTCATAGACGAGATTGTGCAGCGCTCGCACGTGAAGGTGGCAGAGGATTTCCCGGTCAAGAAGCCGGAGATTGCTATGCCGCAAGGCTTACCGCCCGGAATGGAAGAAGAGGAAGAGCCGCCCGTTGAAGAAGGGCCGCCGCCAGCTTCACAGGGAAACTCCAACACCACAGCGAAGCCGAAAGCAAACGCGCCGCCCGCCAAACCAGCAGGCAAGGGAAAGCAGCAATAATAAGTGAAATGCTGAACGATGAATGATGAATAGAAGAGCAGTTGTCTTTCCGTTCATCATGCATCGTTCAGCATTCATCATTTGTCTTAATGTGGCTTGGCGATTATCGAGTAGAGATTATTCCTGACACAGAATTTCGTCTTGATGGCGGGGCGATGTTCGGCGTAGTCCCGCGTGCGCTCTGGTCAAAAGTCTCTGCGCCGGACGAGCAGAACCGCATACGCTTAAACTGCAACTGCCTGTTCATAGAAACCTTGAGCGAGCGCATTTTGATAGAAACAGGCGTAGGCGACAAGTGGTCCGAGAAGCAAGAGGCTATGTACGGCATCACGCGCGAGCGGTCTTTGAGCGAATCGTTGAAAGCTCTGACGGGCACGAGCGCAGAAGAGATAAGCATAGTCGTCAACACGCATCTGCATTTCGATCATGCTGGCGGCAACACGAAGCTTGATGAGGGCGGAAAGTTTGTTCCGACTTTCCCGAACGCGCGTTACTTTGTCTCGCGCGCAGAATTTGAACATGCAGAGAATCCGCACGAGCGCGACCGCGCAAGCTACTTGACGGAGAACTGGCGACCACTTCAGGAATCTGGACAGCTTGAGTTGAAGGAAGCTGATTACGAAGTTGTGCCGGGCCTTCATATGGAGACAATCGCGGGGCATTCGCGCACCATGCAGTGCGTAAGACTAGAGCGCGGTGGACGAACGCTCTTCAGTTTCGCAGACCTTGTGCCGATGCGAGCGCACGTGCCGTTTGCGTGGATAATGGGCTACGATTTATATCCTGTGGAAACGCTCGAAGCTAAAAAGCGTCTCTTGCCGCAGGCCGCGCGTGAAGATTGGCTCTGCTTCTTCTATCACGACGCGGACGTGCCTTTGTGTCGCGTCGTTGAAGAAGATGGAAAGTTTCGCGCAGTCGGATTTGAAGAGAAGCAGGATGGACGGAACGCTCGAAGGCGTGCGCGTGGCTTTCCTGCCTAGACACGGACGCGGTCATCTCTTTACGCCGACCAACCTGCCGTTTCGCGCAAACATCTACGGGATGAAGTTGCTGGGCGTCGAACGCATTCTTTCGGCTTCCGCCGTTGGCTCTTTGCAGGAGCGTTATGCGCCGCTTGATATGGTCATCCCGGATCAATTCTTCGACCGCACACGCGCACGCGCGCACGAGTCAACCTTCTTCGGCGATGGCATAGTCGCGCACATAACGTTCGCGCATCCAGTGTGCGACGAACTAGGCGACGTACTGGAAGCGGCCTGCGGTGCGGCTGATGTCAGGACGCATCGCGGCGGAACGTACCTTTGCATGGAAGGTCCAGCGTTTTCGACTAAGGCAGAGTCGAACGTCTATCGTTCCTGGGGCATGGATGTCATAGGCATGACGAACTTGCAGGAGGCAAAGTTGGCACGCGAGGCTGAAATCTGCTACGCCACGCTCGCGCTCGTCACGGATTACGATTGCTGGCATGAAGAGCATGATGCTGTATCGGTCGAAACCGTCGTTGAGTATCTAAACAAGAACGTTCGCAACGCGCAGGTCATAATGCGCGACGCCGTAAAGCAACTCTCTGACAAGCCGCGCAACTGCACTTGCGGCTCAGCTTTGAAGAACGCAATCTTCACAGCGCCAAACCTGTGGCCCGAAGCGACGAAGAAGAAGCTTGAAGCGATTGTTGGGAAATACAGTACTGAGTGAAGAATCTGTTTACTCAGTCCTCAGTACTCATCACTTCTTTTCGGAGGTATGTATGAAGAGATTTGTTCTAATCGTTAGCCTGTTTACGATTTGTTTGGTTTGCGTGGCGGGGGATGCGCGTGCGCAGGGAAAGCCTGTGCTTGGACCGGATTCTTCTACGGTGCGCGATGCTGATCTTGAGAAGGATTCGCTTCGCAACCTGGATGTCGCGCGACAATATTTCAAGTTGAAGAAGGCTTATTATGCGTCGCTGGACCGCAGCGAAGAGATCATTGCAGGCAACCCGAATTTTGCGAAGATTGACGAGGCGCTTTACATAGCTGGCATGAGCAGTCTCTATCTTTCTGAGAATCGCGGCAAGCAAAAGATTGTCGGGATACCGGAAAAGCACCGGCTCAAACCTGAAGAGTATCGCAGCAAAGCGCGCGAATTTCTGTCGCAACTCGTCAATGAACATCCAGACAGTTCATTCAGCAAACAGGTACAGGACGCCCTGCACGATCTTGGCGGAGCATTGCCGAAAAACAGTTCGCAGTAGGCAGCAGGAGCAGATGATAGTCAGCCTTTTGTATTTTAACTGCCCACTGCCCACTGCCAACTAACTTTAACAGGAGTGATAGAAAAGATGTCCCTACTTGTAGTCGGGTCTGTGGCCTTTGATGAGGTTGAGACGCCGTTTGGTAAGCGCGAGAGGATGCTCGGCGGTTCTGCGTCGCATTTCTCTATCTCTGCTAGTTACTTCACGGACGTTCGCATCGTTGGCGTTGTCGGCGGCGATTTCGGACGCGAAGAGGAAGCCGTGTTCGAGCGTCACAACGTTGACACAACGGACCTGGAACGAATCCCGGACGGTAAAACTTTCTTCTGGCGCGGGCGCTACGATTTCGACCTGAACACGGCGCACACGCTGGACACGCAGCTAAACGTCTTCGCGGATTTCAAGCCAAAGCTTTCGGAGGAATCGAAGAGGTCGCGCCTTGTGTTCCTAGGCAACATTCAGCCTGAGCTTCAGCGCGAGGTTCGCCAGCAGGTGAAAAGCGCGGAACTCGTCGCGCTCGATACAATGAACCTTTGGATTAACATTGCGCGCGATGCGCTTCTTGAAGCTGTCAAGGAAGTTGACGTTGTTATCATCAACGACGCTGAGGCTCGGCAACTCGCTGACGAGCCGAACTTGATAAAGGCTGCGCGCAAAATTCTTTCATGGGGGCCACGGGCATTGATAGTCAAACGCGGCGAGTACGGCGCGGCGCTCTTTACAGGGCAGACTTACTTCGCCATTCCAGCCTACCCGCTCGAATCCGTCTTCGATCCAACGGGCGCTGGAGACACTTTCGCCGGAGGCTTCATGGGCTACATGGCTAGCCAGGAGAAGTTGGACGAAGCGGCCATGCGACGCGCAATGATCTTCGGCTCCGTGATGGCCTCATTCAACGTTGAAGAGTTCGGCACGGAGCGCGTTCAGCGACTCACGCACGATGAGATAAACGAACGTTTCCGCGCCTTCAAACAGATGACGCATTTCGAGGAGATACCGTTTGAGCGCGCTGTAAAGGCGACGCGATAAAGACAGTTTCAGGTTTGAAGTTTCAGGTTTCAAGTTTTAGACTAGCGTGCAACTTGAACCTGAAACTCGAAACCTTTGTGGAGAATCTATGTTCTGTCCTGTTTGCGAGTCTGAGTATGAAGCGGGGCTAACGCATTGCCCTGACGACGACGCGGAGTTGGTTGAGCGTCTGACGCCTGAGAACACTCTGCGCGATCACAGCGAGGCGCGCTTTGTGCCTTTGCATAACGTAGGCTCTCCCGCTGAAGCCGAAATGGTCAACGACATACTCCAGCAGAACGGCATACGCTCGGCGGTCCAATCTGGCGGCATGGATGCTTTCTCGCCTCTGCTCTCGACCACCTCGCCCGGCGCTATGATCCTGGTTGACGAGCGCGACCTTGACCGCGCGCAGGAAATCTACAACGCCTTCTTCGGCAAGGATACGACGCCGCTGACAGGCACAACACTCGATGAAGATATAGAGATAGCCGGTGAAGAGGCGGAAGAGTAGCTTTCAAGTTTTATCATGACAGAGCAATCAACAGGAGCAATTGTAGTGATGATGACGGCTGGCAGCCGCGAGGAGGCTGCGCGTCTGGCAGACATTCTGGTCGTCGCGCGTCTTGCTGCCTGCGTTCAAATCTTGCCTGAGATCGAATCGGTCTATCACTGGAAGGATAAAGTTGAGCGCGCACCTGAAATCCTGCTTCTGGCAAAAACCACGCAGGAGAATTTCGTATCGTTAGAGGCTGCCGTGCGTTCGCTTCACAGTTACGAGACGCCGGAGATAATCGCTCTGCTGATAACAGAAGCCTCCGCTCCGTATCTTGAATGGCTAACGGCAAACGTCCTTCCTCAAAGCAAAGAGACACAGCAGGCGACTGCCGCCAACGCAAACGGCTCGACGCAAAGCGCCTGATTGCCGAAATTCATCCGCTGACTTTCAGAGAGCTATTTATCATCGCAACTCATATTCATCAGGCACGCTGTTATCCAACTTGCTCAGAGAGTCCTGACTTCTGACGACAATCTCCACAACTTCTTCCGGCGAGTCCGTTAGATGAAGCCTGCGGAAATCATCTTCAGCGATTTTTCCTTCCGCGAACATAGGCCCTTTCAACCATTCCAACATCCCGCCCCAATAAGCAGAGCCAAAGAGCACGACCGGAAAGTTCTTAATCTTTCGCGTCTGTATGAGCGTTAACGCCTCAAACAATTCGTCGAGCGTGCCGTAGCCTCCGGGAAAGATTACGAATGCCGTGCTGTATTTAACGAACATGGTCTTTCGCACGAAGAAGTATTTGAACGTCAACTCGCGCGTCAGATACGGGTTGGCCTTCTGCTCGAACGGAAGCTCTATGTTGCAGCCAATGGAGATTCCGCCAGCCTCGAACGCGCCCTTGTTTGCAGCCTCCATGATTCCCGGTCCACCGCCCGTTATCACTGCAAACCCTGCGCGAGAAAGAAGCGCAGCGGTTTCCTGCGCCGCCTTGTATTGGGGATTATCGGGCAGCGTTCGCGCCGAGCCGAAAATAGAGACGCCGCGCGTGATAGCCGCAAGATCATCGAAGCCCTCAACGAACTCGCCCATGATGCGAAACACACGCCACGTGTCCGTGTGCGTGAACTCATCATGCCTTGGAGATTCCAGTAACTGCTCGTCCTGCGTGACGAATGGAATTGGAGTATTCTCTTCTTTTGTATCAGCCATAAGATAAGGGATGGGGGATGAGGGCGGAGAGATGAAGTAAAGAAAACGCGCTTACGCTTGCTTTCATCCCTCATCTCTCATCCCTGCTTTTCAGAGCGCCATGATGTTGTAGCCACAGTCAACGTGTATGACTTCGCCTGTGATGCCGGAAGAGAGCGGGCTGCAAAGAAATAGAGCGCAGTTGCCGACCTCTCGCGCTTCAACATTGCGGCGCAGCGGCGCGCGCTCTGCGTGATGTTTGAGCATCAAGCCCATGTTGGCTACGGCGCGCGCGGAAAGAGTATTGATCGGACCTGCGCTGATGGCATTGACGCGAATGTTGCCAGGTCCGAGATCGGCTGCAAGGTAACGCGTGCTCGCTTCGAGCGCGGCCTTTGCGACTCCCATCACGTTGTAGTTCGGCACGACCTTCTCTGCGCCGTAGTAGGACATGGAGACAATGCTCCCGCCGTCTGTCATCAACGGCACGGCTGCGTGCGCAAGCGACGTGAGCGAGTAGGCACTGACTTCAAGCGCCGTAAGAAAGCCGTCGCGCGACGTGTCCACAAACGCTCCCTCAAGCTCTTCCTTCGGAGCATAAGCGACGCTGTGAATGAGAAAGTCCAACCGCCCGAACTCTTCACCGACACGTCTGAACGCCTCGTCCACTTCTTCACGCTTCGTCACATCGCAGGGCACGACGAGCGAGCCTTCCATGTCGCGCGTCAGGCTCTCAACGTTCTCCTTCAATCGCTCGCCCTGATACGTAAAAGCCAGCCGCGCGCCCGCTTCGCTCAAAGCCTGCGCCGTCGCCCAAGCGATTGAACGCTTGTTTGCAACGCCGAAGATGATTCCGAATCTGTTTTGAAGCATGAGTTTCAAGTTCCAAGTTTCAGGTTCCAAGTTAAAAGCTCCAAGCTTTTAACTTGGAACCTGAAACTTGGAACTTGAAACTAATTTTAGGCTGCTGCAATCTGCGGCTCGCTCGTCATTAAAGCTTTGTACTCGCCGCTGTCAACCCACTTCAGGATTTCCGAGACGCGCCAGATGGGGAAGGGGTGCGACAGCCCGGCAGTTATGATGTCGGCCCAGAAACGGTCCAGCGCCTTCTCGTCGTAGTTCTTCTGAAAGTCGCGCGCCTGCGCCAGGAACTGCTCGTAGTCAACCTTCGAGGCGTAAGTCCCGCCAGCGAGTTTCATCATCGTGCGGCCTATGACATGCGGGTCTTGCGTGACCAGAAGTGCTGCGCGGTCGCAGGAGAGTTCTGCACGTCGCGCCCAGGCGAGCAGAGCAGAGCGCATCGTCATCGAGAGCAGTTCGAGCGCGATCTTTGCAATCGCTGTCGCGGCGAGCGCGGCGTTCGCAAGAAGCTCAAGCAGTCGCGCCGCTGTCAAATATAGAACGTGCTCTGCGTGTATGTGGCCGACTTCGTGCGCGACGACCGCGAGGACTTCTTCATCCGTCAGGCGTTCGATCAAGGATGAATGAAGAACTATGACGGGACGTTCGACGCCGCCAGTGAAGGCATTGACGATTGGCGATTGCTGAACGAAGAGTTCGGGCATATCAACGCCAAGTGTAGTGCAAGCGACCTGCAATTTTGCATGAAGGTCAGGGCATTGCTGCGGCGTGACCTTGACTGCGCTTGCAGTGAAGATGACGCGGATAGCGGATTCGCCCGTGACTGCCAATAATTTCTTCAAAGCGGAATCAATGCCAGGGATAGCTCGAAGGGCTGCGAGCGCGCGGCTGTCAGCCGGGTGAATGTAATCGTGCTTGTTAAGGTCTGCGAATTTTTTATGCGGCTCATCCGACAGCGGCAAGCGGCAACGCCCGCACTTGGCTGAGCCGCCGTTATCACGCGTCTGGTTGCGCTGCCCGCAGTAGCGACAGCGTATGGACTCACGATTCTCAGCCGCAGGCGCGTTTTCGTTCTCTTCCATCTTTTAGTTCCTTTATTGAAAATGGAGCGCGCCTCTCCGGGGAAGACTTAAATTATGGAGGCTTGCTCGTGAGCAAGGATTATAAGGAAGCGGTCAATAATCAGCAATCAGGTAAAAGAGTCTGGAGTCTGAGGTCTGGAGTCAAAGGCAAAAAACTGCTTTTAACGAGTTGACTCTGGACTCCGAGACTCCAGACTCCACACTCTTATTAATGTTTGAAATGCCTTATGCCCGTGAAGACCATTGCAAGGTTGTGTTCGTTGGCTGCCGTGATGACTTCCTGATCGCGCACGGAGCCGCCGGGTTGGATTATGGCGGTGATGCCGTGTCGCGCGGCTTCGTCAACGCCATCGCGGAAGGGGAAGAAGGCGTCGGAAGCAAGTACAGAACCTTCGAGCGGCAATTGCGCGCGCATCGCGCCAAGCTTTACGGAATCAACTCTGGACATCTGTCCTGCGCCGACTCCTACGGTTTGCCCCTCGCGCGCGTAAACGATTGCGTTAGATTTGGTGTGCTTGCAAACGGTCCACGCGAACAGAAGCGCACGTATCTCTTCTTCTGTAGGCTCGCGTTTTGTTACAACCTTCAAGTCCTCGCGTCTAAGACGATGCGTGTCGCGCGTCTGAACGAGCATTCCGCCAGTGATTGTTCTGTACTCTAAACCTTCAGCGCGTTTCGGCTCTCCAGCACGCAACACTCGCAAGTTCTTCTTCGCGCGCAAGACTTCAAGAGCGGCTTCTTCGTAATCGGACGCGATGATGACCTCAGTGAAAATCTCAACGACTGCACGCGCCGCCGCTTCATCAACCTTTTGATTGAAAGCGACTATGCCGCCGAACGCTGACACTGGATCGGTTGCGAGCGCGCGGCGATAGGCTTCTTCTGTTGATTCGCCTCTGCCGACGCCAGCCGGATTCGTATGCTTGATGATCGCGCACGCCGTCTCATCGAAATCGCAGACAAGCTGCCAAGCTGCGTCCGCGTCAACGTAGTTGTTGAAGGACATCTCCTTGCCGCCGAGCAGTTCAGCGTGAGCTATGCCATCAGCTCTTCCTGTATCGTAAAGCGAAGCCGACTGATGAGGATTCTCTCCGTAGCGCAAATCGGCCATCTTTTGTAGTGTGAAGCGCGCAGCATCAGGAGGTACTTTCAGTTCTTCTATAGAAGGACGGGGCGGAATCGGCGAGCGGCCACGGCCCTCGCCCCTTCCGAATCCTGACACAGGTTGATTAGTTTCTTCTCGAATAAGTTTCGATAGATAGGCGTAAATGTTTTCGTCGTAAGAGGCTGTCTTGGCAAAAGCTATTAGTGCCAGCCACCTGCGTCGGCCAATACCTAGTTCCCCTTTTGTGGCGCTTAATTCATTCACGATCTGGGTATAAAATTGTGGCGAAACAACGACAGCGACATCTCTGAAATTCTTCGCCGCCGAACGAATCATCGCGGGGCCGCCGATGTCTATCTGCTCAATGGCTTCTTCGAGCGTAATTCCTTCGCGCGCAACTGTATGCTCAAACGGATAGAGGTTGACCACGACCATATCAATCGGCTCGATGTCGTGCTCGCGCATTCCCGCCAGATGCTCTTCGTTGTCGCGCAGTGCGAGAAGGCCGCCGTGTATGCGCGGGTGAAGAGTCTTGATGCGACCGTCCATCATCTCTGGAAAGCCTGTGACATCGGAGATGTCGCGCACTTCAACGCCAGCCTCGCATTCTTGCCTGAGTTGCTGAACGTGTAGCTTTCGCCCTCGTTGTTGCATTAAGTTGATTTCGATTCGATGTTGCGAAGCGGTGCGTGCGGCATCGTCTGGATAATAGCCGAGCACGTACTGTCCCTGTAAGTCTTCCTCAATCGCTTTGAAGACAGGCTCAAGATTAACTGTAGCCTTCGGGTCGAGCGCTGACTTCGCATCGCCGACCATGAAGTAGCGCCCGCCAGTCTTTTCTGCAAGATCGCGGAAGCCGCGTGATGCTGGGCGCGGCTCAAGTTGCCCCTCGCGCGGAGCGTAGAGCGGGAGATGAATCACGTAGATTGAGACGCCAAGCGCATGTGCTTCGTTGATGACTGCGGCGGGTCGCGTCGTGCTCGCGTTGTCAAGACCGTCGCTGATTAGAATCAATATGCGGCGCTCGGTCAGGTTGTTTCCAGAACTCGCAAAAGATTTGAGACTCGTGGCGACGGCATCAAAAATTGCTGTGCGCTGATTCGGTTGCGCGGGAATTAAGAAAGCTGCTTCGGCTTTTGCGGCATCGGCCGTAAACGGAACGGTCAACGCGGCCTTCTCTCCGAAATGTAGAACGGCGACGCGCGAGTTGTGGCCGAAGCGGGAGAAGAGTTTTAGCGCAGCATCGCGTTGCTCCATGACAAGATCGCGTATGCTGCCTGAAGCGTCTAGCGCGAAAGCAAGCGCGACATGCTCAGTCCCAGCGGCAAAGTATGAGAGCGCAACGTCGCGCCCGTTATCTCGAATGATGAAGTCTGACTGTGTTAGTCCTGCGACGCGGTGACCCCTTGAATCAGTGACGAAAGCTGGCACGGTGACCAAGTCTGTTCGGACGCGAACGACATCATCCGGCGATACGTCGTCCTGAGCAAAGGCGATAGCTGATGAGAGAAGAATGAAAGCTAAGCAGAGAAAGCTTGAAGTAAGAAAGAGTCTGCTTCCGCTTTGCGCACCTTTTTGCCTGGTCATGCCAAAACTAAAACAGGAAGCGCCAGAAGAATAGTACGCTCAGAAGCAGGACAATCGTGATGACGATGATTTTAATCAGGCTCACAGCCGTCTCCTCGTGCGAAGGCTCAAAAGGGAAGGTTGATTCAATGGCCGCTAACAAATCGGCGTCAAGCAGGGCTTATTCTAGTTGCGTGCGCGTGAGGATGTCAATGTAAACCCTTGGCGAGTGGTGAGTCAGTTCATACGAGTAGAATTCAAACAGGATGGACAGGATAAAAGAAGAAAGAGAAATGAAGCAGTCTATTCGCTTCTCTCTCTTCTTATCCTGCCTATCCTGTCTATCCCTGTTAATTCATCCACGCAATCTTATTTGAACCTCAAAGCGATGCGCCCGCTCAGTAGGCGCGGGAAGCCCACGTGCGTGCCGCTGAAGACCGATTCAAAGTTGTATAGGAATAGCTCGTTCGTCAGATTCTGAACGTCGAACTGCAAGTTAAGAGTTGCGTGATCGGTTTTCAGAACGTCTGCGCCTACAGACAGGTCGAGAATCATGCGTGGGCGAACGCGGCCACGTTGAAAGTCAATCTCGTTGTAGAGGCGCGGATCAAAACCGTTTGAGACAAACTGCGCGAGCGTTGTGCCCGGCTCAACTTCTGTCGGCACGCCTGAGTCGTAGCGACCGTTGAAGATCGCATAGATGCCCTTCGGATGGTTGTAGCTTAGTTGGAACTGCATCTCGTTGCGCTGGTCGTGGTCCGCGTCGAATTTAATTCCGGGAACGAAGAGGCTTGAGATGTCTTTGCCTAAGAACAGGCCGCCGCTGATGGGCGTGAACTCAAAGGCATGAGCGTTGGCGAAGGAGAGGAAGCCTCGGAAGCCATGCACCTCGATTGACTCAAGACGCAATTCCTCGCCCGTCACGCGCCCGCTTGATATTGCAATCGGAAATATCACGCCGGTCTCGAAGAACTGATCCTTGTCTGAGAAGTTCTCAACTCGCTTTTGATAGACAGTCGCGGTGAGACGGAAGAAGCGCGAGAGAAGTTGCTGCGCGCCGACCTCGAAAGAGTTCTCCTTGTCGGGCAGGATGGGCTGAACAGTCGTGAAGCCTTGCAGCACAGCTATGGGCGAGATGGCAGCGGCCTGCGCGGAGCTTGCGAGCAGAAGATTCTCGACTGGCGGTGGCTGGAACAGCCGGTTGTACGAGGCGCGAAGCGTCGTCTTCGTGCTAGGAATGTAGTAAGCGAGTCCTACGCGCGGGCTGAACGCACCTTCTTTGATGACGAGCTTATAGTTGTCGTAACGAAGCCCCACGTCGAGCGTGAGATTCTTAACGAGCGCAAAGTGGTCCTGAGCGTAGGCACTCAGCGTGCGGCCCTTCCTGCTGTCGTTGAATACGAAAGGATTCACGGCAGTAAAGCGATTGACAGGATTCGGGAAGACGTTGCCCGCGTCGTCAACGATTGGGTCAAAGGGCTGCGTCGGGTAGAAGCTGAAGTTCTCGCGCACGGGCGTGATTGTCACCTGACCGCCGAATTTTAGATTATGCGAGCCGCGTGTCAGAGAAAGCGATGCGATAGCGCCGTAGTTTTGAAGTGTACGATCCTGAGTTGCGACGACGGGCGTTGACAAGCGATTGCTTAATAGTTCCGCCGTGCCGTAGCGATTGAAGATGGAGATTTGGCCTACCGCACTAGGCGAAAAGATGTGCTGGTAAGTAATGTTCTGCGAGTCGTCGCGCAGGCGCTCGCGCTCGTCCTGGCCTGCAAGCTCTTGTTCAAGACGGTTCGGGACTTGAAAGTTCGAGCCGCCGAAAGTGAGCGTGGCGTGCACTGTGTCGTTCGCGCTGAATTGATAGTCGAAGCGGAAGAAACCTTTGCCTGTGCGACCGAAGTTATGAAAGTTATCAATCGTAGGCGGGTCAAGATAGCGCTGCGATGTTGTGGCCGAAAGGTTAGTCAGAAAACCGAACCTCTTGGTGTGCGTTGAAAAATCTGCGCCAACTTCGCCTGTAGAAAAACTTCCGCCTGAAAAAGAGAGGCCGCCCTGTGTTGGAACTTCAAGGCCGGAGCGCGTGTTGACGTTGATGACGCCAGCGAGCTTGTCGCCAAACTCAGCCGGGATGCCGCCCGTCAAAACTTCAACGGTGCGAAGCGTCCGCGCGTCAACGCTCGTTGAGAAAATCGCCGAGAGATTGTCTGTGACGGGCACACCGTCAATGACATATTGAACCTGCGACTCAGAGCCGCGCGGGTGCATACGCCCGTTGTCGTCTGTGACGAAGCCTGGTGTGGACGCGACAATATTTTCTATGGCGCGCGATGGCGTTGCACCGACTGGGCGTTCAAGCACAGTTTGATTGATGTCCGTGTCTGAAGACGTGCGGTCCGATTCTACGTCAACAGAGTTGGAAGCTGTGACTGTAACGCTCGCGGCTGTGCCAGCCACGTTGAGCGTGAGATCGACGCTGAGAGGAATGTTGCTTTCGAGATCAACTGGCTGTTCGGCGGCTTGAAAGCCTGCGGCTTCGGCGTGGATCGTGTAAGTGTTGAAGGGAACGTTGACGAGCTTGAAAGTGCCGTCCGTGTCAGTCTGTGCAGATTGTGTGTATCCTGTGACGCTCTGCTTGACTGTGACTTTGGCGCTCGGCACAACTGCGCCGTTCGGGTCTTTGACCGTGCCTTGAATTGTGCCTATGCGTGCCTGCGCATGAACCGCAGCGGAAGTTAAGAGCAGGGCAGTGAAAATGGGAAGAGCGACGGAAATTATCTTTCTACGAAACATTGCGATTTACCTCTCTGAATAAATATGTGATGCATGGCTGCTTCTTTCGCGCCTTACGATCAACCGGCGTTGAGCGAGGGAACAAAAGCAAGCGCCGCGAATTTCAATTCGCGCCTGAGAGTCAAGCGCCTGATTGTTGGTCAATGCGCGTGGACTCGGTCGGTTTTAGACGAGAGAAGTAAAAGGTGGAGCACGCCCGCGTCTTGGCGTGTCGGTTTGCGAAAGATAAGAGATAGCAACCGCAGGCGCGTGCGTCGTCTGTTCTTGCGGCGCGATGACCTGAGGCTGTGGATTGAAAAGTGTGGTTGATAGGTTCTGGTGTAGCTGGCAGATTAGACAACCAGCGATTGAATCAGAATCATCGAGCGAAGAACTTGTGTCGCTCGGTCTGCTCGCTACTGTTTCAATCGTCGCTGTTCGATTGACCGAGAGATTGCCGTGTTTATGAACGGCCTCGGCTGTCGTCGTGTAAGCGACAAGCAGGAGCAACACGAATGCCAGCAGGCGCGCGGAGAGCGCATGTCGGGTATGAAAAGCTGGCTTCAGGTTGCTGGTCACTTGATTGATAGCTATGCTACAGTTCGATTCAAATGGAAAATATAAGCGCCGCGCGCGGTGGTGTCAACCCGATGCATGAAGAGCCTCTGGCCGTCGTTTTGCTTCTCCTTTATTAAGACTCGAATGATCCCTTTCCGGCTGCATTTCAAACAGAAGAGAAATAATGATGAGTTGCAAGCGAGCCGTCTTAAAGCGCATCGCTTCCGTCTGGCCTTGACAACAATTCTGTTCGTAATGCTCTGTGCTGTCTCATCGCGCGCCGAAGACTTGAATGTTCGCATCAGTATTATTTCGCTCTCGCCTGCGCGCGTGAAGATCGAAGGCGAACGCTCAAGCGGCGCGCGTGCCTGGTCTTTTAGGAACATCTATGCGGGCGCGATGAACTTGGGCGAGAGGATAGAGAGTTTGAGTTTGTCGGATGCTAATGGCGCGAGCGTTGCGGTCCGAAAGCTCGCGCCCGGAGAGTATGAAGCGGTGAGCGCCGCGACGCGATTTAGTTATGAAGTGAAAATGGACGCGCCAGATTTCGACTCGGACGCATCTCACGTCTCCTGGCTCACGAAGATGCGCGGATTCTTTATGCTTGGCGATCTGCTGCCACTGTCAAACGAGAAGGGAGCGGCAAAGATGAGCGGCGTCGTTCAGTTCGTTTCGCTGCCTGAAAAGTGGACTGTCGCAACGAGCGCGCGCGCCGAAGCGGAGAGCCGATTTGATGTGGATGATGTTGATAAGGCAGTCTTTTTCATTGGACAGGATGTGCGTCGCAGGCAGCAGCGCGTCAGGTCAATGGAGTTTGAGTTTGTCACGTCGGGCGAATGGGCTTTCTCGGATGAAGACGTTGCGAGCATGGCTGTGAACATTCTTAAGGATCACGCTGAGACATTCGGCGGTGTAGCGCTCAACCATTCGATGCTGATACTCGCTCCCTTCCCGCACGCGGTCGGCGCTGATAATTGGAATGCAGAGACGCGCGGCAATACCGTGACGCTTCTCGCGGGCAAATCTCCGTCAAAAACAGCCGCGCTCGCTCAACTCAGTTTTCCACTGGCGCACGAACTCTTTCACCTGTGGATTCCGAACGGGCTAGCACTAGACGGAAATTACGATTGGTTCTACGAAGGCTTCACGCTCTATCAGGCATTGCGCGCAGGCATTCGTTTGAACCTTCTTTCGTTTCAGGATTATCTGAATGCAATGAGCAAAGCTTACGACGCTTACAAGTCCGTGACTAATCGTGATAAGGGTTCGTTGCTCGATGCTTCCCTAGAGCGTTGGACTGTTTCGCCTGTGCTGGTTTATAACAAGGGTATGCTCGCAGCGTTTCTCTATGACCTTACGCTTCAAAAGCAGACAAAGGGCAAGCGTTCTCTTGAAGACGTTTACAAAGAACTGTTTCGACTTTATAGAAATTCTGAAGCACGAAAAGATGGAAACGCGGCGGTCCTGTCGGTCCTGAACAGCACGGGCGATATGAAAGAGTTTACGCATCGCTACATTGAGAGCGCTGGCGCGATTGATCTTCCGGCGGCAATCGCTCCCTTCGGCCTTCAGGTTGACGCGGGCGGCGTGCGTTCACACATATCTGTGGCCGCCTCGACAAGCGGCGCGCAACGCGATTTGTTGCGTAAATTCGGTTACAATGAGAAGACATATGCAGTGGTCGGACACGGGACGAAACGTTAAGAAGTTGTGAGTTCGAGTTGAGATGAGTTATCTACGAAAGATGAATTACCTGAAATTATTATCCATCTGCACTCTCGCATTTCTGTTTGCGGGATGCAGCGTTATAGCAAAGAAAGAGGATTCGGGCAGGGTGATAGCGCGACGCGCGCAGGTGCGAAGCTCGACGGCAGTCGTAGCAGCCGATCTTGTAGAAGTTACGCGCGGCGACACGGTTGACATACTTGATTCCGAAATCGTAGAGGGCGAGAAATGGCTATTGGTCCGCGCTCACGATCTTCAGAGCACTGAAGGCTGGATCGAAGCTCGCTACATCATGCCGCAGGACGTGTTGGACAAAGCGCGCAAGCTTGCGGATGAGGATAAAGATATTCCGCCGCAAGCGAGCGGCCAGCTTCGCGCAAGCTCGAACCTGCGTCTTAGTCCAGATTACACCAGCAACGACAACATACTGATGAAGCTCGAAAGCGGTTCGAGCTTTGAGATCATAGGATGGAAGCGCGTGCCTAAACCGAAGGGCGCGGAGAAAAAAGAGAGCGACGACGCGCCCAAAGCCGGGAGCGTGCAGACCACGAATAAAGCTCAGAAGGAATCGGACGCGGACCAGGAGCCGGAGGAGACTACGGACCTATGGTACAAGGTGAGATTGCCCACGTCAGTTTCTCCTGCGCCTGCTGGATGGATTTACGCAAAGCAGGTGGAGTTGACCGTTCCCAGCGATATAATCTTCTATCGCGGTGGGAGCGAGTTTGTGGGATGGCACAGGTTAGACGAGGAAGCGGGTGCGAACGCTACGAATGCGCCGAAAGATAAAGATGCGGCCAAAGAGATGAAGCCCGGCAGTTGGGTCATACTTGAAAAGAGCAACACGGACGAGCCGCACAAACTGGACGAGCCTGATTTCGATCAAATCTACGTGCTAGGCTACGACAAATACAGGCAGGAGCACTACACCGCTTATCTAAGCCCGGAGCTTAAAGGCTATCTTCCGCTTCGCCTAGAAGGCACGGGCGATAACAAGACTTTCACCGTAAGAATCCAAGGCGACGACGGACAGATAAAAGACGCCAGGTATTCAATCTCCAGAGACGACAGAGGCGTTCTTAAAGTCACGCCGCCTGAAACACAGAGGAAGAGAAGGTGAGGAAAAGCAGAATTCAGAATCCAGAAGTCCGCAATTCAGAATGATAAGGCGGAAACCGTTTTTGTTTTTCTTTTCTTCTGGACTTCTGGATTCTGAATTCTGCTTTACGTTATGTCTCTCGTCGGCGCGAACGAGTTGAAGAAGCGAGAAGTTCGCGGAGCCTGACGTGCAAATGTCTTCAGCTTCGTTCCTCTATGCGGATGGCGACGGCTTTCATTTCATGGACGAGACGACGTATGAGCAGTTCACATTTGAGGCTGAGCAGGTGGGCGATGAGCGAGGCTTTTTGAAAGAGGGCGTGTCGCTACAAGTCTTGAAATACAACGGCGCGCCTGTCTCTCTGCAATTGCCGCAGTTCGTTGAACTCGTTGTCACGTCAACAGAGCTTGGGATGCGCGGCGATACGGCTGCCGGAGGCGCTACGAAACAGGCTACACTTGAAACAGGGTTAGTGGTGCGCGTGCCCCTTTTCATCAAAGAGGGAGAGCGGGTGCGCGTTAACACTCAAACGGGCGAAGTCGCGGGACGAGCCTGAACGGATTACGGAAAAGAGAACGTAAATTTAAGAGAAGGAAGAATGGATATGGATAATCAAGAAGATTTCTTCGACGACATTATCAGCGATGAAGAGCTTGAGTTTGATGACGAGGAGGATTTCGACGCGGATGATTCTTTTGACGATGAAGAGGATGTGGAGGTCCGCACCGTGCTTCTGCTGAAGAACGACATGCTCGCTCTGCTGGGCTTGAAGCAATCCGGGGAGGCGGGCGTCATCGTTCGCATAGACCCGCGCCAGTCTCTGCCTTCTGCGCAGAAGTACGACGATGCTGCTGCGGCGCTCAAGTGGTTCAACCGCAGCCTTGCTACTAGCAAGCGAAACGGCTGGGAAGTAATCTTCGACGGACATCCTCTGTTCGGTTAAGCCGAAAGTTTTTTCAATTAATACTTCTAAGGGGAAATAATTATGGAAGCTACACAGCAGGGGATAGAAAATCTCAACCCGGAACTTCTACTTCAATTGAGTTTTTCGCTAGCGCCGACGAGCATCTTGTCGGCTGCGTTGACTCTCGATCTGTTCACGCGCATAGCTGCGGGCAGCAAAACAGTCGAAGAGATTGCACGCGCCGCTGATTCGAGCGAGCGTGGGACGAGTATGCTTTTAGATGCACTCGTCGCTCTTCAACTCCTGAGTAAAAACGAAGAGCAGTACGAATTGACGCCCATGTCGGCAGAGTTTCTTGTAAGAGAAAGTCCGAACTACATTGGCGAAATGTTGAGGATGGATAGAACGTGGTACGCGTGGAGCAATCTTGCGGAGGTTGTCAGAGCGGGCAAGCCTCTTCAGGCGGTTGAATCCAGAGAGCGCGCAGAAGAGTTCTTCCCTATGCTCGTGCGCGGGCTTCACGTCATCAACACTCAGCCAGCGCGTCGCACTGCGGAAATCCTGGGCGCAGGCAGAGAGCACAAGGGAATGAGCGTGATAGACATTGCGTGCGGCTCAGGCATCTGGGGCATCGCCGTTGCAGAAGCAGACCTTGATGCTCACGTTACGGCGCAGGATTTTCCGGGACTGTTTGAGACGACGCGCGGCTATCTGAAGCGGCACGGCGTTGAAGACCGTTACGATTTTCTGCCGGGCGATCTGAAAGAGGTTGAATTCGGCGAGAATCGTTACGACTTGGCGCTCTTGGGAAACATCGTTCATTCAGAAGGCGAAGAGTCGTCGCGCGATCTCTTCAAGCGTCTCTATAACGCTTTGAAACCCGAAGGGCGCATAGTCGTCATTGACATGATACCGAATAACGAGAGAACCGGACCGCCCTTCCCGCTCTTCTTCGCGCTCAATATGCTCGTCAATACAGAGAAGGGAAGCACGTACACTCTTGCGGAGTACACAGAGTGGCTCTCGGACGCCGGATTCAAACGTGTGGAGACAGCCGACATCCAATCTCACTCGCCAATCATCATAGGGTATAAAGATTGAAGAGATTGGAAATTTTTTCGCAATGCACATCAAGGGTCTAAAACTGGAGCATCGGCCTGGAATGAAAGATGAAACGAAACGTTTGTTGAGCAGCCTTGCGCTTGCGGCAGGGACGCTCGGCACTGCACTGCTCGTCAGAAAAAAAGCTAAGAGCAGGGAAGCGACGGACGGCAATCGCTGGGCGCGTCCAGGAATGTCTGTAACGTTTCGCGCGGAATTGATGCCGGGCCGTGATTCTTCAGAGAGAACCTTTCGCGTAAAAGAACTTTTGCCTAGCAACCGCATTCTGCTCGAAGGCGTTGCGGGCGAGCACATGAAGGGCGAGTTCGAGCGGCTGCGCGCCGGTTAATTGCAAGATGATTGACTCTCAGGTTCTAGCATTCACCGGGATTGCAGCCATACTGACGCTGACTCCCGGGGCAGACACAATGCTCGTGATGCGCAATGTTCTTGAGCGCGGGCGACGAGCAGGCTTACTCACAACATTCGGCATCTGCACAGGTCTCTTCTTCCACGCGACACTTTCCGCTCTAGGTTTATCGCTCATTCTTGTGCGTTCGGCGACTGTCTTTGAAGTGGTAAAGATGGTCGGCGCGTGTTATCTCATCTTTCTCGGAGGCCAATCAATCTGGCGAGCGCTCCGTCATAGAGCGGAATCTTCAGACGCGCAGGAGGGCAAGGTTGCAGGGCGCGAGAAGAAAGGTTGGCAATCTTATCTTGAAGGCTTACTGACCAACGTTTTCAATCCTAAAGTGGCTATCTTCTATTTAGCCTTTCTGCCTCAATTCATCAGTGTCAGCGATTCTGTCTTTGCTAAATCAATTCTGCTCGCGTCAATTCATTTCGTGCTCGGCATTGCCTGGCTCTCGCTCATCACATTGCTTCTCGGACGAGTGCGCGCCCTTCTTACGCGGCCACGCATAAAACGCGCAATTGAGGCCACGACAGGCGCAGTCCTCATAGCCTTCGGAGCGCGGCTGGCAATGGAGCGGAAGTAACTATAGCTGATTGCAACTGAGTGAGACTGCAAAGATATAAAGAAAGCGCAGGCTTCCCCCAAAGCCTGCGCTTTCTTTGTCCTTCACTCGTTCAAAATTGAAGGAGAGTTATGATTGCGCATACTCTACGCCGCAAAAGACGGGAGATGGTTGCACTAATATTGCAATCGGCTTGCTTTTCAAATTTATGCAGTCGGAGTGATAACTCGTGCGGGTGGCTTCTTCTTCATGTTGGAGATAACGAAGCGCGAGCCTAGCAGCACTGCGATCACGAAAGCGAATTTAATAGGAAGTCTTATGTCCGATTTGACGAGCATCCAGAAATGGACCACGCCGCCGATTGCTGAGACATAGACGAGTTTATGAAGTCGCGCCCAACGCTTTCCCCCAATACGCTTAATCCAGCCCTTCGTTGAAGTGATAGCAAGCGGAATCATCAGAAAGAAGCTGAGCATTCCGATGGCTATGAACGGGCGCTGGTAGATGTCAGCAGCGGTGCTTTTAAGATTGAATGATCGGTCGAACCAGATGTAAGTCGTCAGGTGCAGGAAGCCGTAGAAGAAGGCGAAGAGTCCGACCATGCGCCGAAACTGTATGAGCCATTGAAGGCTTGTGACTTTGCGAAGCGGCGTGACGCCGAGCGTGATCGCAAGAAAGATAAGCGTGAGCATACCCGTCGTGCGCGTTAAGAATTCTACGGGGTTCACGCCTAGCTGCTTGTGATACCAATCCCACGCAATCAGCGCCAGGGGCACGATGCTGTTGACGAAGACTACGACTCTGTAGAACTTAATCTCTTTCAAAGCTTTTAAGTCTCAATTAAAAGTTGGCTCTCAAATCCATGCCTTCATAAAGACGCCCGACCTGCTCGGCGTAGCCGTTAAAGAGCAGAGTATCGCGCTTGCCATATTCGCCTATGCGTGTCTCTCTGGCCTGACTCCAGCGCGGGTGGTCAACTTCCGGGTTAACGTTCGAGTAGAAGCCGTATTCGTTCGGCGCCGCAATGTTCCAGGTGGTTTTGGGCTGGTCTTTCACCAAGCGAATCTTGACGATTGATTTAATGCTCTTGAAGCCGTACTTCCAGGGGACGACCAGACGAACGGGCGCGCCGTCCTGCGCTGGCAACTGCTCGTCGTAAAGCCCCGTTGCTAGAATCGCCAGAGGGTGCATGGCTTCATCAAGGCGCAAGCCTTCAACGTAAGGCCAGTCGAGTGTGCCGCCGCTCTGTTCTGGAAAACGTTTCGGATCGTAAAGAGTCTCGAAGGCGACGTACCGCGCCGAAGAGTTAGGCTCTACTTCGTTCAGAAGTCTCAAGAGCGGAAAGCCGACCCAGGGGATGACCATTGACCAGCCTTCAACGCAGCGATGACGATAGATTCGCTCTTCCTGCGGGGCTAGTTTCAGAAGGTCGTCAATGTCAAAGGTCTTCGGCTTGTTCACAAGACCTTCGACGGAAACGGTCCAGGGGCGCGACTTGAAACCACGCGACACGCGCGCAACGTCTCGCTTGTCGGTCGTGAACTCGTAAAAGTTGTTGTAGTTCG
This sequence comes from Acidobacteriota bacterium, assembly GCA_003222945.1. Lineage (GTDB taxonomy): Bacteria > Acidobacteriota > Blastocatellia > Pyrinomonadales > Pyrinomonadaceae > QHXM01. The sequence continues at coordinate 26,596 of QHXM01000158.1, forward strand.
TGATGTCGTCAAACGAAGTCAGCTTCTCATTGACGGTGAATCCTGTTGCTGCGGCATCATCCGGCGTGGACTTAACGATATCCTTAATCTTCTCGCCTTCGACGCGCGGCAGCGTGGGCGGGTTCAGGTAGCGATATAGATAGCCGGTCGCTGCGGTTGTTGCGACGAGCGCAGCGCCCTGCATGAATGTGCGACGGGCAAGGTAAAGTTTCTTGTCCGTTATCTCGCTGCTCTTTATGTCGGCGGGCTTTTTTATAAGCATAAGTCGTCAGGAAGAAAGATTGATTGCCTTTTAAAAGGGTAGTCGGGCGAAGCTATGAAATCCTTACAAGGAAATTTCGCTTCGAGGAAGATACCCGGACTCGCTTGGAATTTGGCCTTCCCTCGTTTAGACGCGCTTCTTCGCAGAGCGTTTGCCTGACGCGCGCTTCTTCGTGCCCCCTTTCTTACTGCTCGACCGTTTAGCAGGGCTTCTCTTTGTAGTGCCTTTGCTGGCGTGAGCGGCGCGGACTCGCTCTAACTTTTCCGAAAGGTCTATGCCGAACTTGTCGCTGACCTTCTTCAAAAGCATCGGGAGCAGAATTGTCTGCGCCACACCCGAAAGCTCTTCGGAGACAGTCTCCGCAATGGCAGAGACTTCGGCCATCAAACCTTCTCGTTTTCTCCCGCGCTTCTTCGTAGAATCTTCAAGTGTTGCGGCTATGCCTGTGCCCACAATGTAGCCCAGGGCGACCGCGCCCAGACTCCACGCGACCGAGTGTTTGCGAAACTGGGCGCGCCAATCCAATGTCTCCGAGACAGTCTCTTTCACAGACTCGTATTGATCCGTAATGGTCTCTTTAATCTCGTTTACAGTCTCGGAAATCTCCTCGCGCGCATCTTCCATGCGGCGCTGAAGCTCTCGCTTGCCAGGCTCTTCACCTGCATCAGAAGCCGTTCGTGCCGCCGTTCTCTTTGCTGCCATTTTGAAACCCTTCCCTTTCTGTTCGATAGTTTATCGAAGATGCTAACAGCCCGTAGAGTTTCATTCAATAGCAAAACTCCCGCTTTCACCCTTCGCCTTTTCCTCGCTTTCGTCTATCATTCCCGCTGAATTCAGAGACTGCTGTTTCCCACGAAGAGGTTTTTATGGTCTCAAGACAACTCGTTCGATTCCTTATACTCATTCTTCTTCTCCCTTCATACGCTTTTGCGCAGAAGCCTGATGCAACGAAGCTATCCGATGAAGAGCGTAAGGCTCAGCAGGAGCTTGAGCACAAGGCGCTCGGCCTTCTTGATGACATCATTAAAGAGTCGGACTCTTTCAATCACGCGGAGAATCGCGTGCGCGTAAAGGCTGCGGCGGCAAATCTTCTGTGGAAATATGACGAGTCGCGCGCACGCGCAATCTTCAAAGATGCTACGGCTGCCTTCATTGATCTTCTGAAAGAGCAGGAAACGGAAGACCCGGCTGAGCGCGCGAAGCTCTTTCAAAGCGAGAAGGAGTTGCGCGGCGAGATGCTGCGTATGCTCGCCGCGCACGATGCGCGCATGGCGCGTGAGTTTATGCGAGCAACGCGCCCCTCCGCTTTGCAAGCGAATAATGTTGGACAGCCGCAATGCCCTACCTGTTTGATTGATGACACTGATCCATCAACAGACCTGAATCTGGCCGCGCAGATCGCTTCCAATGACCCGAAACTCGCGCTTGAAGTTGGCGAAGAGAGCTTACAGAAAGGATTCACTTATCAGTTGACCGGACTCCTATCTTCCATACGAGAGAAAGACCCGGACTCGGCGGCACGACTTGCAAGCGATATCATGACTAAGCTCAGAGCGGATAAACTCTCTTCGAGCAGCGAAGCAAGACAGGTCGCAGTTGAGTTGCTGCTTCTTGCAGCCAGGTCGCCGGAGAATGAGACGAAGGAGAAGGCAAAAAATATAACGCCACTGTTAGACCAGACATCCCTGCACGAGTTGACGGACATGGTTGCGGCGGAAGCGCTTCGTGGTCCGGGAAATCTGGAAATGCTTTCACAGCTTCACGCGGTAATGCCCGTCGTGGAGAAATACGCTCCTGAGAGCGCGGAACAGTTGCGACGAAAAATCCCGCAGAAAAAGAATGACGGTGAAGAGAGCGGTTTTGGAAACGGGCCGCTTGAGTTTGAGAAATTGCGCCCTCTGATTGAGAAGGGAAGCGTTGACGATATTCTGGCAGCCGCGTCCAAAGCTGAGCAGCCGATGCAGGATATGCTATACCAACTCGCAGCTTCAAAGATGATTCAGAGCGGCGATGCTGAACACGCTCGCCAACTCATAAACGAAAAGGTAGGTGACGAAGTCAGACGCAAAGAGATGCTTGACCAGTTAGACAAAGCCGAGATGGTCGTGGCTGCTGAGCAGGGCAAGATTGAGCAGGCAAGGAAATCGCTCGCCACACTTCGCACTAATGAAGAGCGCGTCGCACTCTTAACTCAGCTTGCTATGGGTGCTGCCGCTAAAGGAGATAAGAAGACTGCGCTCAAATTATTGGACGAGGCGAGCGGCATGATAAATCAGCGCGCCAAGAACATATATCAACTCGGCGCGCAACTTCTGGTCGCGCACGCCTACACACGACTCGACCCGCAGCGCAGCTTCGCAATCTTAGAACCAGTCGTTGACCAACTCAACGAACTGCTCAAGGCGGCGACCATTCTTGGCGGATTCTTCGTCGAAGAGCTTGTTAAAGACGACGAGATAATGCTCGGACCAATCTCGTCGCTATTGAATGTTACTTCAAACGAGACGGCGCAATACTTCGGCGACCTTGGCCTTCTTGCTCGCGCAGACTTTGATCGCACGAGAATTCTGATTGATAAGTTCGAGCGCAGCGAGATAAGAATCATGATGCGCCTGCTTCTGGCTCAAAGCATTCTCGCGCCGCCATTGAAGGGCGCTCTCGGCGCTGACCAGATAAACGGTCTAACAATCGGCGGTCCGGCAACGGGCGGCGTCGTCTTTGAAAAAGATGTCCCATGATGGTTGTTGCCAAGTAGAAGCTTGAGGGCTTGTTATCTACAGTCGAAATAATTCGTGAGAACATATAACTCGCGCGCCTCGTATCGAAGTTTGGTCTTTGGACTTTGTGCGCATGTAAATGAGAACTACAATCTCAACATCCGTGCAAAGATTAAAGTCCAAAGAACAAAGTTCAAAAAGTGAGTCATCATGTACTGTCCTTCTTGCGGAACTGAAGTTGCCAGAGAGTTGAACTACTGTAATCGCTGCGGGGCAAACCTGAACCTTGCGGCGGACAAGGTGGAGCAGCCCGTTCGACTTGTCAGCGTAACCGGTCCTTACTGGGCAATAGCGTTGATGGTCATCATGGGATTGGGAATCATCTTTTCCAGCTTGAATGCGCTTGTTAAGAAAGATTTCAATTCGGCTGCGGTAGCATGGATAGGCATTATCAGCATTGTAATGCTTCTTAGCGTTGTCTCTCGCCTGGTACGGCAGTTGTCTAACATTAACAATCCGGCGAAGTCGTCCGAACGGCCTGCAAAGCGCAAGAAGGCGGATAGAGATGAGCCAAGACCGGCGCAGCTTCCGCCCACACGAATTGAACCCGTCCCAAGCGTTACGGAGAACACCACACGCACCCTTGACCCTGTTGAGCGAAGAAGATCAACTGAGTGAAAGCCAATCTCCTCGCACCGTTGCGTAAATGAGATAAACTGCCCGCGAGCAAAATAAGTTTTCAAGAGGCTGAAGATGAAGCGTTGGAGTATCCTAATTCTGGGAGTCGTCATAGTAGTTGCTGTCTCGCTTGTGATTGCAAAGCGTCAATCGTCTTCGACGAAGGCATTGGAAAAAGAGTCTGCTTCGGCAAAGACGGTTGAGGTGAAGCGCTCTCCCGTGCTTGTTGAACTATTCACATCAGAAGGATGTTCGAGTTGTCCCCCCGCAGACGAGATTCTATCGCGGCTGGATCGTGAACAGCCCATAGCGGGCGCTCTCGTAATAGTCCTGAGCCAGCACGTTGATTATTGGAACGATCTGGGCTGGGCAGACCCTTACTCGTCCGCCTCATTCAGCGAGCGACAGAATGAATATGCGAGCGCCTTTCATCACGACGGCGTCTATACGCCGCAGATGGTTGTTGACGGCCAGGCGGAATTCGTCGGGAGCAATTGGGAGAAAGCTAACGATGCGATTCTTTCCGCCGAGCACACTGCGAAAGCCACCGTTCAAATCTCACGCGCCGAATCGGGCGCGGCAGATGGCGCGATACAATTGAATGTCAAGGTTGAGAACATTCCAAACCTTAGCGCGAATGACACCGCCGAAGTATTGCTCGCCATCGCGGAGAGCGATCTTCATTCAAGTGTTGCGCGCGGCGAGAACGCCGGACGAAGTTTGAGCCACACGGCGGTCGTAAGGCAGTTAAGTGTTATAGGCAATCTTAATTCTCAAAGCGGCAAAACCTTCAACGCTTCGCCCGCAGTCAATATAGCCAGCAACTGGAAACGCCAGAACCTTCGCGCAGTCGTCTTCATACAAGAGCGAGAAAGCCGCCGCGTTCTCGGCGCATCATCATTCGAGTTAAAGTAATCAGCGGACAATCGGATGGAGAAGGCAATCAGCGAAATTGTAGGCGAGGGCAACCTGAAAAGCGGCAGGAGCACTGAGGTTTATCGTGCGCTTCGCCCGCTTCTATGCTCTATGTGCGGAGCGTTGGTTAATGAGAGCGCGCTCTTTACGCGCCGCCGTGTGAAGGGAATTGGCCTGCGCATCATGCCTCAATGCCAGAAGTGCGCGCCCTTCACCTTAAAGGAAGATAAGAAAGAGAGGTCCGCTCTACTTGAATCATTGTTAAGAAGAGAGCAGCCGGATGCTTCTAAAAATGTGAGCGCGCCTCTTGCGCGTCGTTCGACTGAAGGCTCTGCAAAGCAGGATGAGAAGAATATTGACGAAGAGGTCAAGCGGCGGCTTGGACCTGCATTGAAGCGTGGGCGCAAAGTTTGAACAGGAGATGAATCAAACGGGGAGAGAATGAGAAATGAGATACAGGCGTTTCGGGCGAACTGGCTGGCAGGTGAGCGAGATCGGCTACGGCATGTGGGGCATGGGAAGTTGGAGCGGGTCGGATGATGAAGAGTCTCTGGCCTCTCTTCAACACGCGGTTGATAGGGGGTGCAACTTCTTCGATACAGCGTGGGCGTATGGCGAAGGCCACAGCGAAAATCTGCTGGGACAACTCGTGCGCGCGAACACCGGAAAGAAACTTTACACCGCGACCAAGATTCCTCCGAAGAATCGCCAGTGGCCTAGCCGCAGAGAGTCCTCATTGGATGATTGTTTTCCGCCGGACCATATTGAAGAGTACATCCACAGGAGTCTTGAGAACGCTCGTCTTGAAAGTTTCGATCTAATTCAATTCCACGTCTGGGAAGACGCTTGGGTTGAGGATGATCGCTGGTCAAAGAAAGTGGATGAGTTGCGCAGGCAGGGACTTCTTCAAGCCATCGGCATCAGCATCAATCGTTGGGAGCCTTGGAACAGTGTGCGAACAGTCAGAAGCGGTTTGATAGACGCCGTGCAGGTCATCTACAACATCTTCGACCAGAACCCTGAAGACGAACTTTTCCCCGCCTGTCGTGAAAACGATGTGGCGGTAATCGCGCGCGTGCCTTTTGACGAAGGGACTTTGACAGGAACGCTGACGAAAGAGAGTCGTTGGCCCGAAGGCGACTGGCGCAACATCTATTTCGTTCCCGAAAACCTTATTCCAAGTGTGGAGCGCGCAGACGCGCTCAAACCTTTAGTCCCCGCCGGAATGACAATGCCTGAGATGGCTCTGCGCTTCATTCTCAGCAACCCGACCGTCAGCACAATCATTCCAGGAATGCGAAAACTCTCTCACGTAGAATCGAACATCTCGGCAAGCGATCAAGGCCCGCTGCCCGAAGAGTTGCACACTCATTTGCGCAATCATCGCTGGGATCGGCAACCTACTAAATGGTCTCAATAGGTAAGAGCGAAAGCAGGAATTTTTACCACAGAGGACACAGAGGACGCAGAGGAAGAGAAACATCAAACTAGAAAATCTGAAATCTCAAATCTGCTATCTCAAATTTCTAAATTCCCTCTGTGCCCTCTGTGTCCTCTGTGGTTCAATAATGCTCTTATAATCTTATGGGGTTTTCGGCTTCACGTCAGGCTTGCCTTGTGTTTCCTTCGGTTGAGTCGTCGGCTTCGTGTCCGGCTCGTTTATGCGCTGGCCGCTCGCGCGGTCGAAGACTGCATTTCTTAGAAACTGTTCTGTAGTCCAGGGCGGAGCGTCGCCGCCCAAATATTTATTGAACCATTCGAGATGCGCTGTGTAGTAGAGCGCCATCTCGTACCAGCTAGGCCAGTGGCCTGCGTTCGAGTAGATGATAAGGCGCGAAGGAATGTTCATCTTCTGTAGGTCTGTGAAGAAAGAGAGAGACTGCGTGTATGGCACACGGTAATCGCGCTCGCCTGAGATGACGAGCGTGGGCGTCTTGAAATTCTTGACGTAGTTTGACGGTGACCACTTCTCGTAAAGCTGCGAAGTCCAGGGCACACCCTTCAAATCCCATTCAGGAAACCAGAGTTCTTCCGTTGCGCCGTGAAACGAGCGAAGGTCGTAGATTCCCATCATGGAGGCAATCGCCTTGAAGCGGTCCGTGTGCCCCTCGAACCACATCATCATGTAGCCGCCAAAGGACCACCCCATCGCGCCCATGCGATTGCGGTCAACGTAAGGCAATTTTTCCAGCGCGTCCGTCACCTTCATCAAATCTTCAAAGTCGCGCCCGCCCCAATCGCCCGAAATCTCAGCCGTGTAATCCTGGCCGAAGCCTGTAGAGCCATGCGGGTTCGCAAAAGCCACAACGTAGCCAGCGCCCGGATAGACTTGCCAGTCGCCGCGAAATGCGTCGGTCCACTGCGACTGCGGACCACCATGAACATTCAGGATCAAAGGATATTTACGCGCGGGATCGAAGTTGTGCGGCTTGACTATGAAGACCTGCACTTTAGCGCCGCCTGAGCCTGCGACCCACATGGTTTCGGCGGGACGAACGTCAACTTCGTTCACAAGGTCGTCATTGAAATGCGAGAGCTTCACGGGCGCGGACGCTTTGCCGTTCGCAATCTCGGCGCTGTAAATCTCGTTAGGCTCACCTACGGAACGCTTGATGTAGATTAAGTGATTCTGACCGGGATCGAAGTCGGATGCGTCAATGCTCTTGTCTGCCAGAACCTGTGTGATCGCTTTCGAGTTGATGTCTAAGCGATACAGAGGATTCAGTCCTTCGACCTCCGCGAAGAAGTAGATTGACTTGGAATCCTTCGCCCACTCGAACTCGTCAATCCAGTTGCGAAACGATTCAGTCAACACAGTTGACTTTCCTGTCGAGCGGTCGTAAAGAGCAAGACGAAAGAGATCGGATTCATAACCTGGCTGCTTCTGCATTCTGTAGGCGATGTATTTTCCGTCGGGCGAATATTTCGGACCGCCGTCGTAAGCTGGATTCGACCCGGTGATGTTACGCGGCTGCGGCTGATTGTCGGCGAGAGAGATAAGCCACAGATCGTTGTTGGTTGAAATCGCAGGAACTTGGTCGTGGTTTGAGACATAGACTAGCTCCTTGCTATCCGGTGAAAAATCGTATTGCAGCGGTCCGCCAAGCTGAAACGTAGGAGCGTCGTAATTGCCGGGCGTGACATCCTTTGTTTCGCCTGTTGCGACGTTGACAATGAAGGTGTGCGTGCGCGTTCCGTCCTTCCAGGCGGTCCAGTGGCGATAGAGAAGACCATCTGCAATGTGCGCCTTCAATGGACCTGACTCCCAGCGCTCAGCAATCCTTTTGTTGCAGGGGTCGTCGCCATTGCACTCTGGATAAACGTCTGATGAGAAAGCTATCCACTTGCCGTCGGGCGACCACAGAGGGTCGGAAACGCCCGTCGAAAGATTCGTCACCTTGTGCCACTCGCCGCCGCCAGCGTTCATCGAGTAAAGATTCGCGCTGCCCTCTTTCGAGCTTATGAAAAGAATCTGACGACCATCTGGAGAAAAGAGCGGCGAGAACTCGCTTCTATCGCTCACGGTCCACTGGCGAATGTTTCTTCCGTCAATGTCCATTGCCCACACGTGGCTGTTGCGTCTGGCCCGCGACAGATCGGAGGTCGTGACGACGAAGATTACAGTCTTGCCGTCGGGCGAAACGTGTATGTCGGAAATGTTCTTAACACGGTAGAGGTCTTCAATCGTGAAGGGACGTTTCTGCGCTTTTGTAGAAGCGAAAGAGAGAAGCAGCAGAGTAAAGAGCAAGAAAGCGCGACGCATCATCGTTCGGTCTCCTTTGGATATGGACAGTGCCTGCAACCACTCTGGCAGCAATAGCCGCGTGCGCGTAGATAACTTGCCGTGAAAACGTAAAGACCATTCTCCAAGTAATAATCTTCGCCTTCGACGAGCGGCTGCTTCAGATTGTTTGCGGGAAGATTATCAGATTGGTCCGCCTCTATGAAATCTTTGTCGTTCATCAGCGTGTAGTTTATTGAAAAGCAAGGATGAAAGAGTAAGGGAACGGTGAAAGAGCAAAGGTAAAATTCTTTCCCCTTTCACCGTTCACCTTCTACCTTATCTTCCGCCTTCCGCCTTGCTTTTCGCCAGACGATAGTGTAGCGCCAGAGTAAGTGACGCTTTATCTTCGCTTCCGGCAAATGTTCTTCGCACATTCTCTTCACTTCAGTCAAAGTAAGATAGACATCATGCTTGCCGTGCTCTGCCCATGCTTTTCTCACCTCTCGTCGCGGGAGAAGCCTTCCGGTCTTCCACAGCCGAAGCATTGTATTGACGGGACGGGCCAGAGCGCTCCTAAACAGATCAACGAATCCATCAATTGCAATCAGGTCCTGTATGACCAGAACACCGCCCGGCGCGAGCGCATCCTTCATCTTACTTAATGCATCGCTCAGCGGAAGATGATGAAGCGTCGCCAGAGACACAACACAATCGAAAGATTCCGCAGGATAATCAAGGAGCATAAAATCGCCCAGCACGTATTCAATCTTCTGATGATGATGCGCAGATTGCTCTCGCGCAAGACGAATCATCTCAGGCGATAGGTCAATGGCTAAGACACGCTCGGCGCGCTCTGCCAGAACCCTTGTGAAATCTCCCAACCCACAGCCGACATCAAGTACATTCTTACAACCGGGCGGGAGTTGGCTTAAAAGATACTTGTGATAGACATCTGCCGATTTGCCTGCGTGCACAGTCAGCCGTGCTATGCGGTCAAAATCTTCTCGAACCTGCTCGGTTGATGCAGCCATATCTTTTGAGTGAAGGCTATACGTAACCCAGAATCTCGTAAACCTTGCTGCGAACTGCAAGCGGAAACTCGTCGGATGCGCAGCACCAACGGCACACGAAGTTTATGTCCTGACAATATTCTTCCCGTTGTAATAGAGCGGGATTATCGCGGATGCTCCTTTGAACGGCTTCTGCTGCTTCATAGAAACTAAGCGGATGATTCTCTTTGCGATAATCCGGCCAGATTTCTACAGCCACTTTCAGATCAACCGTCGCATAAAGCGCCTCGAAATGCTCTACATATTTCGGGTCAACCGTACAGCCTTTCGTCGCGGGATAAATAATCGACAGAAGCTTTGCCAGAACATCTTCGGCAGAGACAGTCCTGCAACGCAGATTGCCTATAGCGAAATCGGTCAAACGCTCATTAAGCGTTTTTGAGTTTGGAGTGAAAACCTCTATGCGCGTGCTGTATTCTTCATCAACAAGCTGGAGCAGAACTCCTCCGCCGCCGCGAAGAGGGTGAAAATGGTTGATTAAAAAATCCTGGCTGAGCGAACTGCGAACGCAGTGTAAACCTTCTGCGACCGCGTCAATATCGTTAAGGCGAGCCATCTGTCTTCCCATTCCATTTTTCATCAGGTGCAAGGCTGTGGCTATGCTGCCCGTGACGATGAGAGGCTCTTTGAGATGCCGCGCCAATTTTGAGAGCGAACCTAAACACCTGGCGCTGTCTCTGCTGTCGGCGAATATCTTTTCAAAAGAGCCGCAGCAATTTATCGAAGACTGATCTCTACTCATAACTTCAACAGAAGCCGAGTCGCTTGACTAATGATACAGAGTCTAACCTTATCGCCCAATCTTTACTACTTTCAGTTCGGACCTACCTGGACGCTTGCAGGATCAACGTCGCGTGAGATGTGACGACGCGCCAACTGCCTTTCACCTTCTCAAACAGATAAGTTATGCGATACTGTCGCTCGAAGGAATCGTCCTTGAGCTTTCCTTTAATCGTCACACGCGTATTCACGAAAGCCACATTGCCGCTAACCCAAACTTTATCTTCGTTGTGCTGGCTCGATTCAATAACGGCTGTCGGCGGAGCTTTGTATGAGGCGAGCACCTGCTGTTTAGTCATATGGCTTCCGTCCGGGTTTGTGTGAAAGTAATTGTCCGCGTAGAAACGGTCCAGCGTTGCCACATCACGTTTGAGGCCAGCCGCAGTGAGAGAATCAAGAAAGGCTATCACCTCTTTCTCAACTTTGATTTGAGCGTTGTTTTGATGGCTATGCCCTTGCGCAAACGTAGCCTGACAAGCGATGACGACGAGCAGACATAAGAAGAATCGGCGCATATATCTTCCTCCTTAATTGAGTGGTGACGAGCGCAGGCATTCAACCTTAGCGAAGAAAACAAACATGAAAGCCATGCTATCAAGGCGTTGAGTTCAGTGAGTCGTTAATCCATTTTAGAATTGTACACTCCATGTTGGGTAAATCCCTTTAGCTTTAACAAGAAATCCTTTAGTTAATTTGGTCAGCATCTCTTTATCTCTTTTCATCAAACAAATGTACTGTGGCAACAGATAAGGGTTGACTATTGTATTAGCGAAAGCGAGTTCTGCACAATACTTCTATGTTCAGAAGTTAGTAAATCATTTTTCGGTTAAATCGCTTCTGATAACTATGTCTTCTACAATTCCTGCCTCGAATGAAAAGGTGATATTCTCTCGCCCAGCCCGCCGAAAATCTTGTCTGAGATTGTTAATAATCCTGCGCGAGGTGCGTTTTATGTGTGGAGACCGACTGAAGGAGGAAACCGTGCAAGCCGCTGTGACGCACCTTAAACCAAAGATTTCGCCGCCTCTGGGAGAGCTTGAAAGACTCTTCCGCGAACATAATGATCTGGTCTTTCGCACGGCCTACCGCGTGACCGGAAGCGCCGAAGACGCGGAGGACGTGCTGCAAACAGTCTTCCTGAGATTGGCTAAGCGCGCAGAGGTTAACTTAGCGCCAAGCCCCGCGAGCTACCTGCACCGAGCAGCCATCAACGCCTCGCTGGATTTGGTCCGCAGCCGAAGCACTGCGAAATCTATCGCGCTCGAAGAAGTTATTGACGATCTGCCCGAAAGCTCCTCGCTTAATCCAGAGATGGAGCACGAAGATGGCGAGTTGAGAAAACTTATACAGCAGGCGGTTGCGCGGCTGGGTGCGACGGCGGCAGAGATGTTCGTGCTTCGTTATTTCGAGGGCTACAGTAACAGCGAGATAGCGGAGTTGCTTGATACGTCGCAGATGGTCGTTGGCGTCACGTTGCACCGCTCGCGCGCGCGTCTTCGCAAAGAGATTGGCAATTATCTGGAGAAACATCATGAAGCGTAATCGAAAGGAACTAGACGAAGTCCTAGACCGCGTCGCTGCCGGAATTCGCAGCGAAGAGATGGACGCTGAAGTTGTAAAGAGCGCTGCGGACCGCGTATGGGCGCGACTCTCGAAAGAGACTCTTGGCGAACTGCCTGAGACGAAAACGGTGGAAGAGATTCGTGGCTGTGCAGACTTTCAGGCGCTCATACCTGCCTACCTGCGCAAGGAGTTGTCGGAAGCGCGTGCGCTCTTACTTGAAGACCACACGCGCGAGTGCATTCCTTGTCGCAAGGCTCTGAAAGCTGCGCGAAGCGGCGACGCTCAAGCTGTGTCCACAGTTCAACCCGTTAAGAGGCTGACGCGCACGAGCGCGCAAACGCCTATCTGGAAATGGGCGATTGCGGCGACGCTCATCATCGGAATCGGTCTTGTTGTTTTCAACGCCTATCGTCGTTTCGCCGTTGGTGAAGCGCGCGCGACTGTGCAGGCTGCGAACGGCGCTGTCTATAGAGTCACGGATTCGGAGAGCCGCGCAATCGGCGTTGGCGAAGCAATCAGTCGTGGCGAGAGAATCCGCACGGCTAAGGATTCGGACGCGGTTGTGAAGTTGGAGGACGGATCATTAGTTGAGATGCGCGAGCGGTCCGAGCTATCACTCAGCCAGAACACGGACGGCACGACCATTCACTTGAATCGCGGCAACGTTATCGTTGAAGCTGCGAAGCAACGCGGAGGCCACTTGTACGTTGCTACGGACGATGCGCTAGTCTCCGTCACGGGCACAATCTTTTCAGTCAACAACGGCACTAAGGGTTCGCGCGTCTCCGTCATAGAGGGCGAAGTCCACGTCAATCACGCAGGAGACGAGAAGGTTCTTCATCCGGGCGATCAGACGACGACCAATGCTAGCCTTGAGCGAGTTCCGATTCAAGAGGAAATCAGTTGGAGTCGAAACGCTGAGCGATATGTGAAGTTGATTGGCGAACTCACGGCGCTTAGTCATGAGCTTAACAAGAGAGTCCCGCGCCCCGGCGTTCGATACTCAACGCGCCTGCTTGACCTGATGCCCGAAGGAACGGTCCTCTATGCGGCATTGCCGAATCTCGCAAACACGCTCGTAGAATCGCACCGCATCATGAAGGAGCGCATAGAGCAGAACGCTGCTTTGCGCGAGTGGTGGCAGAAGAATCGAGGACAAAAGGGTGAAGCGGAACTTGATCGAATAATCGAAGAGATAAATCAGTTCGGCAAGTATCTAGGCTCTGAGATTGTTGCGAGCGCACGCATGGGCGAGCGTGGACCGGAAGACCCGCTTGTTCTGGCAGAGTTGAGCGATGCAGCTAGTTTTCGTTCATACCTTGAACAGAAAATTGCGTCTCTCACTTCGACAGAGAAAGGTGCGCCGAAGATTCGCATCATTGATGATCCGATGGATGCGACGCAAGCGAGCAACGGAAAGAATGAAATCCTGATCTGGATTAACGGCGATCTGCTTGCAGCCGCGCCGCGCCTGGAACAGTTGCAACAGCTTGCGACTAGAATGAAAGCGCCTGACTCGAACACCTTCAAGACGACTTCTTTCTATCAGCGTCTTGCCGAGACTTATAAAGCTGGCGCCGGGCTAATCGTCGCCGCGGACCTTGAGAAGATAATCGACCAGCTTGTGCGCGAGAACTCCGGGGACGCAAACGACGCGAAGCGCAATGAGATTTTCAAGCAAGTGGGCTTGATGAGCCTCAAGCATTTCGTAGTAGAACAAAAGGACGTTGAAGGAAAAACTAACAGCCGTGCGATGCTGACGTTCAAGGAGCAGCGCACAGGTATTGCCTCATGGCTAGCAGCGCCCATTTCGCAGCGCCATTGGGCGGAGAGTTCGCTTTCGCTATTGACGGACCAATTCTGCCGACGCCTTCCTGGAAGATTGTCTTCGAGGTTTACGATCAGGCGCGCTTGCAGCAAACATTTGAGCGCGTGGTCGAGAAGTTAAACGAATGGGCTGCAAAGGAAGGCCGGAGCGGTCTTCAGTGGGAGAGAAGCGAGAGCGGCGGGCACACCTTCTACACTCTGAAGTCGCTTGCTTACGGCGTGGAACTTCATTACACATACGCCAATGGCTATCTAATCGCCGCGCCGAGCCGCGCGCTCGTGGAACGCGCTCTAAAATATAACGAGTCGGGTTACACCTTGCTTCGCTCGCCGCGCTTCACCTCGACTCTGCCTGCGGACGGCAACGCAAACTTCTCCGCAATCTTCTATCACGACCTTGCGCCGCTGCTTGCGCCAGTCGCGGGGCAGGTGGAGAAGGCTGTGCCTGATGAGCAACAAAAGGTTTTGAAGAACGCGGCGGAAGCTCCGCCAACACTCGCCTACGCTTACGCGCAGGGCGACCGCATAATCTTCGCTTCAAACAGCGAAGGTGGACCGTTCGGCCTGAGTCCTGCGACTCTGATGGGTCTGCCAAACTCATTCGAGATGCAGCACATTCTTGATAAAGGGATGCATGTGGAGAAGGTCGAACGCTAGTTAAACCGGTTACTTGAATGAACAGGAGAATCGAAATGAACAATCTGAAAAGCTATCTGCTTGCCGCAGTGGGAATCGTTAGTCTCATTGCTGCTTTCACTCTAAATATTGTGAGAGCGAACAACGCTGATACTGCAACGGTTTCTTCTACGTCTCATTTTAAGCTGGGCAGAACCTATCTGTTAATGCCCGCGAATGGAACAGGCAATATCAAATGTAAAGTTACAGAAGTTGATGGCGCCTGGCTTGGTTGCGAAGGCTTAAATGAGTTAGTGAATACAAACACAATGATGACTGAGCTTGACCTAAAGTAGAGACTCTCAAGGTTTGTTGAAGATTTGATCGTGTGCTAAATGGGCGCGGCCTTTGGGCTTGAGGTTTGTTTGGAGCTACTGTTGGAAGATCGGCCTGATGGACTTTAACGAATCCTACTCTGCTCGCTTCATCAAGAGCCATTGAGCTTTGATTGATATGAAACCTGTCATTGATCTAAACGGTCTGAGCGTTCAGTTCGGCGAGAAGCAGATATTGAAAGACCTGACGGCGGAGTTGCGCGGGCGTGCTATCGGTCTGCTTGGTCCGAACGGCGCAGGCAAGACTACGCTCATTCACACGCTTCTGGGCTTTCATCCGCCGTCGAGCGGCACAGCGCACATCTTCGGACAGGAGATCATGGCGGGCGCGGAAGAGATACGAGCGTTCATAGGCTACATGCCGGAGCGCGATTCGTTCATTGCGAAGATGTCTTGCGTACATTTCGTTCGTCTGATGGCTGAGCTTTCAGGCTTGCCGTCGGATGCGGCGTTGGAGCGAGCGCACGAGGCGCTCTTTTACGTCGGGCTTGGCGAAGCTCGTTACAGAACGCTTGAAACTTACTCGCTTGGCATGAAGCAGTTGGCGAAACTCGCGCAGGCGATTGTTCATGGTCCGAAGTTAATTATCTTGGACGAGCCTACGAACGGGCTTGACCCGCCGACGCGTCTGCGCATGATTCGACTCATACGCGAGATAAGAGACGGCCATCAGGCGCACATACTTATTTCGTCACACCTGCTGCGCGACGTTGAAGAGTGCTGCGAAGAGATTTTGATATTGAAGGAAGGTCGCATAGCTACTTATTGCAATCTGGAAGAGGAACGCAAAGCCAATCGGAAATTTCTTGAGATGGAGACGCGCGGGGACAGTCGCGCGTTCGTAGAAGCAATCGGGCGCATGGGTTGTGAATATGCTCTGACAAATGAGCGGAGAGTCAAGCTCGTTCTTCAAAACGGAGTCGAGATACGCGACCTATACAAGCTTGCTGCCGAGCAAAAGGTGCAGATTCGTCGGCTCAATTACAAGCGCGATTCATTGGAAGATATCTTTCTCAAAGCGATGGAGAACGAAAATGGCGGTCTATGAGCACACCTACAAGCAGTATGCGGGCGAAGTGACGCCACGTTGGTCGCGCTTTCTTATCTTGCCGCGTCACTCTTATCGAAGCATCTTTCAGTCGAAGTTTTTCATAGCCTACTTTATCTTTTGCTTAGCGTGGCCGCTCGTCTGCTCCGTTCTTATATACCTGCATCACAACACAGAGGCGCTGGCTGTTATGGAGTTGGCCGTGAGAAGACTCGTGCCCGTAGATGCGGAGTTCTTTCAAAACTTCGTCGTCTATCAGGGAATGGCCGCCTTCGGTTTGACACTTTTGGTTGGACCGCCGCTCATCTCGCGCGACCAGACGAACAACGCATTGCCGCTCTATCTCTCTCGCCCCTTCTCGCGCGCAGAGTATGTCCTGGGCAAGATGTCCGTGCTGCTTATCTTGCTCTCGCTCATCACCTGGATTCCGGGTCTGCTGCTCTTTCTCTTTCAATCTTATCTTGAAGGCTGGGCGTGGTTCGCACAGAACATAAGAATCGCGGGCGCGATCTTTTTAGGAAGCTGGATTTGGATTCTTCTCCTGGCGTTGATGTCGCTGGCGATCTCCTCCTGGGTTAAATGGAGAATGGCAGCGAGCGCCGCGCTGATAGGAGTCTTCTTCATTCCGTCGGCCTTCGCAGAAGTTATCAACCGCATCTTCTACACGCGCTGGGGAGATTTAATAAGTTTGCGAGCGCTGATTGGAGCGGCATGGGCGGGTCTCTTCGGAACGTTTGTGAGACAGGCCGGGCGCATACGCAGCTTTAACCCACGACGCACACTCTTCGTTGATCTGTTTCAACCTCCGCTGTGGAGCGCCTGGCTCATGCTATTCGCCATCTGCGCGGTCTGTCTGCTGCTGCTCTACCGAAAGGTGAGAGCTTACGAGGTGGTGAACTGATGAACGAAGCCTCTTCACAGATGATAGTCTTCGAGGATGTCTCCAAATTTTACGGAGAGATTTTAGGCGTCAATCGAGTCAATCTTTCAATCGCACACGGGATCACAAGTCTCGTCGGACCGAATGGCGCAGGCAAGACCACGTTGATGAACTTGATGACGGGACTGCTCAGACCTACGCGCGGGCAGATAAGCATTCTAGGCATCTCGCCCGGCGAGCCTGAAGAACTTTTCCGTAGCGTTGGCTACTGCTCGCAGTTTGACTCTTTCCCAAGAGGTGTGACGGGGCGCGAGTTCATCAACATGTTTTTGAGCGTTCACGGGATGGCGAAAGATGAAGCAGATGAGTTGACGATGAAAGCTTTGGAGCGCGTCAACCTCGTGGCTGCTGCGGAGAAGAAGGTCGCGGCCTACAGCAAAGGAATGCGCCAGCGTGTTCGTCTTGCTCAGGCAGTCGCACACAATCCTTCAGTGCTTATTTTAGACGAGCCTCTCAATGGTCTCGATCCGATGGCTCGCGCCGAAACAATTCGGCTCTTTCGTCAACTCGCGGATGAAGGTTTGCACCTTGTCATCTCAAGCCACATCCTGCACGAAGTTGACATGATGTCCGATAGCGTCGTGCTCTTAAATAACGGCTATGTCGTTGC
This sequence comes from Acidobacteriota bacterium, assembly GCA_003222945.1. GTDB lineage: Bacteria > Acidobacteriota > Blastocatellia > Pyrinomonadales > Pyrinomonadaceae > QHXM01. Next base: position 43,740 of record QHXM01000158.1, read on the forward strand.
AGAGGGCGACGTGCGCGATGTGCGCGACGAGATGGAAGAACATCCTATGCAGGTTCTGGTTCGTTGCGATCATCCAACAACTTTAGCTGCGCGCGTCTTCGAGCAAGACCTTGTTGTGGAGGCACGGATTCACGAAGATCGCGGCGGCCTCTTTATAAAAACGCGCGATGCGGATAAATTCTACCTGCTCTTGAACGAGGTCGTGGCCGAAGGCTCTGTACAGATCGAATCCGTGACGCCCGTTGATGATGACCTCTCCGCAGTCTATCGATATCTTATAGGTTCGGAGACTGAAGGGAGCCGCGTATGAGTTCGAGAGTTGAAGTGGTAGCAATGGACAAGAGTGTAAAAAAATCTTCGTGGCCGCACAGGAAGCGACAGATTGCAGCCATACTTCGTCTCGAAGTCAGAAAGAACTTTACGGGCAAGCGGTCCGTTTTGATGTACCTGCTCGCTCTGCTGCCTGTCTTGATAATGGCCGCGCTCGTGTCTGTTCATTACGACGACATAAGAACGAATTTCTCGGAGGCCAGCTTGATCTTCGCAAACCTTTACGAAGGGATGATTCTTCGCACGGTCATCTTCTTCGGCTGCGCGTGGATTTTTATGAACCTGTTTCGCGGCGAGGTTGTGGACCGCAGCCTTCACTACTATTTCCTCTCACCGGTTCGGCGTGAAGTCCTTGTAGCTGGAAAATATATTTCAGGACTGATTACTTCTCTCATACTCTTTGTGACGATGACTGCTCTTGCCGTCTTCTTCATTTATCTCCCGCTCGGCTATTCCGGTGCGATGAATCAGCTATTAAATGGACCGGGTATGAATCAGGTGTTGATATATCTTGGGACCACCGTGCTGGCCTGCGTAGGCTACGGCGCGGTCTTTCTGGTAATAGGTCTATTCTTTCGCAACCCGGTCATTCCGGCAATTATTCTCTACGGCTGGGAGTTCATAAACTTCCTGCTGCCGCCTGTGCTCAAAAAGCTGAGCGTCATTCATTACCTTCACTCGCTCACGCCCGTTCCTATCCCGGAAGGGCCGTTCGCAATCGTGACCGAGCCGACCTCCGCCTGGCTGACTGTTCCGGGTCTAATCCTGGTGACGGCAATCGTGCTCGTGTTGGCGAGCCTGCGTATTCGCCGTATGGAGATAAAGTACGGGAGCGAGTGATGAAGGTAAAAGGTAAAAGGAAAAAGTTAGGCGAAGAACCGCTTTTGATTAACCGCGCTTTCCGCCTCCCCTTTTACCTTTTGCCTTTTACCTTTTTGGAACTTTTCGGCCTCTTCCTGCGAATCAAAGATGGCAGCCGGTAATTGATCGCCACGACTACAAGCGAATGACTGTGTTCCCATCTCCAAGTGATGATGAACTGCTGCGGCTAATCTTAGCCGGAGATGAGAGTGCGTTTGTCGCGCTTTACAGGCGGCGGCAGAGCGGGATTTATCGCTTCGCACTTCAGATGAGCGGCTCCGAGATGATTGCAGAAGACGTGACGCAAGAGGTTTTTATGGTCCTGATTAACGAAGCCAAAAATTACGACCCGTCGAAAGGTTCTCTTTCGGCCTACCTCTACGGCATTGCGCGTAATCACGTGCTCAGGGCCTTGAGCCGCGACCGCTCTTTTGTTTCGATAGGCGATAGCTATGAAGAGGATGGCGAAGCGGGACATGAGCAACTGGTTGCGAATGATGATCCGCTTGGAGATTTGACTCGCAACGAAACGATTGTGACTGTGCGGCAGGCTGTTGCGGCTTTGCCAGCGCACTACCGCGAAGTTGTTGTGCTCTGCGACCTGCACGAGATGAGCTATGTTGAAGCCGCGCAGGTTCTAAATTGCGCCGTTGGCACAGTTCGCTCGCGCCTTCATCGTGCGCGAGCGTTGCTTATAGAAAAACTGCGCGCCAGAAATGAACCGGGCACGGCTTCGCCGATTGTTAACACTGCGAGGTGCTTCGCATGAGTTGTAGAAATTTCGAGACAGTCATTACTGAACTGGCGCGCGGGCAGATGACGGAAGCGGGCGCGCGAGAGAATGCGTTCGCTCACATGGAGAGTTGCAAAAGTTGCGCTATGAAATATGCCGATGATCAAGCGTTGACGGCTGGCCTTCGTGCAGTAGCAACAAAGCTCAGCGCGGCGGAAGCTTCTGCGCGTGTTGAAGAAGCGCTTGTTTCAGCTTTCCGTCAACGCACGACAACCCCATTGAGTCCAATCGCTCAGCCTAGCTATCGCACACTTTCTGGCTGGGCGACTCTGGCTGTTGCTGCGGCGGCAGCGTTTTTAGTTGTCTCTGTGTTCGGCGTTTCAAGATTACTTTTCAATAGTTCAAGCGAATCATCACCGCAGAACGTGGCGCGAACAAGTCAGCCTGCGCCTGTTTCGTCACCGATAACTGCGCCTCAAAACCCAGTACCGTCTTCAGCCGAAGTACAATCCACAACTGCTGTGAGTAGCTCTGAGCCGCCCTTGGAAGAAAACGTGCCTACACGCTTTGCCGACAGATCGCGTGCGCAAAAGTTCAATGCCTTACTGAATAGCAAGACAAAGCGTAGCGCGAAAGACTATTTTGCTGACGCAAACGAGCGCGAAGAGATAACTACGGATTTTCTTCCACTGACTTATGGCGGGCTGTCGCAGATGGATGGCGGACAGATCGTTCGCGTTGAAGTGCCGCGCTCTGCGCTTCAATCGTTCGGGCTGCCTATGAATGTGGAACGCGCTAGCGGGCGAGTTAAAGCGGATGTCTTGGTAGGCAACGACGGAGTGGCGCGCGCCATACGTTTCGTGAAGTAGCTATTCAGCTACATGAAATTTTTTTAGAGACTCGTAAAGCGTCTTAATCTTAGATTGATCTGTTTGAGGAGAAAAAGATGAGAGTTCAAAAGCAGACGATTTCCAGCTTAATCTTCGCGTTGGCTCTGTTGTTAATGGGCTTCAATGCGTTCGCGCAGGAACAGGGTCAGTCCGGTAAGGTTATCACACAATCCGGCGACGTTATCTACATGCGCGAAACAACGGGCCAGCAACCGGGGCAGGGTATCAGAGTGCCCGGTCTGCCCGGAGATGACACGCTTGTGTTCATCTCATCTGAGATGAGCTTCGACGGCCATGTTGTGAAGGGCGTGCCTTACTCTGCGCAGGCTATTACAGAAACGACGCGCACGCTCTCAGACGGCAACCGCATCACGCACAAGAATTCGGCTTCCATTTACCGTGATGGTGAAGGGCGCACGCGACGCGATCAGGAGTTGGGAGCGGTAGGCCCTTGGGCTATACCGGGCGAACCGCAGCAGACGATATTTATTAATGACCCTGTCGCCGGAGTCAACTACATTCTTGATCCTCGCACACATACGGCGCGCAAGATTGCTCCTCTGCGCATAGAATCGCTGCCGAGTGAAATTCAGAATGCAGCGCCGGGCGCTGGTCCGAAGGTAAGAGTCGAAGTTAATAAAGATGTGTTCACAGCACCTGTTCCTCCGCCGGTTGAAGGGGCGCAGATACAGGAGTTTCATATAGGAGCGGACGCGCAAAAGGGGGCAACTGAATCTCTCGGCAAGCAGACCATAGAGGGTGTTGAGGCCGAAGGCACTCGCACTACCGTGACGATTCCCGCCGGGCAGGTAGGTAACGAGCAGCCCATTCACATTGTCTGGGAGAAGTGGTATTCACCCGAACTGCAAGTTGTAGTTATGTCCAAGCACAGCGATCCGTTCGTAGGTGAGACCGTGTATCGGTTGACGAATATAGCTCGAGGCGAG
>QHXM01000159.1 GCA_003222945.1 Acidobacteriota bacterium
GAACGAGCGGCGCGCTAGATAACGCTCGTCATCTTCTGGAAAGTGAAACCTTCTTCGTCGTCAACGGTAAAATTGTGACAGACATCAATCTGTGGGACGCGCTCGAAACGCACAGAAGGCTGGATGCACTCGCAACGCTCGTTCTGCTGCCAAACATTGCGCACGAGCGTTTCAGCGTTGTAGAAACCCGCGATGGTTTGATAACAGCTTTTGGCGGTATGCCCGCGCACGCGTCCGATAACGTCTCCGAGAATGAGGATGAAGAGAGCGCGCCATTGATGTTCACAGGCATACAGATTCTTGAGCCGCGCATCTTCGATTACATTCCGCGCGGCGTCTTCTCTCACTCGACCACGGACGTTTATCCGAAAGCAATCGTAGAAGGCGAGCGCATAGCGGCGCACGTCGCGCGTGGACGCTGGTTCGAGCTTTCCACGATCAAGCGCTATCTGGATGTAAGCCTTACTCTACTCAAAGACACAGGGCGCGATATGATCTCAGGCGAATCTTGTAGTATCTCTAAAGGCGCGGACGTGCGCGAGTCTGTGCTGTGGGATAATGTCACAATCGAAGAGAACGCTCGTGTCCGCAGCGCTGTTTTAGCTGATGGCGTGCGCGTTCCTTCCGGCGAGACGATTGAGAATGCTGCTGTGGTCAGCGCTCACCTTGTACGCGAGCAAGAGCCTCCGCCCAAAGCGCTCAGGGGCGAGTTTCGTGGAGAGAATTTTGTCGTACCCTTACCTCAGTGATACAATCGAAAAATTCTGAGAGCCAATAGAATCTTGAGTTATGAATTTTGAGTTTTGAATTAAAGGCGGTAGCTCAAAACTCAAAATTCATAACTCAAATTTTTCTTAATCGCATGAGCCAATCTCCGACCGCTTCGACAAACGCCTTCGACTCCTCTGCGCGTGAGAGGCTCTTGCGCTTTCTCTATGAGCGCGGGGAGAAGAACGAGAGCAAGGTTTTTGCACTTACGCCGGACGCTTCCACGCGAGAGTATTTTCGCTTTCCGTGGAAGCGAAAGACTGCAATTGCGGCAGTCTATCCAGAACCCTTTGACCCTGACTTTCATCCTTACCTTGATGTCACGCGGCTATTTCTGGAAACGAAACTTCCGGTGCCGGAAATCTACGAGGTTGACGCATCGCGCGGCATAATCGTTCAGGAGGATTTAGGAGACCGCCAGCTTCGCATAGTTTACGAAGAGGCTGCGGAAGAGGAGATAGAAAGCTATAAAGAGAAGGCAGTCGTTCTGATAGGGCAGATTCAGGCCGCGACCTACACGGCCCACAACCGCAACTCAATCGCAAGTCGATTGGCATTCGATGAAGCGAAACTCTCCTGGGAACTTGGCTTCTTCTTTGAGCATTATTTTGGAAGTCTTCGCGGCGAGCAGATGACGCACGGCGAGGCTGCGGAGTTGAAGGCGGAGATGAACGACATAGCTGCGGAACTCTCAGCGCGCCCGCGCGTTCTCTGCCACAGAGATTTTCACGCGTCCAACTTGATGGTGGATTCAAAGAACAGGCTTAGAATCATAGATCATCAGGACGCACGCATGGGGCCTGCAAGCTACGACCTCGTCACGCTCCTTTTAGACAGGCAGCCCGCGCCGCCATCGCTCGCGGAAGTTCGAGCGCATCGTCTCTTTCTGCTTGACGAACGCAGAAGACGAGGGCTGGATGCCCTGGACCCTGATGAGTTCGCGCGCGAATTTCGCTTGATGACCGTTCAGCGCGGCCTCAAGGCTATCGGCACGTTCTCGTATCAAACAGCCGTCTGCGGTCGCGGAGATACATACGAACAATTCATCAAGCCGACTTTTCAGATCGTCCTACAGGCCATAGAGTGGCTCGAACGTTTCCCGGCATTGAAGAGGGCGATTAAAGAACGGATGAAAGAGAGTGATGAGTACTGAGGGCTGAGGACTGAGTGTAGGAAAGTTTTTACTCAGTCCTCAGTCCTCAGTACTCAGTCCTCAGTACTCAGTACTTATATGGCACATATATATATCAATCAACTATCGGAACACGTTGGCGAAGAGGTCACGCTTAAAGGGTGGCTCTACAATCTTCGCTCAAGCGGCAAGCTGCTCTTTCCGCAATTAAGGGATGGAACGGGTATAGTGCAGTGCGTTGTTTTTAAGAAGTCTGTGCCTGAAGAGGCGTGGGAAGCGCTCAAGAATTTAGGACAGGAATCTGCTCTCATCATCAAGGGCAAGGTTCGCGCAGACGAGCGTGCGCCGGGCGGCTACGAGATAGATGTTTCGTCGGCAGAGGTCGTAAGTCTTGCGCATGATTATCCGATTACGCCTAAAGAGCACGGCACAGAGTTTCTGATGGATCATCGGCATCTCTGGCTGCGCTCGCGTCGTCAGCACGCCATACTGAAAGTTCGCCACACGGTCGTCAAAGCAGTGCGCGACTTTTTAGATTCAGACGGCTTCACATTGATGGACGCGCCAATATTTACTCCTGCGGCTTGTGAAGGAACTACTACGCTCTTTGAAGTTGACTACTTCGATGAAGCGAAAGCATATCTGACGCAATCGGGCCAGCTTTACAACGAGGCGACCGCAGCGGCCTTCGGCAAAGTCTATTGCTTTGGTCCGACATTTCGAGCGGAGAAGTCCAAGACGCGCCGCCACCTGACGGAGTTCTGGATGGTAGAGCCTGAGATGGCCTTCGCAACGCTTGAAGATGTGTTGAACCTGTGCGAGCGCTTTCTCTCTTACATAGCTTCGCGCGTGCTTGAAGATAGAAAGGAAGAGTTGAAAATCCTGGAGCGTGACACCTCTAAGCTTGAAGCAATCGTGTCGCCTTTCCCGCGCCTGCATTACGATGAAGCTGTCAGGATGTTGCACGAAGGCCACGAGCGCGGGGAATTGGAAACGCGTTTCGAGTGGGGCGGAGATTTCGGTGCGCCGGACGAGACATACATTTCCAGCAAGTACGACCGTCCCGTGATGGTTCATCACTATCCGGCTGCCGTCAAAGCCTTCTATATGGCGCGCGACCCTGAAAGGCCGGAGCTTGCTTTGGGCGTTGACGTGCTCGCGCCCGAAGGCTACGGCGAAGTCATTGGCGGTGGCGAGCGCGCAACCTCGCTGGAATTTCTGCAAGGGCAGATTAAAGAGCATGATCTTCCAGAAGAAGCTTTTGAATGGTATCTGGACTTGCGCCGCTACGGCTCAGTCCCACACGCAGGCTTCGGCATGGGCATAGAGCGCTGCACCGCTTGGATGTGCGGCATCGAACACGTACGTGAGACGATTCCATTTCCAAGAATGCTGTATCGCTTAAAGCCGTGAGACAATTTTGGATTTTAGATTTTGGATTTTGGATTAGCGCGCCGTTCGAGAGGAGCCTAGCATCCTGTATTTCAATCTAAAATCCAAAATAAATATGGTTGAGACTCAAGAGCGCATCGTAACAATATTCGGCGGGTCGCGTTGCACTGAGGCTGATCCTGAGTACGCGCAGGCGCATCGTGTGGGCGAGTTGTTGGCTGAAGCCGGATTCGTTATCTGCACGGGCGGCTACCTCGGAATCATGGAGGCAGCGAGTCGCGGGGCGCGTGAGAAGGGTGGGCGCGTGCTTGGGATTGTGATGAATCAATTCAAGGCCGAGCCGAACCGTTATCTTACGGACAAGGTTGCCACGGCGCAGTACTAGATTTTGCGCTCACGCCCGAAGAGGCCGTTTCGATCATCATCGAAAAGGCAAAAGGAGTTTCATTGTAGTTGCGAGTTGTGCAGGCTTTTTGTCAGTACCACCTGCGGTAGCGGGTGGGTGTTTTGGAGAGGATGACCCACCCGATACCGCAGGTGGTACTGACCTTTATTTTGTGAGTGATGTTTTAATAAATCAGCAGGCTCTCGTTCTACCTTCGGATCATCCGGGCACGGGTAGGCGTGTGAGCATACTGGGCGTGCCGCTCGGTTTCGGCTCAAAGCTTGCGGGCGTGGACATTGGCCCTGCCGCGCTTCGCGTCGCTCGGCTTAATCAACGCATAGCACAACTCGGCTACGAAGTGCGCGACCTAGGCGATATGCGAATCGCGCGCCCGCAATCTGCCGGGAAGCTTGAGGGGAAGGCGAACTATTTACAGGAGGTGAGCGCGGCGTGTGAAGAGATAGCAGTCGAGGTGCAAAACATTATGAATAGCGGAGAACTCCCGCTCATACTCGGCGGCGATCATTCAATCGCAATCGGTTCAATAGCAGGTGTTTCGTCCTTCATGCGAGAGCGCAATCAAACTCTCGGACTCATCTGGTTCGACGCGCACGCGGACATGAACACGCCTGAGACTACGCCTTCTGGCAACATTCATGGAATGCCTCTGTCTGCTCTACTTGGTTTCGGCGCGCCCGCACTCGTAAACGTCGCGGGCTTCGCTCCGAAACTTGAACCGCGCTTCTGCGCTCACGTTGGCGGGCGCGACATAGATCAGGGCGAGCGCGAGATGATTCGCAGGCTTGGAATGCGATTCTTCACAATGCGCGAGATTGACGAGCGCGGCATGAGCGCGTGCATGGACGAAGCGATAGGGATTGCCTCGCGCGCAACGGGCGGCTACTCTGTAACCTTCGACGTTGACGCGCTGGACCCGGGCGATGCTCCAGGCTCAGGCACGCTCGTTCGCGGCGGCCTGACCTATCGTGAGGCGCATCTTGCGATGGAAAAGATCACGGAAGCTGGCGGGATGCGTTCGTTCGAGATCGTGGAGATAAACACAGCCCTTGACATCAACAACCGCACAGCAGAGCTTGGCGTTGAGTTGATCCTTTCGGCTTTAGGGAAAAGAATTCTGTGAGAAGTTTCAAATTCCAAGTTCCAGGTTTCGAGCTTATTCTTGACTTGGGACTTGAAACTTGAAACTTGAAACTTATTTATGAAGAAGCTTCGTGTCGGAGTGATTTTCGGCGGGCGTTCGGGCGAGCATGAGGTCTCCGTGCGTTCAGCGCGTGCAGTGATAGATGCGATGGGTGCGGAGAAATATACGGTCGTGCCGATTGGGATTACAAAGGAAGGGAAGTGGCTTTCGCCAGCGGACGCTACGCGACTTTTACCGTATGAGACGAAGAAACTATTAACTGACGATGTCATCTCCGAAAAACGTCAGCCCTCCGCGCTCATAGGCGATCCTTCGAGCAATGGTCTTGTCTCGCGTGCGGCCAAGCGTGAGGAAGCTACTACTACTACTGCTCAGCCGCTTGACGTTGTGTTTCCTATTCTGCATGGAACATACGGCGAAGACGGAACGATTCAAGGGTGGCTTGAGATGGTCGGCGTTCCATACGTAGGCTGCGGCGTACTGGCCTCATCCTGCGGAATGGACAAGGTGACTATGAAGGCGCTCTTTCGTGAAGCGGGCTTGCCCGTCTGCAAATACACGTGGCTTCTGCGAAAGTCCTGGGATAAAGATCGCCAGTCGGTGCTTCGTCGCATCGCACGCGAAGTCGGTTTCCCCTGCTTCGTCAAACCGGCAAATCTCGGATCGTCTGTTGGAATATCCAGAGCTATCAATAAAGCTTCATTAGAAAAAGCTATAGAATTGGCAGCGCGCTATGATCGTAGGATAATTGTCGAAGAGGGCTTGAATGCGCGCGAGATCGAATGCGGCGTGATAGGAAACGAAGCG
>QHXM01000229.1 GCA_003222945.1 Acidobacteriota bacterium
GGGGGGAATCGCCACTTGCAGACAATCCTCGTCGCCCTTGAGAATCTTAAAGCTGGCGGGCGAACTCGCATCGGTCCGGCTCTTCTCGGGCAAGCATCGCAATGGAAAAGGCGCGGGCTGGCTATTCTCATCTCCGATCTCTACGATGAAAGGGAAGAGATTGTCGAAGCAGTAAAGCGAGTGCGTCGCGTAGGCCACGATGTCGTTATCTTTCATCTATTGGACCGCGCGGAAAAACTTCTTGAGAAGCGCGGGACTTACGAATTCCGCGATCTGGAGACGGGCGAAACCATCTTGGCGGACGCGGACCGCATACGCCGCGATTACATCGAACGAATAGAAGCCGCGCTCTCCTACTTTCGCCGCGAATTCGAGCGCACGGGCGCAGATTACGCTGAGCTTGATACTTCAGAGCCGCTCGATAAAGCTCTGGCCCTTTACCTGCGCCGCAGAACAGCGAAAAGGAAACGATGAAGAAAGGCAGAAGCCAGAATCCAGAAGGGGATAAGGCTGAAACTAGTTTTCAGTTTTGAGTTGCGAGCCTTCTGAAAACTGAAAACTGAAAACTACTTTATTATCCTAAACGCGATAGTCAAAACTATGCATTTTCAATGTAAGACTTTCAGTTGCAAAGCACACCGCAGAAATCTGAAAGGGCGGCGTGATGTTTCGGCTTCTATTAATTAAGAAGCGGCGCGACTTTCAGTCATCGCCACAACCTATGCACTTTCAGTGCATAGTGGTTTAGTTCTTCTGACTCTTGAATTCTGGACTCTGTATTCTGCTTTTACTAAGATCATTGACCCGTCCGTGCGAGCTATGATATAAGCGCCTCTCGTTATTCATTAAATTCGGGGACAGTCGCTCCCCGTTGGTTCTCTTGGAGTTGATTTAGCCTCGCGCTCTTCTTCATCCCTGAGAACTGGCTCTTTTTTGAAATAATCGAACTGAAGTTTTTACTGATCTCAAAGTGCTTCCGGTCGGAATCCGAGACGATAGTTTCTAAGTCGCACTCCGGTTTCTTCCCACACCCCCTTGCTAGTGCCTTTGGAGCGCTTTGCGAGTATCAGTCGGTTTCGAGCACTCATTGACAGAAGGGTAGATATTCTTCCAGAGAAATTCTTGATTAGATTCATCCATTAACAATTAAGAGGATTCCCCCGTTGCTACGCCCCACTCCCACATCGCCAGCGAATATTAAGACGCAAACGTCGTCCTATGCTTCCGGTCAGTTTTTTGGTCCGTCTGACGAAGAACAGCAGATGGCTCTGCTCACCTTGAGCCACACGCCGCTTGAAGATCAACTCTATCGCGCGATGCTCTCGCAGGTCGCGGGCAGAGAGCAGTCTAGCGAAGCGTTTAGCATTAGAGGCTTGAGTCGGCTTACCGGAATCAACAGTTCATCCACTATTCGCAGGGCGCTTGTGGGGCTTATTCGTAAACTCAGCATCGAGAGCGCAAGCGCAGTAGAGCGCGAAGATCGCGTCTATCAGATTTTCAAGCCCGAAGAGATTTTCGAGCGCCGCAGAGCCTTCGGAATCCCGCCCATTCCAGTAGAGATCGAAGTTCATAAAAGAGGCGGCAGCTTTGATCGCGCAATTGAGCGCGTCGCCTACAGCAACAATTTGAGCAGACGCGAGGCGCAGGTCGCACTCGCCTGCGCAGAAGGCATGACCAACGCGGAGATAGGCCAGAGGCTCAACGTGGGGGAGCATACAGTAAAGTTCCACCTGCGAAACATCTTCGCAAAGTTTGGAGTGCGTCGTCGCACAGAGCTAATCTCGCGCCTGTTAGTTCGTGAAGATACGGCGCGCGGAGATTGAGAACGTAAACGAATAGACACGGAGCGTCTGGCGTAGTCGGACAAAACTTTAAGACTCGCGCGCTTTGATCTTGAAAACTCGACGCCGCCTCAGCCCTTGAGGCTTCCCCTTCATTTAGGGGCTACAGTGTGATCCGCTCATTCTGGTCTTTTCACCATGATGATGGAATCGCGCCAGCGTCGAAGTGTGTTCAATTATCTTTCGACACCGGAGTCTGAAGCGATGGCTATCCTTTTGAATACAAAATCTTCGGCGAAGAGAATGGTCCTTAGAATCTCTATCCTTGCAACATTGCTCTTCGGTTCACAGTTGCTCGCTGCCGCACAACAACCCAAAGAGCCTGTACCGTCTGAGCAGACGGGGGCGACATCCGTTACAACCGCTCAAGCTGCTTCGGACGCTCCGAAGGCGTCGGATGAACGGTATAGAATCGGGCCGGGCGATCTGCTGGACATACGCGTATTCAGCAAGCCGCAGTTTTCACGAGACAGCGTGCGCGTTGATGCTCGCGGCATGATTCGGATGCCGTTAATCGAGCAGGAGATTAAAGCGGCGTGCAGGACCGAAGCGGAACTTGCGAGCGCAATCTCTGAGCTTCTTCTGGAATACGTGAGGCATCCGCAGGTTGACGTTTTTATAAAGGACTATCAGGCGCAGGCTGTCGCAGTGCTCGGAGCGGTGCGCTCGCCAAGCCGCTTTCAACTGCACAGGCCCGTGCGTCTTCTCGAACTACTCTCTTACGCCAACGGTCCATCGGATAACGCAGGCCGCACGATTCAGATAGTTCACACAGCCGCCTTCTTGCCCTGCGAAACGAATGGCAAGACGGAGGCGGATGATGTTGTTGCCGTAGTCGATCATTACAAGCTTGAGGAGACATTGCGTGGCGACGAGAAGGCGAACCCTTACGTCAGGACGGGCGACATAATCAGCATCGTCGAAGCCGATCAAATCTATATCGTCGGCAACGTGACCCGCCCGTCGGCGCTCTCCTTGAGAGAGCCTATAACGATCTCGCGTGCAATCGCTATGGTCGGAGGAGTCCTGCCCGACTCGAAGAAAGAGAATGTACGAATCATCAGACAACTTCCCGGCAGCAAAGCTAAAAATGAGATGTTCGTCAATCTCAAAGCGATAGACAAACATCAGGCCGAAGACGTTGAACTAATGGCAAATGACATAGTGGATGTCCCGACCAATAGCGGCAAACATCTCTTGAAATCCTTCATAGGAGCGGTCGTACCCAGCGTGGCGCAGCTTCCGGTTCGGGTAATTCCGTAGCCTTAATTGCTTAATGGAGTGATGTGATGAAAGAATCTTCCAGACCAACAGAAACCACCGCGCTCGTTCATGGAAACGGCAACTCCGGCGAGCCGCTCATGCAGCCGTCGTTCAGGCAAGACTATAGATACATGGGCGAAGACTCTTTTCAAACGAGCGGCGGCGGTTACGCACGGCTTCGCGAATACTGGTGCTCCATACGCAAGCACATATGGTTGGTGATGGGCATCATCCTGCTGATAACGATGCTGGCGACCATCTACATGGCGCGTCAGCCCGATGTCTTTGAGGCACGAGCGAGAGTGCAGGTTGATTTGGAGATTAACAATCCCGCACTGGGTTCGATAAAGGGCAACTCCATCGTCCTTAACACTCCATATCAAGACCCTACTTACTTCAACACTCAACTTCAAATCCTCTCCAGCGCAGGACTCCTCAGCCGCGTAGTCAAAACGCTGGACCTTGAACACAATCAAGCGTTTCTTAACCCGCAGTCCTTTAATAAACGTTCGACCTGGGACAGCATTAAGCGCATGTTCGGCCTCAGCGATAAGAAGGAGCGCGAGCAGGAACAGAAATTGGACGACGCGCCTTTAGTTGACAGGATCGCGCCAGCAACCGCACGCGAAGACCTGAAGGAAGTCAATCAACTTGCGCCCTACATAGAATCCTTGCAGGGAGGATTGTCCGTCAAAGAGGTTAACGAGACTAGGATCATAGAGCTTCGCTACCGCCATCTTGACCCGGAGGTTGCGACCAAGATCGTCAACACCATCGCGGACACTTTCATTCAATCCAATCTTGAGAAGAAGACGGAGACCAGCAGCAGCGCCGGAGACTTTCTACAAAAGCGCATCGCGGACCTTCAATCTGAAATCCGAAGCGGCGAAGAGCAGTTAATCAACTACGCCAAGAACCATCAGATTCTCTCGCTCGACGCGAGCCAGAACACTGTCGTTGATCGTCTGGTCGGTCTGAACCGCCAACTTCTGGAAGCCGAGAATGATCGCAAGATGGCCGAAGCCTCTTACCGCGCTGCGCTCCGGCCTGACGCCGCAAGCGCTATGGTCGAAGCCAAGTCATCTTCCGATGCAGATGCAAAGCTGAACGAATTGAAGCGCAAGCGCGCTCAACTGCTTCTCGAATACACGGAGAAGTACCCGGAAGTAAAAGACCTGGACGAAGAGATAGCGCTTCTCGAAAAGCAGACGAAAGAAGGGAAGACGCACGCCACATCCGTCGCCATCACAAACCTTGAGACATCCTACCGGCAGGCTATGGCACGCGAGCAGGCGCTTCGCGCGGATTTCGAGAAACAGCGCGGCGAAACCTTGACGCAGAACGAGGCGGCAGTCAATTACCGCATTCTTCAACAGGAGATTGACACAAACAAGAGCCTGCTCGACGGGTTGCTGCAACGCGCCAAAGAGAACGATGTCGTTCTGGCCGGAACGCCCAACAACATACACGTCCTTGACTATTCCCCTCAGCCAAAAGTTCCAGTCGGACCACACCGTATGCAGGGAATTCTTCTGGCATCTCTCTTCTCTCTGGTCTTCGGCGTAGCGCTCGCGCGCTACTTGGATTATCTGGACGACTCCGTGCGGACGGTCGAGGACATAGAGAGAACTCTGCGCCTGCCGTCGCTCGCGGTAATCCCTGCAATCGGCAGCCTGTCGAAACGTCGCCTACTGCGCAACGTCAGCGCCTTGCAGAAGCGAAACGGGAATCATCCGGCGGAATTGTTGCTCTCGCACACGGACGGGCAATCTCCACTCGCGGAGGCTTACCGCCAGCTTCGCACATCTGTTCTTCTATCTTCTGCTGGCGGCGCTCCGCAGACTCTTCTTGTAACTTCCAGCCAGCCAGCCGAAGGCAAGACGACTACGGTCGTCAACACCGCGACCATTCTGGCGCAGACAGGGGCGACGGTTGTCGTCATTGATGCAGACATGCGCCGCCCTCGCCTTCACTCCATCTTCGGGCTTAAGAACGAGAGCGGGTTGAGCACTATCCTCGCTAACAAGATGAGCGAAGCCGAGATGCTCTCGCTCGTAGAGCAGCACGAAGAGAGCGGGCTTTACATGCTCTCTTCCGGGCCGATTCCGCCCAATCCCGCAGAACTCTTAGGCTCGGATCAGATGCGCCGCCTGATCGCCGCTCTTGAAAACACTTTCACGCACGTCATAATTGATTCGCCGCCGGTCGCATCTTTTACGGACGGCGTTCTTCTTTCATCAATCGCCGACGGCGTGCTACTGGTCGTGCACGGTGGCCGCGCCTCGCGCGCAGTGGTCCGGCGCGCACGACAACTGCTTCAGGATGTCGGCGCAAAGATATTCGGTGTGGTTTTGAATAACGTGAACGTCCGCTCAAGCGACTACTACTATTATCACCACTACTATTCCCACTATTACTCTAAAGTGGAAGCGGACGTTGATACCGCCGCATGACGTTCGTTACATCCTAATCAAGCGGAATGAAAAATAGGAGCAAGAAATAAGATTCGGCATCAACGAACTCCGCCGACTGCTTTCTCCCTAACGCTTTCTGTTCTTCTAAATCTGCAATCCCGTTATCCGCCAGGTCCGCAATTGAAAGTCGTTTATCTCAATCCATCTGGACAATTGGGAGGAGCAGAGGTCAGTCTTCTGGACATGATGGCTAGCGTGCAAATGGCCGCGCCCGAATGGCATCTGCATCTTGTTACATCCGATGACGGCCCGCTCGTCTCCCGTGCCGCAAAGATCGGCGTACCGACTATCATCTTGCCATTCCCGGAGCGGCTGTCACGTTTAGGTGACGCAGGCGCAGGCGGTCCGGCGGGCAAACAGGTCCGCCGCCTGGCAGTGCTGCGTGAGCTATCATTAGCAGTCCCTTCGGTCATGACTTACATCAGACGATTGCGACGCACACTTCACGAATTAGCGCCCGACGTGATTCACACGAACGGCTTCAAGATGCACGTTCTTGGCGTGCGCGCACGCCCATTGCGCGTTCCCGTCATCTGGCACATACACGACTACGTGAGCGCGCGGCCCATCATGGCACGCCTGCTCAGCCGCCACGCCGCGCGCTGCGCCGTTGCGATTGCTAATTCAAGAAGCGTCGCGGATGATGTAAGAAAGGTCTGCGGCGAAAGCCTGACGGTCCAAACTATATACAACGGCATAGACGTAGAGAACTTCTCTCCCGATGGACCGACGCTCGACCTGGACGCTCTTTCAGGACTGCCGCCCGCAGCACCCGGCACAGTGAAAGTCGGAATGCTTGCGACCCTTGCCCGCTGGAAAGGACACGAGACATTCTTGCAAGCACTTGCGATGCTGCCCACCGATTTACCCGTTCGCGGCTACATAGCAAGCGGCGCTCTCTACAAAACAGTCGGAAGCCAACATTCCTTAGCAGAGCTAAAGAGCATTGCCGCCAAATTAGGAGTCTCCGGGCGCGTAGGCTTCACGGGCTTCGTTAACGACCCTGCGTCAGCCATGCGCTCGCTCGACATAATCGTCCACGCCAGCACACAACCCGAACCCTTCGGCCTCGTCATAGCCGAAGGCATGGCCTGTGGCCGCGCCGTTATCGTCAGCCAGACCGGAGGCGCAGCGGAAATCTCCGACACAGACATCAACGTCCTCGGCCACCCACCGGGCGACGCCGCGCGCCTCGCCGAACGCATCACACATCTTGTCGCAAACAAAGACCTGCGCACGCGCATCAGTACAGAAGCCAGAGCCGCCGCCGAACAGCGATTCAATCGAGAGCGGCTGGCAAGAGAGCTAATTCCAATCTATCGAGAAGTACTTTCAACCAATAACTGATGCGCGTCCTTCATGTTTATAGCGGGAATATGTTTGGTGGAGTAGAGACGCTTTTGTTGACGCTTGCTCGTTACCGCCAACTTTGCACGGCTATGGAGCCACACTATGCACTCTGTTTTGAAGGGCGTTTGAGCGAGGAATTAACCGCTACGGGCGTGCCTGTCAATCTGATGGGCCGGGTACGGATCAGCCAACCGATGACTGTGCTGCGATCCCGTCGCGCTCTCGGCGACCTTCTTAGACGAGAGGATTTCGATCTGGTCATTTGTCATTCAGCTTGGTCGCAAGCGATCTTCGGGCCGGTTGTGCGTAGGGCTAAATTGCCTCTCATCTTCTGGCTTCACGACGCAGCGACCGGGCGACATTGGCTTGAACGTTGGGCGCGCCGCACGCCACCGGATTTAGCGCTATGTAACAGCAAATTCACGGCAAGCCTGCTTCCCCTTATCTATTCGCGCACGCGCGCAGAGGTAATTTATTGTCCGGTATCATTACCTGAAGCGCGCTATTCAAAAGCCGACCTGGCCGCTCTGCGCGCAGAGTTAGATACACCTCAGGACGCGACGGTAATTATTCAAGTCAGCCGCATGGAAGAATGGAAAGGACACTCCACTCATTTGGAAGCACTTGGTAAGTTAAGAGATATTCCCAACTGGGTATGCTGGCAAGTGGGTGGTGGTCAAAGGCCGCATGAAGAGCAATATTTAATAAAATTAAAAAGAACTGCCGCCAGTTTAGGAATCTTAGATCGCGTTCGCTTCCTTGGTCAGAGGTCTGATGTGCCGAAACTTTTGGCTGCGGCTGATATTTACTGCCAACCTAATATTGGCTTTGAAGCATTCGGGATTACATTTATCGAAGCGCTTCTAGCTAATTTACCGGTAATCGCAACAGCAATTGGGGGAAGCAAGGAAGTAGTGACGGACTCCTGCGGCGTTCTGGTGCCACCCGATGATGTCGCTGCGCTGGTCGCTTCATTGCGAAGCTTCATCCAAGATCAAACTTTGCGTTTACGATTAGGTGCGGAAGGTCCGTCTCGCGCTCAAATGCTTTGCGACCCGGCCACTCGCATAGAGCAGCTAAATAAATTGTTGGCAGGAACGCTTCGATATAAAACAGCTTGAATCCTTTATGTATGACTTACCAGTTCCGATTGTTAACAGTCTCTACGTGATTTAAGTAATCTCTTCATAGCTGCTGATTCAGAAAATAATGTCAGTCGCCTCTGCTTCCACAGCCGCACATAAACTCCCGCGCGCTAAACATCGATCTCTATAATGAATATACAGCCGTTGCGAATTGCTGTCTTTAGTTACGGCCTGCCTGTTGTGGGGCTGAAGCGTGGAGGAATTGAACGAGTCGCCCATGATCTGGCGGATGGCCTGGCGCGGCGTGGTCACCAAGTGACGGTATTCACATACGACCCAAGACCTGATGAAGCCGCTTACGAAGTTTGTGATTTGCCGTGTAAGAGATTCGTGATGAGTTGGTTGGGCCGCCGCTTAACAATGGGTTATTTAGGAAACTTGCTGGCACTTGTGCCCAACTACAATGAGGCTGATATTATCATCACTCTTGGTGACAGCTTGCTTTTGCCTCTAATAAATAAGCCACATGTTCGGGTAGTGGCTGGTAGCGCCTTAGGCGAAGCTCTTTCCGCAAAATCTCCCTGGCGTTTTGTGATGCAGTTGGGTATCTATGCGCAAGAACTCTTGACCGGGTTAACACAGTCCGGCTGCGTCGGGATTAGCTACAACTCTCGCCGCTACAATCCATTTGTAAAACAAGTCATCCCTATTGGTGTGAACTTGTCAGCATTCTACCCTAATCCAGCTTGTAAGACATTGAGTCCCTCAATTCTGTTTGTCGGCGCGTTAGAAGGTCGGAAGCGTGGGCGATTGTTGATGAAGTGGTTCGCTCGTGATGTCCGTCCTCTGTATCCGACTGCCAAGTTGATGATGGTCAGCCCGCCAGGGCCTGAGATCGAAGGCGTTACTTATTACACAGGCATTACTGATACAGAACTGGCATATCTATACCAGTGTGCATGGGTCTATGCTTCTCCCAGCACATACGAAGGTTTCGGCTTGCCCTACGTTGAAGCTATGGCTAGTGGAACGCCGGTCATCGCAACGCCTAATCCAGGCAGTCGTGAAATTTTAGATGATGGACGCTTCGGTCTCTTAGCAGGAGATGAAGAGTTCGGCGCTACGATAGCGAACTTACTGGGCGACGATGCTGCACGTCAGGATTTAATCGCTAAAGGAATCAGCCGCGCGCAGGATTACGCTCTTGAGAACACAGTGCAGCAATATGAGAGTTTGTTGAAAGTTATGTGCGCTACTCAAGGACATACGAGCGAGGCCGTTTGAACGTGGCAACCAATTCAGTTGCAGTCAGCCAAATTATTGAAGCAACCGACCGCTCGAATCGGTGGGGTTGGATTGAGACTTTCGTGCTGATCCAAAATCTTTCGATGGCTCTCCTGTTCTTGCCGGGAGCGCAAGAATTCCGTATCTACATTCGAGCTATTCCTTATGTTTCAAGTCTAGGTCTAGCCTTTTTATATTATAACAAGGGCAGGATTTCACGATTGCCTCCTGGTGGCGAGTTGGTTCTGCTCGCTCAGCTACTTTTAGTTATCAGTTTGTTTCATCCCAACACACACTTTCCGGCTGGAATAGCTCAGTGCATTTTTCAGTTCAGTATAATTGCACCTATCTTCTGGGTCGCTGGAGAAATCACAGATCAGGGACACTTACGGCAAATACTCTGGCTGTTTTTCCTCACAGGTGCCGCAAATGCTGTGGTTGGATTGCTTCAGGTTTATTATCCAGAAACTTTCATGCCACCGTCGTTTAGCAAACTGGCTTTGTCCATGAATCCGAACGCTGTCTCTTCTCTCACTTATATAGGAGCGGCTGGAGAGAAAATTATACGGCCTCCAGGTCTTACAGATTTACCCGGCGGCGCAGCCATAGGCGCAATCGTTGCGGGTCTGTTGGGAATTATCTTCGGCGCTCAACCAAAGCAGTCGGCAGGCAGACGTATATTTTGTTTTAGCATGGCGGCTGTGGGAATAAGTGTTCTTTACCTGACGCAGGTTCGCTCGCTTCTAATAATGCTGGTTATCGCAGTGATGGCTATGTGCCTCCTGCTCGTCAGGCAAGGTCGTCTCTTGCAGAGCGGGTTGATGGCAAGCATTGGCATCACTCTCCTGGTTGGCTCTTTTACTTGGGCAACAGCGATTGGTGGGAAATCCGTTTCCGAGCGGTTCACAAGCCTGATAAATGCACCGGTTGAGAGCTTTCAACAGAACCGGGGAAACTTCATTAAATACACACTTGACGAATTACTTTACGAGTATCCGTTAGGCGCTGGAGTAGGCCGCTGGGGCATGATGAATCTGTATTTCGGTCGTGACGACCCGACACAGCCTGAGCCAATTTGGGTCGAGATTCAAATGACAGGATGGTTGCTTGATGGAGGCGTGTTGATGTGGCTGTTTTATGGCGGTGCGGTCATAGTTGCATTGGCTTATGCTTACCGCTTAAGCATAGCGAGAACAGACTACACTCTGGCTTACTTAGCGGGTATTATTCTCTGTCTTAACTTTTTTGTCTTCGGAATATCCTTGTCAGGGCCTGCCTTTAACAATCAACTCGGAATTCAATTCTGGTTCTTGACAGCAGCTCTTTATGGGGCCAGTCGCCACGCGCTGAATAGTACGCGGCAAGAAAACAGCAAACTCTGGTATCAGCATGGTTCAAGTTCATAGCGAAAGAAGCGGCACGCTAAAAGCCGTTGCGCCTGATGTCTCTAATGAAGTTTTAGCGCCATCTCATATGGCCAATGTCTTACCTGAATATCCGCTCATTAAAATACGTCCGGGCCGCAAGTGGGTTGCGCTCAATCTCCGCGACCTATGGGCCTATCGTGAGTTGCTCTACTTCTTAACGTGGCGCGACATTAAGGTGCGTTATAAACAGACTGTGCTGGGAGCGGCGTGGGCGATTATTCAGCCGCTCTTTATGATGCTGATCTTCACACTTTTTTTTGGAAGGCTTGCAGGTCTTGATTCTCGCGTCGGCGGGATTCCGTATCCTATCTTCGCTTATGCAGGATTGTTGCCGTGGACTTTCTTCTCGAATGCAATAACGAATAGCAGCAACAGTTTGGTTGGAAGCTCAAATTTAATAACCAAAGTCTATTTCCCGCGCATGATTATTCCGGCGGCGGCAGTAGGAGCGGGAGTTGTAGATTTTGCGATTGCATTCGCAGTTCTTATTGGATTGATGATCTATTACGGAATGCCGATCATGGGAAGCATTGTGATGCTGCCGCCACTGGTTCTGCTGACAACGCTGTTAGCGATGGGCATCGGAATGTGGCTCTCTGCCTTGAATGTTAAGTATAGAGACATACGATACGCGCTGCCCTTCATGATTCAGTTCTGGATGTTTGCCACTCCAATTATCTATCCGTCAAGCCTTGTGCCCGCCAAATGGCAATGGGCGCTCGCGTTGAATCCCTTAACAGGCATTATCGAAGGCTATCGCGCAGCTTTGTTCGGACTGGAATTTAACTGGGCGGCGCTCTCTATCTCCGCAGCCATCACGCTCGCCATACTGGTTTACTCAGCCTACTCCTTCCGTCGAATGGAGAAGAGCTTCGCAGATTTAGTCTAGCTGATGAATCCAATCATTAAGGTCGAAAATCTAAGCAAGCAGTACCGCATAGGCGCGCGTCAGGCGCGTTACGCAACACTGCGCGAGTCAATCGTCGGCACAGTCCGCGCGCCTTTCAAGCGATTAAGTAGAAATGGAAAATCTTCAGACAACACAATCTGGGCGCTCAAGGATGTCAGCTTCGATGTAATGCCTGGCGAAACTGTTGGTATCGTCGGAAGCAATGGGGCAGGTAAATCAACGCTTCTAAAAATCATGTCGCGGATTACTGACCCTACAACAGGAGGTATTGATCTCTATGGCCGTGTCGGCAGCCTGCTTGAAGTAGGCACGGGCTTTCATCCTGAACTTACAGGGCGCGAAAACATCTACCTTAGCGGGGCAATCCTCGGGATGAGGAAATCTGAGATTGACCGCAAGTTCGATGAAATCGTTGCTTTCGCCGAGGTGGAAGAATTTATTGATACACCTATGAAGCATTATTCCAGCGGAATGTATATTCGTTTGGCGTTCGCCGTCGCTGCACATCTTGAATCAGAAATATTGGTCATAGATGAAGTGCTCTCAGTTGGAGATGTGCGGTTTCAAAAAAGGTGTTTGGGTAAGATGAGTGATGTTGCAAGGAATGGCCGGACAGTTCTTTTCGTCAGTCATAATATGGGCGCAGTAAGAGCACTTTGCAGTAAGGGCATTTACATTAAGCAGGGGCAATTAGTATGTCGCTCAGATATTGAGACGATTATTTCGACATACTTATCTGAGGATAAGTCTTCTTCCTCAATTATTGAGTGGAATGATCGGGATGCGCCCAGATCACCCGAATTCTGTTTCCGCAGAGCATATATTCTAAACGACGCGGGCAAATGCGTGGAGTCTTTGGATATACGCAAAGAATTTTCAATTGTCGTTGAGTACGAAGTATCCAGACCTATTAAAGGTTTGAGAATCGGCTTTGCAATGCAGACTCTGGAAGGAATTTCAATATGCGGCTCGAACGATCCAGAAGGCTGGCCTCAATTCGATAGAGGACCGGGTACGTTCACGAGCCGATGTACTTTCCCCGGTTATACTCTGAACACAGGAACGTATTTGGTCAACTTTACTGCGGATGAACCACCCTATCATGTGCCGCTTATACGCACACCTTTCTGCTTACATTTCAATGTGGAAGATACTATCGGGCATGGTCCGATGAAAGAAAGATTGCCTGGAGTATTGAGGCCAAATTTAACTTGGGCCGTAGCAAACATAGATACAAACAAACCATCAGGGCGCAATCTTTCAAACAATGTCGCACAGAAAAGTTCATGAATGTTATTTACGATATTTCAGCTATTGGCGCGAGCCTTTACCGCGACCAAGCTAGAACCGGAATCTTTAGAGTCGTCGAGAATGTTGCGCGCGAACTTATCTCCTCAGAAGATTGCGACCTGATGCTTTGCGCAACCGCTTCTTTCCGAGAGTTGAAGGGTTCACAATCTTACCTGGAAAGTTGTGCGGAGTTCAGCCGCATCCCCTTTATTTTTCCAAAGTGGCAAGCGGCGAAGAAGATAGCCTTCAAACTTGATGATAACCTTTCGACAATAGGCACTTCTTCAGAAATAGGACTGCCCTTAAAGGTATGGAGAAGAGTTCTGTATCATAGCGTTAAATTATTGGAGCATAACTTTCATCGTTTTGAAGCAAGTCTGCTGCCCGAAGAAGGTATTTTTCATTCTCCTTTTTATTCCTTGCCTAAACGCTCAAGGATTTCTAAACGTCTTAAAAGATTCCTGACCGTCTATGATCTTATTCCTATTCTCGCTCCTCAGTTCTTTGGCGGTAATAAAAAACATCATCTCAACTACATACTCGGAAGCCTTGAGATGAATGATTGGATTTTATGTATTTCTGAAGCAACGAAAAAAGAGTTATGCGATTATCTTAAATTCGATCCCGCCAGAGTTTTCATTACTTACTTAGCTGCCTCTACAGAGCTTTTCTATCCCTGCCGTGATGTAAGCAAGATCAGGGCAACGCTGGCGCGATACAAAATCCCGGACGTGCCGTACATCTTAAGCCTCAACACACTGGAGCCGCGAAAGAATATTGATCATGCAATTCGGTGCTTTGCCAGATTGGTTCGAGAGCAACATCTCCGAGACTTAAACTTTGTTCTGGTTGGCCCAAAAGGTTGGGATTACGGGAAAGTGTTCGACGCGATTGCCGAGAATGATTCAGTGAAAGATCGAATCATCTTAACCGGTTATGTAGCAGATGAAGACTTGGCTGCATTGTACAGCGGTGCTCTAGCATTTGTTTATCCCTCATTTTATGAAGGCTTCGGTCTTCCGCCTCTGGAAGCCATGCAATGTGGCGTTCCGGTGATTACCTCAAATACATCTTCTTTACCTGAGGTTGTTGGCGAGGCTGGAATTATGCTTGACCCAAGAGATGAGGTCGGGCTTTGCAGTAGTTTGCTGGAGCTATACGAGAATCCTTCTCTTCGAGATAACATGGCAAAGAAGTCTTTGCAACAGGCTCAGAAGTTTAGTTGGCAAAAATGTGCCCAAGATACAATAAGCGCTTACAGAGTGGCTCTGAATAGCTAACCTTTATCAATTGTATTTGTATATTCGCCTCAGCGTTTTCAGCTAAAAGAAATAGAAAATGGAAGTTCTTCATATAGTCCCTGCGCTATTTGGAGAAAACGGAGGGGTCGTTGGCGGCGCGGAGCGGTACGCCTTGGAACTCGCGCGGCACATGTCCAGAGAAGTGCCGACCACACTGATTACCTTTGGAGACAAAGAGCAGCAAGAGACGATGGATGATTTGAAAGTGCGCGTGATCGGCAACCCCTGGTACGTGCGCGGCCAACGCACCAATCCTGTGGCTCTTTCTCTGCTGAAAGAGTTGCGAAAAGCAGATGTGGTTCATTGTCATCAACAGCATGTGCTTGCCAGCAGTTTAACTTCGCTTGTTTGTAGAGTTTCGCGGCGCGGCGTCTTTGTAAGCGATCTTGGAGGTGGCGGATGGGATGTGTCGGCTTACGTCTCTACGGATCGTTGGTATCACGGGCATCTGCACATCAGCGAATACAGTCGAAAGATTTACGGACATGATGGAAAGAGTTGGGCGCACGTCATTATGGGAGGAGTTGATACGGAAAAATTCTCGCCAGATGATTCCATAGCGCGTGACCAAACTATACTTTTTGTTGGACGCCTGCTTCCGCACAAAGGGATCAATTATCTGGTGGAAGCAGTTGCTCCTGATATGCCGCTCAAGATTATCGGCCAACGGTACGATGCTCGATTCTATCAACACCTTCAAGCTTTGGCCGTAGGCAAACAGATCACCTTCATTCACGATTGCGATGATACGAAGTTGACTCAAGCTTATCGGAAAGCCCTGTGCGTGGTGCTACCAAGCGTTTACAGAGATATGTATGGCAAAGAAACGAATATCCCAGAACTTTTGGGTCAGACGTTGCTTGAAGGAATGGCCTGCGGTGCGCCTGTAATCTGTACCAATGTTGCGAGTATGCCTGAAATAGTTGAAGACGGCGTGACGGGTTTCATCGTGCCGTCTAATGATCCAGTTGCTTTGAGAGAGAAACTAACCTGGCTGCGTAAGAATCCAGAGCGAGCAAGAGAGATGGGCGAGGCTGCGCGCCGTCGTGTGCTTGTGAAGTTCACTTGGCCTGCCATTGTACGCAGGTGTTTGAATATTTATGCAGCAGCAATTTAGGGTTTCACCCTTGAGGAGGTGGATACCACTCCTTCCTGTATTATGTTTAATCTTAATATTGACACTACCATCTTTGAATACTGGTTTCGTCTCCGACGATTTTGTTCACCTCGTAGAAGATATTAATCTTCCCATTACACAATCCAGTGATAAATTACATAGACCTTTGAGGAATATTTTGTTAAAGGTGGAAGCTGCCACTTTCGACCTGAACCCTGTTCCTTATCGTTTAACTATGATTGGGTTATACCTACTGATCATTGTCCTTCTTTACCACTTTATATTACAAATCGGAGGTCAGTGGATTGCAGCAGTTACAACTGTATCTTTATTTGGTTTCTTTCCTCGTAACCATCAAGTCATCTTCTGGTTCGCTGCAATGCAAGATTTAATTGTTGGTGTATGTTTTCTGCTGGTCGCATCTTTTTTCTTGAAATATAGAGATACAGATAAGTCCAAACATTATTATGCAGCACTTCTTTTATTTTTAATTGCTCTCGGTTTTAAGGAGACCGCAGTCGCTATACTTCCCACACTCGTAATAATTGAAGTTTATCGTAATAAATCAGTCAATAATCTTGCACACTTCAAGTTCTGGCGAGCATATATACCATTCGGCATAGCATTATGTGGATTCGTTCTCTATGTCTTTGCGGACAGATGGATGAATGAGCTTCAAAGTGTAAAGACATTTCACCAATTTGCTGGTTTCATAAATGTAATCAAACTTCTGGGTCGTTATGTGATCAATGTTCTTCTGCCATTCTCTCATCCGGTAGAATTACGTGAGTTAAAGTATTCCCTCTTACTTGTCTTTGTATTATTAGAGACGGCCACAATTATTATAGCAGCATTGGCTCTTGAGAGGCGGAGAGAACTTTTCCTTGCAGGGGGATGGTTGATCATTAACCTGATTCCCGTGGCTTTATTCTCCTTCTACAATGATCGATATCTTTTCATACCTTTTGTAGGAATAGCCTTCCTTTTGGGCAGTCTTGCTGAAAGAATAGTTTATTGGTTCGGTGCTTTTCGCTTCAAGTTACTTCCCCGAATGGCCGTTCTTGGACTATTAAGCGTATACCTTATTGTTTCAATGATGAGATTGTATGGCTATCAAGCGCGCTGGAGGGAAGCCGCTCAAGAAGTTAAATCGGTTGTTTCGGAAACAGCAAGACTCTATCCACAAGTGCCAACGGGCAGCACATTCTATTTTATTAACCTGACTCATAGTGTCTCTCAAGGTCAAATTTACGTTCTTAATAATGGTCTGGACGGTGCTCTTTGGGCGCAAGGCTATGATCGTTCTGTAAAGGCAGTAAAAATTTTCAAATCAGATACCCCTTACCAACAAGACCTTACAGAAAAAACACTTGTTTGTGAGAATGATGATGAAGATCCCAAATTTCTAAATGTGTCCAGACATCAGTATATTTTCATTTATAAAGAAGGAGAACTCATTGACCGCAGTGCTAGTGAATGCGCTAATAGTTTGGTCAAAGAAAGTATCATGTTGCATCCAGAGTTTTGGGTAAATTAGTCGGGCCAAATGTTTATTCGGAGATTCACGCAGGGTGAACATGCTTCAAACTGTAGCTCGCAAGACTGCCGGAATCATTGGAAGAGAGACTTGGCTCATACGCCAAATGCGCCCGTTCTATGAGGCTCTGCTGAATCTAACTAATCACGGCAGGGGTATCCCTTGGACAATCAACGGAGTGGAATTTCGTATTGATCCGCGCCAGCGTCATAGACTCGGACACGATTACGATACTCTGGTAGCAGCTTTTCTTCGCAAGCATGTGAAGCCAGGCGATATATGCCTGGACGTTGGCGCTAATGTTGGAGTTTATGTCCTGCAATTCGCTCACTGGGTCGGGCCAACGGGGAAAGCTATAGCTTTTGAACCTAATCCGCTAGCGCGCTCAATCCTACAAAAACATATAGAGCTTAATGGAATCAACGAACAGACGCAGGTAGTGCCTGCAGCTGTAGGAGCAGCAGCAGGCGAAGCAGTTCTCTATGCCGCCGACGCTGATGGAATGAGTCGCTTGGGATCGCCCAATCAAGCAATCGCAGATCGAGTCTCTAAGATAACAGTGCCCGTCATAACGCTGGACAAATTCTGTGAAGAGGAATCCTTGAAACCGGACTGGTTGTTTATTGATATCGAAGGATTCGAGATTGCTGCTCTAGCAGGCGCGCGTGAATTGATTACAGGGCATGGAAAGAGTTTGGGAATCATTGTCGAGATGCATCCCAATGTCTGGGACACAGCGGATACGACAAGAGCTAAAGCTGAAGCATTGCTGGCAGAGTTAAGACTACGCGCTATCCCGTTGATGGGGCAAACCGATCCTCTGGGCGATTACGGCTTGGTTTATCTGGCTCATCAGTGAGCTGGAAATTATTCAACCTGATATTCGTAGCGCTGAAATTTTGGTCGAGCGTCATCTAATCACAAGTGAATATCCGCCACAACAGGGCGGCGTGAGCGATTACTCGCATCTCATCGCAACGGGTCTGGCGGCTGAGGGCGAAACTATTCATGTTTGGTGCCGCGCAGCGCAAGGAGAGTATCCGAACGATTCTGGTGTGGCCGTGCATCGAGAGTTGGGAGATATTGCGCCTGCCAATCTGCGGCGCGTCGGGCGGATGTTGGATCAATTCTCAGCGCCGCGCAGCCTTCTGGTTCAGTGGGTGCCGCATGGTTATGGTTACCATGCGATGAATCTACCGTTCTGTTTGTGGCTATGGAACCGTGCCGCTGTTAAAGGCGACACTGTTGAGTTAATGGTGCATGAACCTTTTCTAGCTTTCGGCGGAGGAACGTGGAAGCAGAAAGGCGCGGCGGTGGTGCATCGCATAATGACGATGATATTGCTTAATGCTGCCAGTCGCGTTTGGTTATCTATTCCCGCCTGGGAGAAAGCTCTGCGACCTTATGCCATTGGCCGTCGCGTTCCATTCGCCTGGTTGCCAGTTGCCAGCAACATACCTGTGATTGATGATCCTATAGCAGTGAAAGACCTGCGCGCTTATTACGCGCCTGCCGGGGAATTCGTGGTTGGTCACTTCGGAACTTACGGCAAACTTATCGCCGATCTATTAATGCCATCAGTACCAACTCTAATGCACGGCTCATCAAACCAAACATTGTTGCTGATAGGAAGAGGAAGCGAGAAACTGCGCGAGGAGATTGTGCGCAAACATCCTGAGATAGTACGGCGAATCCATGCTACTGGTTCTCTTTGCGCAACTGATCTCTCCAGACATCTAAGCGCCTGTGACGTGATGATTCAACCTTACCCGGATGGCGTCAGCAGCCGCCGCACCAGTGTGATGGTAAGCCTTTCTCACGGCCTCCCCATAGTCACGACGAGCGGACACCTTACAGAATCTTTGTGGACCGCGAGCGATGCAGTGGCTATCACACCGGTTGGAGATGTGGCGGCATTTGTAGAATCAATCCGGCGAGTGTTAGCGGATGCGAATGAGCGCGAACGTCTGAGCGCCGCTGCCAGATCGCTTTATAAGAAACAGTTTGACCTCAAGCATACGATTGCTGCTTTACGCGAAGGCAAGTGCTCCAGCGCTGAACTTGCTGTCACGTTGAATTAGTCAGACGGTTGCCCCAGATGGTCGCCAAATCAAATTCAAAACATCGCGGACTTGATCGCACAGCGTTCCCCAGGCATTCAATCTTTGCTCGGTCCTGTGAGAAAGGGTTATCCGTCATCTATCCATTCAAGTCGAAGACATTTCCCGATCCGAATGGTTGGAAATTTGATTCTCGTTGGCCTCCTTCATATTCAGCTTTCGGTCGGATGCGTTCACTTCTTGCCGTTCATGATGCGCTGTGTTTGAAACCTGGCAGAGTATTAGAAGTCGCGGCAGGAGGTGGAGGATTGGCGGCGGCTCTTGCAGATAATAAATGCCAGGTTGTCGTCAATGATTTGCGCGAAGAGCAACTGGTTGAGGCCATTGACGAATACTCAACCGGCGAGAGCATCCAAATCTTTGGTGGTAATATGTTCGATCTTTCCCCAGACCGAACAGGGAAGTTTGATTTAGTGATAGCTTGCGAAGTTATTGAGCATGTCGCGCGTCCAGGTGACTTACTCGAACACTTAAAAAGATTTCTCGAACCGGAAGGGCGCATCCTGCTTACTACACCTAATGGTTCTTACTTCCGCAGCAAGTTGCCGACATATTTTGAGATCAGCGATATCAACGAACTAGAGTCTCGTCAGTTCAAGCCAGATGCTGATGGTCACCTCTTCCTGCTCACGCCGCAAGAGCTTTCCGATTTGGCGGCGTCGGTTGGTTTGCATGTCGAACGGCTCAGCGCCTGGGGAACGCCAATGCTTAGCGGGCATGTGGGATTGAGATATTTAGCCAGCCGCTTTTTTGTCAAAGCAGCATACAAGGCCGAACTCTTAACGCAACGTCTGCCTTCCGCGAGTCGTGAGCATGTCTGCGTTTCGCTCTCTGCAATTCTTCAACTCAAAGCACAGTGATGGAGTGATTGGTGCGAATCGCAGTAGTCAATTGGAGCAGACGAAGAGTTGGAGGGGTCGAGACTTATCTCGACGGAGTTATCCCCGAAATGCATCGTCGGGGTCTTTCGCCAGCGTTTTGGAGTGAGGTTGATGTCCCGGCTAATCGGGAACAAATAGGACTTCCTGAAGGAGTGCCAGCCTGGTGCGCTTCGGAATTAGGTACGGATAAAGCTCTGGCAGCGCTGCGTGATTGGAAGCCAAATCTGATTTACGTCCATAAAATAGATCGGCCAGCCATTGAGGCGAAGTTGCTTAAGATTGCACCAGCAGTCTTTTTTGCACACGATTACTATGGGACTTGTATCAGCGGCGCTAAGACATTCAAAAATCCTATAGTGATGCCTTGCAATCGTCGTTTTGGCTGGCAGTGCCTTTTGCATTATTTTCCACATCGTTGCGGTGGCTGGAGTCCTCTGACCATGTTGAAACTTTACCGGCTACAATCAAAACGGTTGAGAATGCTGCACAAATATAGAGCTATCGTGACGCACTCTGACCACTTGCAAGCTGAGTATATCAACCATGGGCTTGATGCGTCGCACGTATATAATCTTTCGTACTACGCGCACACAGCGGACAAAGAACTTCAGCGCTCAGACGTTCTCTCTTCTTTACCAAATTCAATCGTTGGCAATAACTCATCATATTTAGAAGAAACGAAGCCTTATTTTCGACTTCTCTTCGTAGGCAGGATGGACCTGTTAAAGGGTGGTCGCATCTTCCTGGAATCGCTGCCACGTGTTAAGGCGCAATTGGGTCTGCCTTTACGTGTGACTTTCGCGGGAGATGGTCCTGACCGTCAAGCTTGGGAACGTCAGGCTGCGCGCGTTCAAGCGGAAAACGAAGGATTGTCTATAGAATTCATTGGATGGGCTAATGCAACCCGGCTTAATTCATTATGGGCCACTTGCGATTTGCTGGTCGTGCCAAGCTTGTGGCCGGAACCGTTTGGTCTTGTCGGAGTTGAAGCGGGCTTACATAAAGTCCCGGTCGCAGCTTTTTCAGTGGGCGGAATCCCAACTTGGCTAATTAACGGAGTCAACGGTTATCTTGCTCCGGGCAACCCACCCACTCCTGCCGGATTAACTGAAGCAATTGTCAAGTGCCTTAAAGACCCAGTGATTCATACCCACCTACGACACGGCGCTCTTACCATAGCTCAACGATTTAACATTAATAACCATATGATTGCTTTGCTTGATATTTTCAACCAGGTTATGGTTAGCAATTGAAAGTAATGAGTTCTGTTTCCTGAAGAAGAGTTTTATATAACTCAACTCTTCGACGCAATAGGTTGGATTAATAGCAGGCAATCCGTTCGTTAAAAATTAATGGCAAAACGAATATTTGCGTCAATGCATTACTTTGTAGCATCCAGCAGATAACGCATGACAGTTCCATCTTTGTGTTTCATAGTTGAAAGTGGCACTGATGTGCGACTGGTTGATGGGTTAGCCGAACGGTTTGACTTATGCATTCTCGCCCGCCAAATTGAGAACGGCATTGAGATCAGTCAGCATCCATCAAACTCCACTCCTGTTGTAATCGGACCTACCTCAAGAATCAAATTCGCAACGCTTGTCTGGAGATATTTGCGCGAACATCGTCGGGATATTGATTGCGTCATCGTGCAGGGTTACGGCGTGGCGGCTCTTGCGGCCAATCTAGCAGGACGCTTCAACCGAAAGTTGACGGTGATGCTCGTGTGCAGTCCGGTCGAGGCTTATTATCGCTGCCGCAGAATGTGTCCAGAGCGTAACAAGCCGTTCCGTCTTTATGAGCTATTGATGTTGCAAATGCTCGCTCGAACCAATGCCCTGATCGGTCGCCAGTACATAGTCCTCAGCCAACATCTAGCTCAAGTTGTGCGTGGACATGGCTCGCGCGCGGGAATCGAGGTTATTCCAATCTATGGGGTGGACACGAAATTATTTTCGCCGCCGGAAGAATCGAAACTATTTATCAAGCGCCGTTTGAATTTACCGGAAACAGGCAAACTGATTTTTTTCAGCAGCCGCATTGCCCCTGAAAAAGATAGCGAGACTTTGCTGAAAGCAATGCGCCGCTTGTTGGACGCCGGGCATGACTTGTGGCTCTTGCATCGTAGCGGCGGCTATCGAACCTTTCTGAAAGAGGCAGAAGCATTTGGCCTGGCAGAGCGCGTTGTTGCGACCGACGCCGTTCATCCTCATTACCAATTGCCCTTGGACTATCAAGCTTGCGACCTGTGTGTGCAAGCGAGCCGGGAAGAGGGATTGGGGTTTTCCCCTTTGGAAGCCCTGGCTTGCGGTGTTCCGGTCGTTGCCGCAGCAGTCGGAGGTCTGAGGGAGACAATTGTTGAATGTGTGACTGGGTGGAGCTATCCGGTCGGTGATGAGATTGCACTGGCGAAATGTATTGAAGACGCCTTGAGCAATCCGGCTGAAGCAGCGCGTCGCACCGCAAAGGGGAGAGCGATGGTTTGTGAGAAATATGACCGCCAGCTTGTCTTCGATATTCTGGAAAGAATGCTGGTGTTTGCAGGCGAAGATGAAACAGTTAACAGTT
>QHXM01000224.1 GCA_003222945.1 Acidobacteriota bacterium
CTGACCGTCTCACAGACATTAACCAGTTCGGATAACATCACTTGGACGCTCGGCAACCTGAGCGGGTTAACAGGCACACAGGGCAGTTACACCCTGACTCTGTCGGCTTCGGGAATCGCAGACAGTGCGACTAACACACTCGCGTCGGGCGCAAGCACTACTTGGACTGTTGACACGACCTCGCCGACCGTCACTATTAATCAGGCTTCGACGCAGGCCGACCCTGTGACGAACGCCGCCAACATCAACTTCACTGCCGTCTTCAACGAGCCTGTCACGGGCTTTAACTCTTCGGGCGTGAGCTTCTCCGGCGCGGGCGCTACGACAGCGACTGTGACCGAGATTGCGCCGATGGACGGCACGACCTACAACGTCCAGATAAGCGGAATGAACGCGAACGGCATCATCACAGCGAGCATCAATGCTGGCGCTGCGCAGGACGTTGCAGGCAATCTGAGCCAGGCTTCGACCAGCACGGATAACCAGGTCACCTACCATCAAGACAGCTCGACCATCTTCGTAGTCAACTCGCTTGCAAACACTGACGACGGCTTCTGCTCGCCGCTCGGTACAGGTCCGGGTAATCATGACTGCACACTCCGTGAGGCCATCAATGCTGCTAACGCTGACTTCGGCGCGGAGACTATCACGTTCGACCCCGCAGTGTTCACAGCGCCAGGCCCGTACACTATCACGCTCTCAGGCGCACTCGGCGCGCTGCCAGACATCACTGACGATGTGACGATCACAGGTCCGGCAGCAGTGAGTCTGACCATCAGCGGCAACAACACTGGCCGCGTCTTCACGATCAACAGCGGAAAGACTGTTAGCATCTCCAATCTGACTATTACAGGCGGTCAAGCGAACTTCGGCGGCGGCATCTACAACTTGGGCAACCTCACTATCAGCAACAGCACATTCACGGGCAATAAGGCCGTAGGTGGATCGGGTAAAGGCGGCGCAATTGATAGCGAGGGCGGCACGCTCTACATTGTCAACACGACCATCAGCGGAAACTCCGCTGAAACAGATGGCGGAGGACTTCTGAGCGGCGGCACATCCAGCGCGACCTTGACCAACGTCACCCTTACCAACAATCGCTCGGATGCGGACAACAACGCGACAGGTGACGGGGGCGGCATCGGTCAGGTCAGTAGTAATGCGATAACTCTGCGCAACAGGTGCGTTGGCCTTCAACGGCGGCCCGACAAAGACGCACTTGCTCCTGCCCGGTAGTCCTGCCATTAACGCAGGCGACAATACGCTGGCTAAAGATCAGAGCAACAATGCTCTGACCACAGACGAGCGCGGCGCGGGCTTCTCGCGTGTCGTCAACACAACGGTTGACATAGGCGCAGTCGAAGTCAACTACTCAATCGCGGCATCTGCCGGGACACCGCAAAGCGCTGTCATCAACAATGCTTTCGCCACGAACTTACAGGCTACGGTCAAAGAATCGAACATTGCCAGAAGCGGCATCTCTGTAATCTTCACTGCGCCATTGAGCGGGGCGACCGGCACATTCTCAGCAAGCTCCACAGTAACCACAGACAGCAGTGGCGTTGCGACTGCTCCCGCCTTTACTGCTAACAGCACGACCGGCGGTTACAATGTGACTGCAAGTCTCACGGGTGGGTCGCCTTCGACCACCTTTGCTCTGACCAATACGAAGGCAGATCAGACGATCATCTTCAATGCTCTAACTGACAAGACCTTCGGCGACGCGGACTTCGGGGTTAGCGCGACGGCCACGTCCAGCCTGCCCGTGAGCTTCTCAGCAACAGGCAACTGCACAGTCACAGGCTCGACAGTTCACATTACGGGCGCAGGCACTTGCACTATCACCGCTTCGCAAACGGGTGATATCAACTTCAACGCCGCCCTTCCTGTTTCGCGCAGCTTCAACATCTCAAAGGCGAACCAGACGATCACTTTCGGTTCACTCTCGAACAAGACTTTCGGCGATGCTAACTTCAATGTGTCTGCGGCGGCGTCTTCGAGTTTGAGTGTGAGTTTTGCGGCAAGTGGTCAATGTACAGTTACTGGCAGCACGGTGCATATTACAGGAGCAGGCTCTTGCACGATTACCGCTTCGCAGAGTGGTAGCTCAAATTTCAACGCGGCAACAAATATCCCGCAGAGCTTCCAGATTGCGAAGGCCAATCAGACCATTACCTTTGGCGCGCTTTTGGATAAGAGCTACGGCGCTGCGGACTTTAATATCTCAGCCACCGCATCCTCTAGCTTATCTGTGAGTTTCAGTGCCAGCGTACAATGTACAGTCACAGGCACAACCGTTCACATCACAGGTGCTGGTTCATGCAAGATCACGGCCTCGCAAGCAGGTGATAGTAACTACAACGCGGCGGCCTCAGTGGATCAGACGTTTGCCATCGCGAAAGCCACAACGACAACGACGGTCGCCTCTTCAGCTAATCCATCTAATTTTGGGCAGAGCGTGACCTTCACGGCAACGGTTGCCTCCACCGCTGGCATACCGACTGGGACTGTACAGTTTAAGGATGGAGTTGACACTATCGGCGCGGCGGTCAACTGCGTGGCGGCGACGGGCAATAGCTGCACGGCTCAGGTTTCGACCTCCGGCTTAACCTCGGGCACGCACACCATCACGGCTTCCTACGGCGGTGATACCAACTTCGCCATTTCAACCGGCACGCTCGCAGGCGGACAGGCTGTTAATGTTCAGGCTGGCCTCTCCATCAATGATGTTTCACTACCGGAAGGCAATAGCGGGACAACCCCATTCACTTTCACCATCAAACTCTCGCAAGCCAGCAATCTCCTGGTCAAAGTGGATTACGCGACCGCCGATGGGACAGCCACAGCAGGCAGTGATTATCAAGCAACCAGCGGCACGCTCGTCTTCAATCCAGGAGACACAACCAGGACCATCACTGTGTTAGTTAACGGTGATACGAGCAACGAGCCGGATGAGACTTTCTTCATTAACTTAGCCAACCCGCAGAACGCGACCCTCGCAGGCGCGCAAGCTACAGGCACTATCCAGAACGATGACGCGCCGGGCATACAGTTCGCTCAATCCGCTTACAGTATCAATGAGAATGCAGCGGATGCCGTCATTACAGTAACTCGCAGTGGCGATCTCTCGCAGCCAGCGACAGTTAATTATGCGACGAGCGACCTGGCCGGATTAACGCCCTGCAATGTGGCGAACGGCATCGCTTCTCAGCGTTGTGACTACGCCATAACAGTGGGCATGTTGAAATTTGCTGCGGGAGAAAGCTCCAAGAACATCTTCATCCCAATCATTGATGATGCCTATACTGAAGGGCCAGAGACTTTCATCATCACGTTGAGCAGCGCAACGGGAGCAAGTCTTGGCTTACAAAGCACTGCCACGATCACTATCGTGGACAATGACACCATGACGGGAGTCAATCCGATAGGCGGGAACGACTTCTTCATACACCAGCAGTACATAGATTTCCTGGACCGAGAGCCAGACCCGCCGGGATTCGCTGGCTGGCAGAATATCTTGACGAACTGCGGGGCAACAGTGCAGCAGCCCTGTGATCGGATCGAAGTCAGTTCAGACTTCTACCGCAGTCAGGAGTTTCAGGACCGCGGCTATTTCATCTATCGCTTCTATGAGACGTTGGGCAGAGTTCCACACTACAGCGAATTCATCCCGGACATGGCGCGTGTCTCCGGCTTCCTGACGACGATGGACTTAGAGACGACGAAGATGGCGTTTGTTCAGGATTTCATGAATCGTCAGGAGTTCCAGATGAAGTACGGGGCGCTGACTGATCCGACCGCCTACGTTAACGCGCTCTTGCAAGCGGTTGGAATACCGAATCACCCGCAACGTACCACTTGGATCAGTGGGTTGACCAATGGGACTCTGACCAGAGGACAGGTCTTGCGGCAACTAATTGAGAGCGCAGAGGTGTCCAGTAAGTTCTATAACGAGGCGTTCGTCGTAGAGGCCTACTTCGGATATCTCCGTCGTGATCCAGATATTCTTTACCTTCAGTGGTTGCAGATGCTTAATCAGACGGGAGATTACCGAACGTTGGTCAATGGGTTTGTCAACTCGCTGGAATATGCCCAGCGATTCGGGCCTTGATCGTTTCTGAAGGGAGCATGCTCATTACAGATGCTATTCAGTGAGAGATAGAGATGTAACTAAATGAACAGCCTTCAACGGTAGCGGACGCACATCGCTCTGGGCTTGTACAGGCAGGAAAGGAATAGATGATTTGATGAGTTTAGAAGAGGACTTGGACAGATAGTCAGGCAGCCCAACTCTTCACCTGCCGAACCATCTCCCACATCATTCTGTCCATTGCTCCTCCAGTATCTTCATTTGTTTCGCGTGAATTCGCCAATGCAGCCCAACAGAATCCGCTTCCCGTCCTGACGATAATCGAGGTCGTTCCAGGCAAGCTTCCCAAGTGCCACCAGTTATGCAAGCTGTTCACCGACCAC
>QHXM01000230.1 GCA_003222945.1 Acidobacteriota bacterium
CACATGCGACCCGCCCGGCGGCAACTCTTACTTTCGCACGGAGCCGCGCCTAATTGTCGAAGTGTTAAGTCCAACAACCGAGCGCACAGATCGCCACGAGAAGTTAGCCGCCTACAAGAACTGTCCGAGCGTGCAGGAATACGCGCTCATTTCGCAGGAACAGATGATGGTCGAGATTCATCGTCGCAACAAAGATGACTGGCAGACAGAAATCCTAACCGAGCCGGACGATCAATGCGTGTTTCAATCGGTCGGACTCACCTTAAGTCTTGGAGATATTTACCGAAACGTTGCCTTTGACCAAAATGCAGCAGGTTAAGCCTCATTGTTCGCAATAAGAAATGAAAAAGAAACTACAAATTTTTATCTCTTCAACATACGAACCTTCGCTATTATGAAAATGTTTACTACCTTGGAGGCATGAGATGGTAAGTACACAATTGATTGAACGCGACCCGGAAAAGCTTGGCGGCACACCTGTGTTTTTTGGCACGCGCGTGCCCATCAAGAGTCTTTTTGATTATTTAGAGGCAGGCGACAGTCTTGATACGTTCCTTGACGACTTCCCAACTGTCACGCACGAGCAGGCTTTGGGTGCGCTTGAGGCGTCGAAAGAGTGGTTGTTGACGCAGTATGAGACTGCTGCATGACCCATGCTAAAATCAAGCATGAGGTGAAAAGCGATGACACCAAATCTTGAGCAAATTATTCAATCCATACAGCAGCTTTCCGCGCCTGAGCAGGAGAAGGTTCGACAGTGGCTTGAGAAGAGAAGAAAAGTTAATGGAGAGCAGGATGATTGGCAAGGGCGAACAGAGAAATTTCGCCTTGCGACGAGTTGGATTGATTCTCACCGTCAGGAATATCTGGGGCAATGGGTCTGTCTGGATGGCAATACTCTTATAAGTCATGGGACAGACGCTAAGAGAGTCTATGCCGAAGCCAAAGAGAAAGGTATCAAGATTCCCTTTGTCCAGCAGGTGCGCGAAGAGGATCAATCGCCCTTCTGGGGAGGCTGGGACTAATGAGTGAAAGCCTCACCTTTGCGAAGACCTACAAATACGACACCACTAAAACGGGAATCAGTCTGCCTGTAGTTCTGCAAGCAGGAGCGGAAGCCGTTGAAGTCAATGCGAAACTAGATACGGGCGCGAGCTATTGTATCTTTGAGCGCAAATATGGCGAGTTGCTGAATCTTGTTGTGGAGAGTGGCGAGCCGACGACTTTCAGAACAGTTACAGGAAGTTTTCTGACCTACGGACACGAAGCAACCCTTACTACACTCGGCCTGCGCTGGGAAGCAACTGTTTATTCCATCGCTGAAGATGAAATCAAAGGAAATGTTTTAGGCCGAACAGGCTGGCTTGACCGCGTAAAACTCGGGCTTATTGACTACGAAGGCAAACTGCTTCTGAGTTCTTATACTGAATAGCATTAAAACCCGTCAGAAACAGACTTTCCCGCTAAAATACGGCCTATTCTTAAGCTAACCGCCCCTCACATCAGCGCAAGAATCTCTTATATCAAGGCGAAAGTTGACTACCCAGGCGTGAAACTTCGCAATATTACGGCGAAAGTTTGCAATATTGTCGTGCGAGATGGCTTTATTACTGTGAAAGTCTGCAATATTAGCCTGCGAGATAGCTATTCAGGCGCGAAAGTTGATTATATTGGCGTGAAAGTTCGTAATATTAGCTTGAAAGTTGAGCACGCAAGGGTGTGAGAAGATTGTAGCGGCGTGAAATTTCATTGCTCGCGGGTGAAAAAAGTCTTATGCGTCGGCGCGGGAAGGTGTATAATCGCGCGCGTTCTATCAGTTTCGTGTTGACCCTCGCAAACCCACAAACCCCGCTAAGGAATACGCTATCCTGTATCCTTTAGCTTCACCCTTTAGAGGAGAAAAATTATGAAAGACTCTGAGATTCGTCGTCTTGAGATGCTTATTCGTGTGCGCTTGTTCGGCGCGGCACACATAGATGTTTTCCCGACCATGTCGCGCGGTGACGAATTGCTGGCGATAATTGACTCAGCAATAACAGAAATGGAGGGTCACGCTACACGACAGGAATCCGGTAAGCGCGAGGCAAGAGAAGGCACGTCTTTGAAGGGCATTGCACGCGAGGCGCTTCGTGAAGACCTTGACGCGATTAGCCGGACGGCGCGCGTGATGGCTCTGACAATCCCCGGCCTTGAGGATAAATTCCGCAGGCCGTACAACGTGGGCGACCAGACGTTGCTCGCAGTTGCACGTGCGTTTGCGCAGGACGCAGCGCCGCTCAAGGATGAGTTTATACGGCGCGGGCTTCCTGCAAATTTCCTGGAAGACCTGAACGCGGACATAGAGGCGTTTGAAGCGTCAATCAACGATCATGCGCAGAAGATTGGGGAGCGCGTCGCCGCGACCGCGTCCATAAACGCACCCGTAGAGCGCGCGTTGAACGCCGTCAGAGAGTTGGACGCAATCGTCCGCAATATCTTCAGAGACGATGCTGCGACGCTGGCCGAATGGACCAGCGCAAGCCACACGGAGCGTTCCGCAAAGCGGGCGAATGATAAGAGTAAGAACGCTCAACCCGCGCCTTTGAATGGTTGAGAGTAATAGTCAAGAGAGTCTGCAACAAGCTGAAACAGAAAGAGGAGCTTAGCGATGATTATAAAAGATCGCTAAGCTCATCTGCTTTTTCTTCGATTGAATAGCCTGGAAACAGAACTTAAAGCAGCAAGGTCTCTACACGATGAGCGTGGACCATCTCCTCACACGGCGACCATGCGAACACTGTGAATCGTCCATCTTGCGAAGCGACAAGAGCAACTGAATCACGCTGGTCCTGTACGAACTGCGCAGCCGAGAGATGTCTGGTCCCACCGAATTGGACAGGGTGTACGACTGACGCCAAATCGCCAATTATCGGCTCTGTGACGATCACCTGTTCTACTTGTCTCCCTCCTTCGCGTCGCCCGACCTTTGCCCCGAATGCTAACACCTCGTATTGATCGCTGATTATGGTTGCGCCGTCCACAGCCGTCAGGCCGCCAACTGCCTCGACCGCATCCTGTAGCGCTTCCTGCCAGAGAGCGTTTCGCATTTCCTCTTCCTGCCGCATCAGGTGAGCCAACTCCGATAAAGGAGGCGACACTGAGTATAGAACAGGCCAGACGATAGACTCGCGCCATGCCTCTGTGCCCTGCGGTACTACCAGCAGAATTCCGCCACGCCCGTGAGCGCGCATGGAAGCGGCCAATTGGACCAGAACGTTGACAGAGTCGTCCCTGAAAGCAGGCGAGCCAAAGCTTAGTAAAGAGGTGAGCAACTCCGGGCAATCCGCCAGGCTAGTGCCCTCTTCATCCACAACTTTAATCTGGTCGCCTTTGAGTATTACGACGTTGACAAACTTGCCGGGGTCTTGCCCGCGACGGTACTTGACAACCAGAAGTCCCGGTTCGATGACCTCAAGCACAAAGCAGAGACGAGGTATCCGGCGTGTAGTTCCCCAGACACGTAATTGGTCCTTGTCATGCCATACGCCCAAGTGTACGCCCGGACGCTCAACTGCGGGCGCGAGGCGTGAAAGGGTTGTCGGATTAAGCGGAAGAGAATTCTCGAATATGAGCGGCTGCCCTGCCTGTTCCGGTGCTAGGAAGGCAAGCGAAATCTTTGGTGAATATCCTTCTTCGCGTCGCAGACTTGCCCAGAACGCTGCATCAATGATCATTTCTATGGCTTGCGCGTCGGGTTGTTTTGCCAGCACCTCTTTACCATGTTGGCGCGACTCCAGGAGATGTCGGAAGTGCGCCTGCACCGTGGCAGAGACTGCGCGGGCGGCTGGATATGCCGATTCTGTCATGGCCTGGCTACCTCTATGATTCGTCCGGTCTCAATCGTAGCACATTAGTGCGCGCACGCGACTCGGTTGTCGGAGAGCCGCGCCTACGTCTGAGTCTATCCTACTTTCACCCAGCGCTCGGCCCAACGGCCCAGCTTCTCCACCACAGGCTCAAGCTCTCTGCCAGACTTCGTCAACTCGTAGCTCACACGCACGGGCGGCCCCGGAATGACTGTCCGCCGGACCAAGCCTTCAGACTCAAGCTCGCGCAGCCGCTCCGTGAGCAGACGGTCAGAAAGCCCCGGCACAGCCGCCAGCATTTCGTTGAAGCACTGCGGCCCCGTGAGCATCACGCTGATGATCGCGCCCGTCCAGCGCCGACCTATCAACTCCACCGCGTGGTGAAAACGCGAGCAGACCTTCGATTCCCCCTGACCCGCACGTTTCGTAGAAGAAGATGCAAGCCGTCCGGCAGGACTCTTGACAGAACTCTTAACTCGATTCGTCTCTTTTTTCATGATCGCCCTTTGTACTTACTTTTGATTGCCTACTTGACCTTTGTAGCCTGAGACTGTATCATCGCTTTCAGCTTACCAAAAGTAAGCTGGCTATTCAATATCCCGTGAGGAGAAAGTTATGGCATCTGAAACTACGATTCGTGATCGCTCTGCGGTTGACTGGGCGCTTCTCGTCGCACGTATCTTTGTAGGCGTCGTCTTCGTGGCGCACGGCGCGCAGAAAATGTTCGGCGCATTTGGCGGGCCGGGTCTTTCAGCCTTCGTACAGGTGATGGGGTTTTTAGGTTACCTGGTCGCAATCGGCGAGTTCTTCGGCGGGCTGGGACTCGTCTTCGGTTTCCTGTCGCGCTTTTCTGCCGCGTCAATCATTCTCATCATGATAGGCGCGATTGCCACGGCTCACGGGCGTTTCGGGTTCTTTATGAATTGGGCTGGCAATCAGGCCGGAGAGGGCTTTGAGTATCACCTGCTGGCGATAGGCATTCTGCTGCCCATAGTGATCGCAGGACCTGGACGATTTGCCATCGGTAGATTCTTGCCGTTGCCTAAAGTCGCCGAAAAGGAGAGACCTGTGGCAGTGCTTGAGTAATCGCGTGGCTGGAAGTATTCAATGAAGATTCTATAAGGGGTGAGTGAGAGATGGAAGCAACGAAGTTATTGCAAGAGGAGAAAGAGAGCAACAAAAAGGGGCGCACGGTGGCAGGGTTAGTCAACAGTATCGAGACGCTTGAAGGCGCAGGCTTTCTCGTCCGAAGACCATTCCCGACGTGCAGTGGATGACAGCAGGCGCGGGCGTCATACACTCGGAGATGCCTTCGTCAGAGTTTCAGAGAACGGGAGGTCGCCTGCACGGCTTTCAACTGTGGGTGAACCTGCCGCGAGAGAGAAAGATGATGAGGCCGCGCTATCAAGAGATTCCAGCGGCAAGCATACCCACAGCAACAACAGATGACGGGCTGGTGACGGTGCGCGTAATCGCTGGCGAATCTCTGGGCGCGCGCGCCGTTATCGAAACGGTTACTCCGATCATCTACCTGCACTTCAAGATAAAGCCCGGTGGTCGCATTGCGCAGACCGTACAGCAGGATTATAACGCCTTCGCCTATATAGTAGATGGCGCAGGCTTGTTCGGCGCGGAAGGCGAGCAAGCCGTTGACGGGCAAATGGTGATGTTTGCGCCCGATGGAGATGAAGTGTGGATCGAAAACCCTGTGCACGCCGAGTCTGAGCTTGACGTACTGCTCATCGCCGGAGTTCCTTTGAATGAGCCTGTGGCGCGCTATGGCCCTTTCGTCATGAACACAGAGGAAGAGATTTACAAGGCAATCGATGATTTCAGGAGCGGGCGCATGGGCGCTATCAACTTCTGAAGATCGGACAAGCTAAAGACGCATCGCGCGCAAGTAGTGGGCTAACGAGCGATGCGTCTCATCCGACTTTGTTTGAGCGGAGGAAAGTTTAATGATGATGAAGGAAGATTCGATTTCAGCAGAGAT
Organism: Acidobacteriota bacterium; assembly: GCA_003222945.1. Taxonomy (GTDB): domain Bacteria; phylum Acidobacteriota; class Blastocatellia; order Pyrinomonadales; family Pyrinomonadaceae; genus QHXM01. The sequence continues at coordinate 5,839 of QHXM01000230.1, forward strand.
GCGCGAGCGGTTGCGTGTAGTTAGTCGTGCGCTGCTCAGACTTCATAAATCGCTGCTGGATGATGAGCGCACGCAGTTCGAGCGTGTGCGCGGTCGAATAGAATCCAGCGGCGAGTTTCTGCAACTCGTATTGCACGATGAGTGGTTCGCTTACCTGCGTCCGCTCTCCGCGCTTGTGGTGCAGATTGACGAATTGCTCGACGACGATGAAGCGACCTTATCAAAAGCCGACGCGCTCATCAGCGAGGCTCGCGCGATGCTCAAGCAGTCGGAGACGGGTGATGATGAGTTTGGGCGTAGATACAAAGCAGCTTTACAGCGGGACCCGGATGTGATATTCGCGCACAGAGACGCCGTGCACATCCTGAGCGCTAATCCTTAATTTCATAGGGCGGCTACTAAACTTTTCGATTTCATAGGTGATGTCAAATAGGCTATCAATGTCGTTACGACTCTGACGATTTCCAGACGTGAGCGTTGAATGGTTAATATTGCCAAACCTCCCTGCGACGAAGCGTTCATACGCTCGAAAGAAGTTGCCGCTCCCTGTAGTAAAGCGGTCGGACGATGGATTCTGGCTGCGACAATCTTAGGCTCAAGCATGGCTTTCATTGACGGCACGGTTGTCAATGTAGCTTTGCCCGCGTTGCAGAAAGCTCTGGGCGCAACCGTCGCAGACATGCAGTGGGTCGTAGAGGCTTACTCGCTTTTTCTCGCCGCGCTCCTATTAGTAGGCGGCTCCCTGGGCGATCTTTACGGGCGACGATTCGTATTTGCCGCAGGCGTCGCGCTGTTTGCTCTTGCCTCCGTCTTGTGCGGGCTGGCGCAGAACATCAATCAACTAATCATCGCGCGCGGAGTGCAGGGTGTGGGCGCGGCGATGCTGGTGCCCGGTAGTCTTGCCATCATCAGCGCTTCGTTCAGTGAAGAAGATCGCGGGCAGGCGATAGGGACGTGGTCCGGCTTTAGCGCCATCACCGCCGCCATAGGACCTGTCATCGGCGGTTGGCTGATCGAACATATCTCATGGCGCGCAGTCTTCTTCATCAATCTTCCACTGGCGATCATCGTTATCACGCTCGTCTTCTGGCGCGTGCCGGAGAGCCGCGAAAAGGATAGAGAGCGCGGCATGGATTGGGTCGGCGCTTGCCTAACAACAGCAGGATTGGGCGCTCTCGTCTATGGTCTGATCGAAGCTCCAACTTTAGGCTTTAGCCATCGAGCGGTGTTTGCGGCACTCGCTGGCGGCGCGTTCGCGCTCCTCTCGTTTTTCGTGGTCGAGGCGCGCACGCGAAATCCTATGGTGCCGCTCATGCTCTTCCGCTCGAAGAATTTTACGGGTGCAAATCTGTTGACGCTATTTTTGTACTGCGGACTCGGAGCGACGCTATTCTTCCTGCCGTTGAATCTGATACAGGTGCAGGGATACTCTGCGACCGCCGCCGGAGCCGCGCTGCTTCCCTTCATACTGATTATGTTCCTGCTCTCTCGCTGGTCCGGTGGGCTTGTGAAGCGATACGGTGCGAAGCTGCCTCTGGTGATTGGGCCGATTATCGCTGCCGTCGGGTTCGCCATGTTTGCGCTGCCCGATGTGAGAGGAAGATATTGGACGACTTTCTTCCCGGCGATAGTCGTTCTCGGTCTGGGCATGGCGACGAGCGTCGCGCCGCTGACTACGACTGTGATGAATGCTGTGAAGGAAGATCATGCGGGCGTCGCTTCGGGAATAAACAATGCCGTCTCGCGCACCGCCGGATTATTAGCCGTCGCAGTCTTCGGCATCGTCATGGCAAACGCCTTCACAGCTAACTTCGACAGACGGCTGACAACACTCGACCTATCAACTGATGTGCGCGCGCAACTTGAAAACGAACGGGGCAGTCTGGCTGGTATGAAAGTGCCGGACGTGTTGAGCGGCGAGATGCAAGCCGCTATCAAACAGGTCATCAATGAATCGTTCGTCGCGGGCTTCCGTCTAATTACATACACGAGCGCCGGTCTGGCCTGTCTGAGCGCGCTCGTTGCCTGGGCTTTAGTCGAAGGTCGTAGGAGGCGATTAACTTCCAAGGACCGAACGAGCGAAAGGACGCAGCCGCGCCGTCTTTCATAAATATTCAGGCGAGAGATGCAAACCTGTTTCTATATTTCATGAGATTGATTGGCTCTACTGAATTGAACACTTATCTTTCAAATTGAGTTTAATCGAATCCCTTTCCAACTCCGTACCGGATGATGTCTGTGAAGTGTGCTTGCCGAATCCAGTTAAAACAGTCTCCAGAAAAGGAAGCATCTTTGAGATGCGCTTGGCGCGAATCACCAAGTCCCACAGAGACTCAAACTTTTTCCAGCCGCCAGCATAAGCTACGTGGCGAAGCGCGCCCGTCACGTCAGGCTTTGTCGCTGCTCCTCGCACAATCGAGCGCCAGCGGTAGAACTCTTTATAAGCTCTACGGTAACCCTCTTCTAAAGCTTTCGGCGTCATGCGCGCGGGACGAAAGACTGTGTGGCGCGTGTCGTACAAATCCCAGTCCGTATGTAGAATGCGACCCGCCTTCAGCATTCGATCATAGAGAGCTGTGCCGGGGTAAGGCGTCAGTATGTGAAAGGTCGCAGTCTCAATTCCCTGACTGATGGCCCACTCGACCGTGCGCTCGAACACAGTTTCATCATCACCGTCCATGCCAAAGACGAAGCTGCCGTTGACCATTACGCCTAAATCGTGCAGGCGATGAATGGCTGCGCCGTAATCTCTGTTAAGGTTATGCGGCTTTCGCTGCTCCAGTAAATTTTCTCTGCTTAGCGTTTCAAATCCGACGAAGAGGCTTCGTAGCCCGCACTGGACCGCCTTTTCAAGAAGACGTGGGCGCAAAATGGACTGCACAGTTCCAGCAGCCTGCCAGAGCCTATTCATCCCGCGCATACCGTCGAAGAGAGATTCTGCGAAGCGCGTGTCGCCGAACAGGTGATCGTCCAAAAAATATAGGTGGCGGCCCGGCAGCCGTTCTATCTCTGCCAGAGCATCGTCAACCCTCTGCGTGTAAAATCCACGCCCCCCTTCAAAGAACGCCTCCTTGTAGCAGAAGTCGCACGAGTGAGGGCAGCCTCTGGAGACTACAATCGAGTTCGGCACAAGATAAAGATGTCTCTTGATTAGGTCGCGTCGAATCTTCGGCAGGCGCTCAAGTGTTCGCACACGCGAGCGGTAAACTTTCTCTGGATGCCCTGCGCTGTAATCTGCAAGAAAGTCGGGCCAGGTGTCTTCGCCCGGACCTAGAAAGATCGTGTCGGCGTGCGCAGACGCTTCGTCGGGCAGCGAAGTGACATGCAGTCCGCCCAGAACAACATATGCACCAAGACGACGATAGTGGTCCGCCAGTTGGTAAGCGCGGCGAGCAGAAGTGATGTAAACCTGTATGACGACCAGATCAGGCTCGTCGTCAATGTCAAGCTTCTGCACGTGCTCGTCCTCTATGGTCACTTCAACGGTATCGTCTAGGTATCCTGCCAGAGTCGCCAGACCCAGAGGCGGAAACAGCGAATACTTGACAGGTCGGAAGAAAGGACTTTTAGCTTCGGTGAGCGCCGGTAGAATCATCTTCACCTTCATAACCAGAGTTCCTCCCCGCCCGCAAACTCACGCCGTCCCGGTTAAAAGCTCACGAAATCGCATAGTTCTTGAATTTATCAAGTGCTTTATACCATAAAGCACAAGAGCATTTCAACCCTTTTTTTCGTCTGCCATACATTTGCATTATGACCGTAGCGTTGCGTGTGCGCGCTGAAACTCAATCGTGTCATAGAAGATTCCCGAAAGCATAAACCGAAGTGCCCGGACAAATTTTTTTACTTTGAGTCTTTAAGCCAAGGGTCTTCGCCAGTTCCCCTCGTCGAAACGCTTACGGACCATCAGGGAATATCAAAGCTATGGATAACCGTACCCGCCACAAACCCAAACTGTAGTTACACACGTTCACGGCCACAGTCATCCCGGTCAATAATGAGTAATCTACGGTTTCAAGGTCTGAACTTCGGCTTATGACTATCCGAGTTACAGTAAGAACAGTTCTCATTTCTTTAGCCACCACACTTCTCGCTTACGTCGCTTACCAGTTCATCAGCCTGCGGTCACAGAATAATTTGACGACTGTGCCGCGCTCCGATTGCATAGTGATTCTGGGCGCGGCTGTCTGGCCCGGAGGTCAACCTTCATTCGTTCTCAGAGACAGGATTGCGCGTGCCGCGGAGCTTTACCGTCAACAGATCGCCGACAAAATCATCACGTCCGGCGGCCTTGGCAAGTACCCGCCCGAAGAAGCGTTGGTGGAGAAGCAGTTGCTGATGAAAGCTGGCGTCCCCGAAAAAGCTATCATCATGGAGTTGGCGAGCACCTCAACATCCGAACAGGCGAAGCTTATTAAGGAGATTTCGGACCGCGAAGGTTTCCGATCAATAGCGCTCGTGACAAGTTTCTACCACGAGAAGAGAGCCGCACAACTTTTCAGAAGCGCAGGCTCTTCCGATATAGAGGACGCGCGCTGCGCGCATGAAAGATTCGAGGACCTGAATTTCTGGGTAGCGCGAGAGGCTCTGGCGCTGGCCCTACTGAACTGGTGGCAATGGGCTGCAATAGGGATCGGCATTGGACTCGTTGCTTCATGGCATCAATCCTTTCGTCGTAATAAAAGAGAGGCTGAAACAAAAAGATGAGCTTAGTGATGATTATAAAAATCACTAAGCTCATCTTTATAATGCTGAACTCGAAATCATGAGCGATGAGCTGAAAAGCTTTTCATTCAACGTTCATCATTCAGCATTCATCGTTTCCGTCAACCGGCAAACTGGCTATATCCGTCCGCGTAGCCGCGCGAGAATCCGCTGCGATAGGCTTCTGCATAGTTGCCGAATCCTGCATCGTGGAAGTAGTGAGACCTCTCAGGGCTATAGCTCTTGCCCTTCTTCCCGTCATCGCGGTCAGTCTTAAGCCCGTCGTTGTAGCCCTGGCTGAAAGCGGCCTCGCCATTGCTGAAGACGTACTGGCTGTAGTAGCTATCCCAACCGTAAGGGTATCCGAATGGTCTGCGATAGCCGTACCAGCCGAAAGGATTGTATGGGCGATAGAAACGGTAAGGATAGTAGGGTCTAACGATCACAATGCGACGACCAGTTCTCCCCTGAGCTTGAGCCGTCGTATTTGACGCGATGCCTATTCCCGCTATCAAGAGCGCGGATAGAAAGATTCCGCCAAGCTTAGAAAAAAGATTTCGCATAACCAACCTCCTTTTTCTTTCTGCACGTTTGATGCTCCTCCGATAGGAGCAGGAGGTTTGAATTGATTGCGCGTTGATTAAGGTTTTTTATTTTTTTCAATACAGACTCAATCGCAAAGAGTCCTGGTCTCAAAAGGAAGCGAGAGTCTTGAGCGGTTAATCTCATTCGGTTGAGCTTCGCTTATTGTCCTGTGAAGCAGCTATGGGGTTCTGCGAAGGCTTCATCGCTAATTGTTGTGTTGTGTGTGACCTCAGAGAGTTGAATCTTTATCTCCATTCCCCCGACTAAGATAGTCTGAAGGAAAGGAATCTTCACGTCGCCCACCTGACGGTAATCGCCCAGCTTCTCGCCGTCTCCGTAAATAAGAAGTCCTGTCTTAGTGTCGAAATGTAGCTCGTCGCGCGAGCCGTCCGAAGTGACCACCTCCAGGACATCAACTTTGCCATCGCTTGAATCGAATGCGCCTCTGTAGATTATCTCCGAGTAGAGTTCCCTGTACTTCACGATCTTGTAGAAGTCGAACTCGCGGCGGAGGGCCGAGAGCATAGGCCCTTTGTATTCAAAGAAGCCCATCATAGAGTTCTGCGTCCACCCGCGCTTGCCGTCGAATACGACCTTGGTTGTTCCAAGATTAGGAATCTCTATCTGCATACTACGTTTATATGGAGCTTCTTCGTAGATCGTGACCTTCCCCGTCAAGCTCTGGAAGGGATAAGTGCAGACGCCTACGGAGACTCGATTCTTCAATCGCCGCAGAGCTTCTCTTCCCCCGATGGCCTTGATGTATCTCTCCATAATCTGGTCCGCTTCGGGCGATGACTTGAATGACGAGTCTCGTTTGGACGATGCTTCGCCCCTCTCTGCTTCAGCGTCGGCTGTAACAACCACTGTAGGGGCTTTGACTGCGACCGGCGGCGGCGGCGGTGGCGGCTCTACTTTGTCGGGCGCTCTATTTTTCGCCTCCTCTTTGCGAAGCTTGATTAACCTGACAGCCTCCTGAACTTGATTGTCCTCTCCTTTCAAGAGCGAGTTGCGGTCAAGCTTCATCTCCACGTCAGGCTTCACACCTTTGCCTTCAAGGGTCGCGCCCTGAGACGTTTTGAAGCCTGCGCGCGCGTACTCGAATAAAGCTCCGGTCGGAAGCTTTATGATGTTAGCGCCGAGCACTTCGCCAGCACTTCGCTCGCCAACGACGATTGCGCGTCCAGTCTCCTGCAAAGCCGCCGCCATGACTTCCGCCGTAGAGCCTGAGAGGCGATCAATAAGCACGACTATCGGACCATTGTAAGCCGACCTTTGCGGAAAACTCGGGATTGAAAAGCTGCCCGTGCGCATTCTGAGTGTGCCGATCAGTCCGGTCTTATCGGTGAGGAGTCCGACGACACCCGAAGCGACTCCCATGACTCCGCCCGGATTGCCTCTTAGATCAATGACAAGCCCCGGCGCGTCATGCATGGACTTGATTGCCGCGCACAACTTTTCCGCAAGCTGCGGCGTGAAGACTGTTAACCTTATGTAGCCTATCTTGTCCTCAAGACGTTTCGACTCAAGCTCAGTGTATAGAGGCGGAAGATTACCAAGGGCTTGAGAGAACGTTCCCTTCAACCGCTCGCGTCTTATCGTGACCGCGTGTTCTTTGTTCTCTTCATCAAGATAAGAGAGATTGACATTTGTTCCAGGCTCGCCGCCAAGATAATCAACCAGAATTCTCTGGCGCAACCTCATGTGCAGTTCAGGCGGAATCACAACGCTCGGCGGGACGCTCAAGATCGGTATGTTGTCAACGCTCTTGAGTATGAAGCCTGTGCGCAAGCCCGCTCTCGAAGCAGGGCTGTCGGCGTCAACGCGCGTGATGACGATTTGACCGTTTAGAAGGCGCACGTCAACGCCTATGCCGTTCAGCATCTGCGTAGCCACAGCGTTATCGCTTTCGGTCTCTTCGTCGCCGAGCGCGACATCCTCGCCCGCTTCATCCCGTTGGCCTTCCGCTTTAAGGGCTTGCGTCCTCTTCACTCTTATCCTGGGAATATTCTCCGGCGGAATAATCGCAAAGTGCGACTGCGGTATCTCGTTGAGCATCTGTTGAAGCAGAATGTATAGCTCCTGATCTGAAGCCGTTCGCGCCACGCGCGTTGAATAGCGCGAGTAAACCGCCGTCCAATTCACGCCGCCGAAGGTTGGATCGAAGTTCTCCTCGTTGACCGTTCGCCATACGAGTTCAAAAGTCTTCTCGCGTCGCTCTCTAGCCGAGTCTGTTCTGACTTTCGCTCTACGCTGAGCGGATGGATTGGACTGAGCGCGCCTCTTTCTCTGGAAGGCGGTCGCGCTCGCCGAAGCTATGAGTAAGATTAAGAGTGTTAGAGAGGCTATTGCTCTTGAAACTTTCGACATGATCTACACCGATTAAATAGAGGTATTTGATGAATGGAATTCTTCTGCGGGCCACTCTTTATTCTGATGCGACAACTCGCAGGCCGCACCGAAGAGTCGCACGACTCCTATTGTATCCTTAATCCGCAAAAATGAGAAAACGGTCCTTAACTCAATGCCTTCTACGGCGACCTCTTCTGCGATGCGTTGGCTTCTGCTTTGGTTTGGCTGTTTTAGGCTGTGGCTGATTCTCCTTAATTATGGAGGCGGCTATGTCCTGCACGACTTCAGTCTTGATTGCAGATTTCATCTGCACCTCGTCGCCCTCGGCGGTAATCTGTACGGAGTTGAGCAGATCACGAAACTGCTGGTCCGTCACCTCTTCGCCGATCTTCTGGCGAAGCCCCAGAAGCATGTCGCTTAAGCTCTGCGCCTGCTCTGACGTGCCCAGACGCGCGCCCGTAGTCACATCAAAGTCTGCCGCCGTTGCGCCGAAAGAGACGAATACCTGCTTGATGTTGGCGATGAGCTTACTTATGGCCTGCTCCGTCGGATCGTTTGACGCCGTCGATTGCAAATCTTTTATCAACTCTGGAGGAACATTTCCGGCCACGCCGATCAATGCATTCGAGTCGCGCGCCGCAAGTTGAACCAGAGAAGAGTCCACGTGCCCTTTACCCGACGCGGCATCAATGGTGGCGCGCACCTGCGGCAGGTCGCCTATGACCAGAGTGTGAGCGTCGAGAATTGAAAGAGCGCCTGTCTCTCGCTCAGATTTTTTCTCGGGCGGAGCGGGACGAGGTTCTATGTGAATTGTCTTTCCGCCATAACTCTCTTCGCTTCCCTTGCCTTTTGCCTCACGCTTTAGAAAAGCGACGAGCGCGTCCGCGTCGAAGTCTCCATGCATGATGATGGCTAGGCCAAGATCATTCTTCTTAACATTGCGCGTCTTAGCTCCTACGAATTGAAGTCCTACGGCGATGCGGTCAATGGAAAGAATGTTCAAGCCGGTCTTCGTGTTCAATTCGTTGACCGCGCTCGTCAACTTCAAAAGGGTCGCGGGGTCTTTCGCAAGAACGCGCGGGATGATCTCGGTCAGTATTCGTTTGAGGTCCATAAACCCTACAACGTCCGAAGTGGGAAGCGCAGAGAGCGGATCAGACGCTGTGGCAACAGCAGTAGTCTGCGCAGACACAATCGTCGCGCTCAAACAAATTAAGAGAAGGAATGATAGAAGTATGGGGCGCAGTTCCATCCTTTTAGCCTTTCGCACGTCTTGTGCAGTAGAAGGAGACCGAAGCGGGCGATTGAACAAGATTCTTCGTGAACTGTAGCTTTCAATGACACCTATCTTACCGTCGGCGGTTTGATTCTGACTGAATTATTATTCCCGCTGTTACCCATTCCGCTTCCAGACGGAGCGGAAGTGGTCGCGGGCGCGCTCTGCTCTGGATAGGATTTCACGGTGTTTGAACTATTACTATTCGGAGCACTGCTAGTCGGAGCGCTGCTGTTCGCGCAGGCAACCGATAGCACTGCGATTGCAGATAAGAGTAGAGTCGCTGGAATTCTTCGCATCAGTTTGTCTCCGGGCAAAGGTGGTTGAATAAAACGGCGAAGAGCATACAACTCTTCCAAGAGTTTTACTAGACAGGCTGTATCTCCCACTACAGCCCGCGACCGTGACGGCGCAAGGCGCGCACTTTGCGCAAGCCTATGAGTACGCAGAAGAAGAGTCCTAGGCCGCCGAAGATTGCACTCGCTTTCGTCGCAGAAGCAGCGGCAGTCTTTTGTGCTTCAATAGCAGTTGCGCTCCTTTGCATCGAAGGCGATGCTTCGTCGAGTCGAGCGCTCTGCTGCGTTCGCGGCAGCGGCGTCTTGTCATCCAATTGCCTGATGTCGGAGACCGTGAAGAGTCGGCCATCTTTCGTCAGATACATTCGCTGCATCTCTTCCAAAGTGAAGGGACGCGCGCCGCGACGACCGAAGACAGCCGTTTGATTGCCGCTCTCGTCAACCGCCCGGTCGCGGTCCAGTCCTTTAGAGATTGCGAGCGCAGGACCGCTCGTCTTGAATGTTGCGATGAGCTTCGGCTGCGGTTTTGGACTGAAGCCCGCGTAGGTCGGCATAGTCTCAGGGTCTGTCAGTTGAAGAATCTTCATCCCGCCTTCGCCGTCCGCGACATAGGCATAAAGGCTCGCGTTCGTCATTGCGACTTTAACTTGATTCGCGTCTTTCAGCGGTCCGCCTTCTTCATTCTGCGCGTTGTATTTCATGTAAAGCTGCGGCTTCTCAGGATTCTCAACGTCAACGATTGCGACGCCCTCCTGTCCGTTAGCGATGTAAGCGTAGGTGCGCGCGACATAGATATCGTGCGCGTCATACAACTGTAGCGCCGCTCCCTCAACCAGATGCGCTTTCTCAGG
>QHXM01000225.1 GCA_003222945.1 Acidobacteriota bacterium
AATCGAGAATGTTGAGAGCGGCGCGTGCGCCACATCAAGGAAAGGATTCTCGTCCAGGTGACTATAGGATTCAGTGTTGAAGGGAGATTTTTCCTCACCTGCAATCTGCTCCTGTTTCTCCATTGTGGTAGCAGTATTGGAAGACATGCGCCCGTCCACAGTGGAAGGCGTGGCTGTAGCATTGTAAGTGACTTGATCCTGCTTTCTATCTTTGGCGCATGACGAAAGAAGAATCGCCATGATGATAGTGAGCGTAAGAAAAAGCTTACTATTGTTTGCGCTTCTTTGGATTGAAAGCCTGCTCGACCCGAACTTCGGGGAGATGTGTTCATCGTTCTTCATCGAAATATCCTCCGGCGATTGTGGTCCGCCTGATACCGTTCATCGAGCGAGAGCGTGCGCGATTTCGGCTCGCGGCACTCTCTCGCTTCGTTACTTCACGGCATCTTGAATGAAGAACGTGGGTGAAACTTGCACGAACATTCAGCGGGTAAACTTCTTGACAGTGGTTTGGGGCGTGTATTTTATGTTCCGCCACTGAATGACAACAGGTATCGCGCCTGTAATGTCGCGGACGAAAGTTTCGTCCGGGAAGTTGGAATAATCAGAATAATCGGTCGAGACATAAACGCGTGCGAAAAATCCGCTCCCATACGGAGCGGCAAACGAGCTACCCGAAGCCATCGCCACGAAATCGCTTTGATCGCTTTGCGCGAACGGTTGGCGAATCGCAACCTTGCTCATACTGACTATTCCGGGATGTTCAGGCGTAAAGAAGATTGTCGTGACCCAAACTCTTTCGGGCGCTGGCTGACCTGGTTGGCGTTCCAGACAAAGTTCCGTGTAACTCTTATTATTCGCGAGGTCTAGCGAAACTTGTAGGACTTTAAATTTAATCGGCTGCGATGCCTCAACAGGAGCTTGGGGAACAGTCTTGCTAATCAGCACAGTGCGAACTCTGTTTGCAGGAGCGCTCAGGTATGCGTTAATAAGGACGGCGCTGCCGACGATTGTTGAGAATATAATAAATCCGGCGACATGCTTTCGTAGGTTCATCGCAAAAGACTCCTTTTCAACTTCGCAATCGAAGACGGGCGCGCGGAGTAGTATCCGGCTACCGCGATAGCTTCGCGCTTTCTCAGAAATCCATCAATGCCTATTGTTAAGAATGTTAAGGCTGGTTCGTTCTTGCGCGTTTGAAGAAATAGTTTCCCGCGCCGATTGTCACGCCTTCGTTGTTGATGGCTTGGAAGGTTATAAGCTCCCACCCTGCGCGCCCATATCGTTCATGGCCTTCTCCGAAAGATTGCGCGCTCCAGGCACGTATATGACCTTGTACTCCCATGTCTGCTTCGGCGTCGTACGTTGCGACCTTTGCCCGAGACCTGTCCAGCCGACCAATCCGAAAAGAAACGTTGCTGCGATTGCTATAAACCAGACTCTCGTTTTCATCTGATGCTCTTCTTGCAAGGTGGAAAGGGAAATGCTTTGTCAATAAGACACGCCGCGACTTCAGGAATGTTCCAAAAGCTGGGAGCGCAGGCGGCTCGACTGCAAAATTGCATCAGCAATCTAACTGTTTGTTCGCGCTCAAGCGCTCAATGCAGGCAACAGCCTTGCGCTCCCGGCTAATTGCGGCTCTTGTTTGTTAAGCGTTCGATGGCTCGCTCCATTGCGCGGTCGCGGTGCGCGTGCAGGTCTTGACGCTCAAGTTTGATGCTTAGATCAGGCGCAAGACCTTCGCCTTCCAGCCGCTTGCCTTCGGCGGTGTAATAATCCATCTCGCTCACGTCCAGTTCGCCGCCGTCCGGCAGGATGTGGCGGCGGCGTATTGCCAGAACACAGCCGCAGGTAGTCTGGCCTACGATGAATGCGCGGCGCGCGTCCTTCATCGCCGCGACGAAGATTTCAGCGGCGCTGGAGGTTCGCGCCGAAGTGAGTATGACAACCGGAGCATTAAAGCTCTCAATAGCATAGGCGGCGTAGAGCATATTGGCGCGCGTTTGCGGCTCGAACTGAATGCTGTGGCTGCGGTCCGTGAAGCGCCCCAGACTCATGCCATGCGGGAGAAAGGCAGAGGCGACTTCCGCCATAGCGTCCGCTTCGCCGCCGCCGTTATTCCTGAGATCAATGATAAGCCCGCGCACGCCGCGCAGTCGGTCCATAAGTGCGCGCATGAAATCAACTGCGCTCGCTTGTGTGAAGACATCAAATTCGACTATGCCAACTTTGCCCGCGCGCCGCACGCGCACACCCATGTTGCGCTCGCTCCAGTCGCGCCTGAGCGTCGCCGTTCTCTCGAGGCCATCGAAGCCGGTCCAACTGACGTTGAGCGAAGTGTCTTGCTTTCCGTCAAACAGCTTCGACATAGCCTGCACGCGCGCCGCCGCAAGAGTTGACGAGCCAGCCTGCTCCTTCAACCGTCGTGCGAACAAACGAAGCGCGTCTTCGCCGTCAATCTTTGTGACACGGTCGCCCGCGCGAACTCCTGCGCGCTCGGCCTCTGAGCCTTGTTCGACGGAAACAACGACAGGTAAGCCTCCGACTTCGCGCACCGCTATGCCTACGCTTATAAAACGAACGCTCGCGCACAGTCTCCCAGACATCATCGAAGACGGCGAGCCGAATATCACTTGATGCGCTCGTTGCGCTAAGTGAAGGTAAAAGGCAAAAGGAAAAAGGTAAAAGGTAAATGAAAAACAGACAAAGACGCTTCAAGTTTCTAAACTCCTTACTTTTGCCTTTTACCTTTTGCCTTACTTCGGAGGCTTTCGGAAATTATAGCGCAGCAGGACGCGCATCGGAATAGGAAGCCCATCGCGCACGGCGGGGCGAAAGTGTAATTGCTTAACGGTGCTCGTGGTCGCTTCATCCAAACCGAATCCGGCCCAGCGCACAACTTCTACACCGGAGACTTCGCCGTTCGTGTCAATCTCGACCTCAACATCAACTGTGGCTTCCGCTTCGGCGCGTGCGGCCTCTTCTGTATAAGAGGGGCGCAGGCGGCGATAGGGCTGCGGCAGTCTTACGCCTTCACGCGCGGCACTCGCTTCGTCATCCGGCGCATCTTCGATGACCGGTGGTGAAGCGCCCGCATCTGAAATCATTTGTGCGCGCATCTGGCGTTCTGCTTCCAGCGCTTTACGAATCGAATTAACGTAACGCTCTGCTTTACTGTTCAACTCTTTGAGCAAAGATTCTTCGGCTTCAACGGGCGACGCGGCTTCAAAGCTTGGGCGATCCCACAAAACCAACTTGCCCGTTCGCGCGCTGACGATGAAGACGGAGGCGTAGGATTCGTAATAAGCAGGACGCGCGGACGATGAACGTCTGATGGTTTGAGCGTCGCCCGTGATGTAGAAATCCGCTCCCGTTGCCGCGCCAAGATCGCGCGCCTCCTGCAAAGACATATTGAGCGAGCCTTTGTAGCCAGCGCCCAGCGCAGCCGCGCGACTCTCATCGCGGTCTATCAACGAAAAATCATTGTTGGACGAGAGCGCGAGCGCGAGTCTTGAGGATGCGCGACGCGCGGTTTCAGTCTCGCCAAAGTCAAGTATGGCTAATCTCACGCTCGGCGCACCGGTTTGCGCAACTGAATTCGTAGAGAGCGCGCAGGCCGTAAGTATTATGAAGAGAATGTAGCAAGGCTTCAGCATTATTATAACGATTTCATCTGGACGAGACTTGCCTTTGGACCTTATTTTCTTCGCGCCTTACGCTTTGCGTCTTTGCCCTCCAGCGTGAGATTATTTCTCGCCAAGACGCTGGAGTCGCTAAGCATAAAGCGCGCCTTATATTCATTTCAAATTACCAGAAAACAATGCCTGACACTACGATTCACCTGGCGCTAACGGATGACTGGGAGTTGCGCGGCAATGGCTCAGGCCGTATTGCGCAAATCCAGTTTCATCCCATGAAAGAGCTTCGCAGGATTTATGAAAGCTACGGAGTGCGAAGCACATTCAACGTTGAGGTGATGCAACAACTCGCATTCAGAAAGTTTCAGGACAAACACAAGGAGCTAAAACCTCTGGCCGATGAATGGGACGATCACGTGCGCGAAGCATTCCGTCACGGTCAGGACATTCAACTTCACGTTCACCCGCAGTGGTCGAAAGTTCAGTATAAAAATGGTCGGTGGATTCTGTCAGGAGACTGGGCGCTTCCTAACTACGACCAGGACACAGCCTATTCGATGCTCGCCGAAAGTAAAACATATCTGGAAGAACTTTTACACCCGCTCGATCCTGCTTACAGGTGCGTTGCTTTCCGCGCCGGTGCATCCATCATCGCTCCATCAAAGTTTGCGCTTAGTCTTCTGGTAAAGCTCGGGATAGTTTTTGACATGAGCATCGTCGGCGGCCTCAGCGTCAACACGCGCAATCTACGATTTGACTACACGGATTGCGAAGAGAGTTTCCTGCCCTTTTATCCGCTCATGGAAGACGCTCGACGCGTCTCGGACAAAACGGAACCAATCATCTGCGTGCCCATCTTTCATTTCACGCTCTCGCGGCGGCAGTCTTTCAGGCAGACCGTTTTGAAAGCGGTTCGACAAGCCGGGCAGAAATCTTCGCGCGGCGCGAAAGAGAATGAAGGTAAGACTGACTACGCTAATCAGGAATGGGCAGAGGTCGGAAGATCGTCACGACTTGCGCGCGTCTATGACAAAGCTATAAGGCCAAGCCTCGCGGGCAAGTACATGGTCGCAGACATAAGCCAGCTTGATTACGCTGGGCTGAAGGAGATGATTGCGGCGATACGTTTGAGAGCGCGGGCGACAAAACTAAGTTGTGTTCCAGTGATATTGACGAACCACTCGAAATATATCAAAGACTTCTTCGACATCGAACGGTTCATCGCTGAAATCTCAAAGGCAGTGGACATAAAGTTTGCAACGCTCACCGAACTTGCAGAAAGACTTCAGGCTGGCGAGTATCCGGTTAGAAAGGCGTAGTGCACAAGCCTTTAGTGGTTAGCGAAACCGCCTCTATAAATAGAGGCGACCTTCATCTATAAAACTGAAAGCCACCTTTTTCTGAGCAGCCGGGGATGGCTTTGCGGACCAGCGCATCAATGTTCGTCTATGCGTCGTCAGTCGAAGCCGCAAATTATTTTGGTAGCGTCTATAAGCGTGCAGCTTTAGAGCTACAAAACTCTTGACAGTTGCTCAGATCGAGACTATTGTGCCTACGTTTTCTTCTCATCGGTTGGCTCGAACGGACCATTCTTCGTTAGACTGATTTCCAGCCTTTTTTCTCATGCCGATGAATTTCAGCTTCAGTCTTTGATCGATCCTTAAAGGTCTAATTCCCCGCACAGCTTGCTGCGAGGAGGTTTCATTTAACATCTCGCTCGGAAAGGAGCACCCCCATGTTCGGTTCAACCATCCTTGAAGTAGCTATCGGCGTTATTTTTGTCTATCTCTTCATCAGCCTAGTCTGTAGCGCCGTCAACGAAATATTCTCTTCGATAATAAACAAGCGCGGCAGAAACCTTTTCGAAGGGATTAAAAATCTTCTCAACGACCCGAAATTTACGGGCCTCGCTCAGCAACTCTATTCGCACGGTCTGGTGGATGGGATTTCTCAGGGCGTGGCGGACCTCAAAGCGCACACTCGACTCCCGTCATATATGCCTTCCAACACCTTCAGCCTGGCTCTGATAGATTTACTGGGATCAAAAGGCGCAGCAGATAACTGGCAAGATGCCATCAATCAAAAACAGAAGGACCTGGATGCAGCCACAGCTAGCCTTGCGAAAAGTCCCGATGACCCCGATTTGAAAAAGAAGAAAGACGATGCTCAGGTCGCTCTAGGTCAGGCCAATAGTTTAGCGAAACGCGCCGCAGCCGCACGCGCGGCGCACAGCAGCGCGGAAGAAGCGGCTCTAAACGTCACAGGACACAAGGACACTGAGGCACTTGCTGCGGCCTCAACCGCGCTTGAAAAAGCGTTGGCGCTTGGGCGCGAACTGGCAGCAAAACATCCAGACCCGCTCGGAAATATTCAGACAGCCGTAGAGCAACTT
>QHXM01000226.1 GCA_003222945.1 Acidobacteriota bacterium
AGTTGAAATTGCCGGTCGGATTCAACGCCGCCGCGTCGCGGCCCAGAAATGTATTGGTGTCGCCGAAGCCCGATATACCCAGCAGGCGAACACTACTTCCCGTTGCAGGACTGACAATGTTGTATTGCGTCGTCGCATTCACGATATTGGCGCTCACAGTTCCGCCTACTGTGCCGCTTCCGTTTATGTTGAAATCACCGGATTGCGGCGATGATGGATTGGTCTGAATGTAATTGCCGTTACCCGCAGGAAGGCTGCTCGCAGAAATCGCGCTCGCTGGCAGTGTGCCGGTCAGCTTGCTCGCGTCCACCGAGTTGATGTGCGAACTTAGAATGCAGCCGACACAAGCCGATGAAAGGCCGTCCGCGTCCGTCGCATTCAAACTGCGAATGGCGTAAGGCGACGAAGTAATCTTTGAGCGCGGTAACAGCGGGGTGTATGGCTCCGCGCTATTCCTGCGGATGCCGATCTCCAGAAAGCGGTCGTCGCCGGGAAGGGCGGTTGCGCCGAAATCGAGCTGCACGGTAAAGACGCCGTTCGTTACTTGAACCACCAGCGGAGTGCCCATCGGGATGGTCGGGCCGATTTGCGTGCTGCTGTTTGGGTGGTCGGGGTCAAAGGGGGCGTCAAACAATTTGAACTGCATATCGAAGCTGCCGTTCACGGGTGAGCCGGAGTCGCCGAGCTTTCCCTGAAAAGTGAAAGCCGTGCCCTGCGCGAAGGCGGCGCTCGCGCTGAGCAAAAAAATCAGCGGCAGGAGTAAGAAGAATTTTCGTTGGCTGGCGAAATAAACGGTAGACATTGTACGTAAACCTCCTTCAAGTTTCTGTCGTTCTCCGTGGCGCTCGGTCGTTCTCTGCGCCTCTGTGGTGAAACCGGATCGAAAAACGACACCACAGAGACAGCGAGATCGCACCGAGTTTCTCAGAGGGGTCATTCATCATCCTTTGCCGATGGCCTTCATCGCGTGTTCCCACGCTGCGCGATAATCAGCGATGGCTTCGGATTGCCGTTTGCCGCTGGCGAGATCGTTGTCGCCTTCAGCGAATAAGCTCTGCGCTTTGGCGATCTCTTTCTGATCCAGGTGAAATCCGTCAACCCACAACGACGGATCAAGCGACGCTGACAAATGCGCGATCACATCGTCGAGTTCTTCGGCAACGCGTCGCTTAAGGTTTGGCGAAGCGCGCAGAGCAATCAGTCCGTCAAGCGTGCTGCGCTTCGCGCGTCGCGGCTCGACCGGCTGCACCAACACAAACGGAGAGAGTGAGTTCACCTGGCCGCATACGGTCTTGGTGGCGAAGTCGGAGTTGGTTGTGCGGTCGACGAGCACACCACCTTTACTGTGCAGAAGTTTCAATCCTGAGAAGATTGTCGGGTCCGTAACCGAGGGCACCGAGAAGCAAACCGTGACTGGAGCGGTGAACGTCGCGGTCGTCTTGATATCGAATGTGAGTCCGGCGAAGCTGAAGCCGACCGGCGGCAACTGCGCCGTCGAAGTTGCGGTGGCGGTCGTGGTTCCTGCCGACATCACATAAATTTCAGAGTTACCGTCGCGGTCGGAGACAAAAGCAATCTTGCCGTCACCGCTGAATGTCGGATCACTTTCAAACGCCGGATTGTTGGAGAGATTGATTTGATTCGAGCCGTCCGCGTTCATCACATAAATCTCATAGTCGCTGCCGTCGGGGCTGGAATTAAAAACAATCTTGCTGCCGTCGGGACTGAATGATGGATACGAAGCGAAAGTACGATTGTTAGTCAGACGGACTTGATTCGAGCCGTCTGCGTTCATCACATAAATTTCCGCGTTGCCTTCGCGGTTAGAAACAAAAGCAATCTTACTGCTATCAGGACTGAACGCCGGGAGCCCATCCCCTGCCGGATTGTTGGTCAGGCGAGTCTGATTTGTGCCATCCGCGTTCATCACATAAATTTCCTCGTTTCCGTCGCGGTAAGACTCAAAAGCAATCTTGCTGCCGTCCCCACTGAATGACGGATTGGTATCAAGCGCCGGATTATTGGTCAGGCGTGTTGGATTCGAGCCGTCCGAGTTCATCACATAAATCTCAAAGTTGCCGCTGCGGTTGGAAGCAAAAGCAATCTTTGGCTGCGCGACAAAGACTTGCGACTCAAACGCACTGATGTCCGAACCGCCTCCGCGCGCGCGGTTTGTTATCAGAGGATCGTCGGGGCGAAGCGATCCACGTTGGTGTGTGGTGATCGGATTACCTCTGGTAGGGTCAGTCGCCGCTCGTCCTTTATCAATTGCCGAGCTTCCAGGCAATAAAGTCTGGGTCATGACTAACAAAATCAACGGCAGCGCGAGCGCCAACCGCATACGCGAACTGCACCTATTAATTATGTTCCTCATTTGAGTTTCAACTTCCTACTTCGGTGATCAACCAATCCAACGAATTGACCGCAAACCAACAACCGTCCATCCGCCGTCTCC
Organism: Acidobacteriota bacterium; assembly: GCA_003222945.1. Lineage (GTDB taxonomy): Bacteria > Acidobacteriota > Blastocatellia > Pyrinomonadales > Pyrinomonadaceae > QHXM01. The sequence continues at coordinate 2,456 of QHXM01000226.1, forward strand.
AGGAAATGAACGCTGCCGTCTTCCACTCGCCGGTTGACCGCGCGCACCGTCACACGGGCCATTGCCGCCGCCTGCTCCGGCGTGAGCATATGGGCTACGCTGTCGCAAGCCGGGCACCATGCGCGGATTAACCAACGGCGATGATTGACAGCGTGAATCACCTCATCAATCTCGACTGTGATTTCGGTGCGTCTTCTCTTCACTTGACGTATGGCGGCGCGGCTAAAGATTGCTTGCTCGCGCGCCCAGCCTGGGACTAAAATGCGGGCCGCATCCCGACCTTCTCCCCCGTCGGATTTGCCTATTCGCCCTCGAACGGCGACGAGATTAGGCGCAGCGTGGCAGAAAAGTCTTTGGAAATTTCTTGCAAAATTCTCCAAACGTTCTCCGTCCGGCTATGAGCAAGCAAATCAACCACATCTACGAACTCGGCGAGTTCCATTTGGAGACCGCCGAGCGTCTCTTGCTGCGGCAGGGCAAGCCGATTTCACTCACGCCCAAGGCGTTCGAGACGCTGCTGGTGCTGGTTCGCAGCGGTGGACACGTGGTTGAGAAGGATGAATTGATGAAGCGCGTCTGGGCCGACTCCTTTGTCGAGGAATCCAACCTCGCGCGGAACGTCTGGGCGCTGCGCAAGGCCCTGGGTGATGACAACGGCGAACACTCTTACATCGAGACCGTTCCCAAACTCGGCTACCGTTTTGTGGCACCGGTTACGGAGTTGGCAGACGAAGAGACCGGCGTGCTGATCCGGAGGCGTGTCCGAGCCCGCATCGTTAGTGAAGAAGAGGAAACTTCGGAAGAGCCGCCGCCCCGAACCGAAGTCAAGACGCCGACGGCCCAGGTCGCCGAAACCATCCGGCCCACCTCAGCGCTGAGTCTCGCGACCCCGAGAAACCGCAGGCGTAGGAGTGCATTGCTGGGTTTGTTGGTGATTGCGGCCCTGGCGGTGGCGCTTCTAATCACCGGCATCATTATTCGCAACGCCCGGTCAGGAAGCGCGGCAAGACCTATTGAGTCCGTGGCCGTCATGCCGTTTACCAATCTCAGCAACGACCCGGAGTTGGACTATCTGTCGGAAGGGCTCACAGAGAATCTCATCAATCGTCTTTCGCACGTGTCTCGTCTCAAGATAATCGCCCACAACTCAGTTTCTCGGTACAAAGGAAAGCAGATTGATGCGCAAAAAGTCGGGAGCGAATTGGGCGTGCAAGCCGTCTTAATCGGAAGGCTTGAAGTGCGCGGCGGCGAACTATCGATAAGTAGCGAGCTGGTTGACGCGCGAGATGGAACGCACCTCTGGGGTGATCAGTACGAACGCAGAATCAGCGATCTTCAGTCATTACAGACGGAGTTGGCCCAGGACATGGCCACCGCCCTGCGTTTGGAGTTCTCTAGTGATGAGAAAACGCGATTGACCCGGCACCACACTCGGAACGCCGAAGCTTATCAGCTCTACTTGAAGGGGCGATACTTCTGGAACAAGCGGACCCGGGAAGGCATGAAGCAAGGTCTTGAATCCTTCGAGCAAGCCATCCGTCTCGATCCCGATTACGCAGACGCCTATGTTGGTCTGGCTGATTGCTACAGTGTGTTAAGCCAGGTCGGTGAGTTCTCGCCAAATGAGGCAATGCCCAAAGCAAAAGCAGCCACTCTCAACGCGTTGAGGATTGATGACGAGCTGGCCGAAGCCCACGCTTCGCTGGCGATGATTGATGAACTGTACGATTGGAACTGGGAGGGCGCGGAAAATGAGTTCAGGCGAGCAATCGACCTAAATCCAAACTATGCGACTGCTCATCATTGGTACGCAATGTATTTGTCCGCATTAGGAAGACGCGACGAAGCACTCGCGGAAATAAAGGTTTTGCTGGACTGTGGAACTGTCATGTACGGACTTGTAAGTGCTTATATCCAAATGTAGTTTTATACCTTTCTGGCTGTGGTCATGAAGT